>JAHKKQ010000001.1 GCA_020027805.1 Candidatus Dadabacteria bacterium
CGTCGAGCGCGCGCTGGGAGACGCCGACGCCGAGCGCCGCGATAAGGGGTCTCGTGTGATCGAAGACCTTCATGGCGAGCTTGAACCCGTCGCCTTCATTTCCGAGAAGCGACTTCGCCGAAAGCTCGACGTCTTTGAACACCACCTCGCAAGCGTCGCTCGCCCTCTGCCCCATCTTCGGAAATTTTTTCGATACCTCGACCCCAGGCGCGTCCCGGTCGACGAGGAAAGCGCTTATCCCCCTGTGTCCTTCGCCGGGAGATGTCTTGGCGAATACGACGAAAAAGGAAGCCTCGTTAGCGTTCGATATCCAGGTCTTCTGGCCGTTGAGTATGTACATGTCTTTGAGCTTCTTCGCGCTCGTGAGCATGGAGGCCACGTCGGAGCCCGCGTTCGGCTCCGAGACGCAGTATGATCCGTATCCTTCGGAGAGAATGCCGAGATACTTCTTTTTCTGCTCATGGTCGCCGGCGAGCAGAATCGGCTGCGCAGTCAGCGTGTTGATGGCGATCCCGCTCACGGCGATTCCCGCACAGCCCCACGCGAGCTCTTCCGTTACCAATATCATCTCGATCGCGGAAAGCCCCGAGCCGCCGTACTCCTCGGGTATGACCACGTTTATCAATCCGAGCTTGCGAGCCTTAGTCTGAATTTCATGCGGGAACTCCGAGTTCCTGTCGTAGTATTCTGCGGCAGGCGCGATTTCCTTCCTGGCGAATTCTCTCGCGACGTTTCTTATCATCTTCTGTTCTTCCGTGAAGTCGAAATCCATTTAGTTTTTCTCTCCGTCTTTACACAAACCCGAGTATGGATGATATTTTACAGCATGGATTGAAATATTTTTATACGGAAGGGCGAACGATATGGAAAAGAGGGTTATCGGAATAGACGTCGGCGGCACAAACCTGAGGGGCGCTCTTGTCGGCTCGGACGGAAAAATAATAAACCGTATGAAGGTCGCGTCCGATGCCGATAAGGGTATCGAGGCGGTTATCGGCAATCTGGTCAGACTGATTAAGAACATCGGCGGGGGTGAAGATGTGTCCGCGGCGGGGTTCGGTATCCCGGGAATAATCGACTTCAAGACCGGAATAATCACCCAGGCGCCTAATATATGCAACGTCAATAACTATCCTATAAGGGAGAACCTCCGCGCTAGACTGGGGGATGCCGTTCCGGTAATCATAGAAAACGACGCCAACTGCGCCGCCGTCGGGGAATGGTGGATGGGGGCCGGTAAGGATGTCGGGTCGCTCGTGATAATCACGCTCGGGACAGGGGTCGGCGGCGGGATAGTCCTCGACGGAAAGCTCTGGAGGGGCGCCGACGGCATGGGAGGGGAGGTCGGTCACATGACTATCTATCCTGACGGAGCGAAATGCAACTGCGGGAATTACGGATGCCTCGAAAGCTACTCATCGGCGACAGCCATCAGGCGCATGGTAAAAGAAGTCCTCTCGGATCCGAATTCAAAAACCGCGCTCAGGGGACTGGTAAATGATGAAGATCCGGGCAGGATACCGGAAGCCGTCATGAAGGCGGCCCTCGATGGCGACCGGGCCGCGCTCGGCATATGGGAGCAGTTCGGCACCGCGCTCGGTATAGGGATGGCGAGCCTAGTAAATATCCTGAACGTCGAAATGATAGTAATCGGCGGGGGCGTTTCACAGGCCTGGGAAATGTTTATAGGCAAGGCGCTCGCGGAGCTCAAACGAAGGGCGCTCCGGGCCCCCGCCGAAAGGGTAAAGGTGATGAAGAGCGTGCTCGGGGACGACGAGGGGATAATAGGGGCGTCTTATCTGGCGCTCAATGCCGGGAAGGAACTGTGAAACCGTCCGCCCGAAGATTTACGGTATTCGGATGCTCAGTTTAAGCGCTTTCTGTCCTTTCTTTTTCACCTTGAACCTTTCGTCGATCCTCATGCCCCCGATCCAGAATATCTCCCCCCCGGTCGTGAATATCGGGACCCTGTACCTCTCGAAGCGGGGGATTTTCTCATCCACGAAGAAGTTTTTTAGCTTTTTCTCATCCTTCATCCCGAGCGGGATGAACCTGTCCCCGGCCCTGAAGCCCCTTATCTCGATCGGAAACCCTATCTTGCCGGCATCCAGATAAACTACGTCTTCTCTCTCTTCCTCAAGTGCTCCGGCCGATACCTTCTCGATATCAACCTCGAACCCGGGGAAGCTCCATTTTCCGGGTGAAGCGATAACGTAGGAGAATCTGCGCTCGAGACCGGACCTGGCGGTTACGAGGAATGAATCATACCCCTTGGCGATTACCATTTCGTCCGGGAACTCTACCTCCCCGGACGCGGCGTCCGACGTCAGGAATACGTCAGCTGCCATGATGTGGAGTGATGTAATGTTCTTAATGCCCTTTTCAAGCCCCTGGATTGCCAGCCTGAGGATGCTTAACCTGAGGGCTTGATGGAGTCGTCTGAATTTTCTCAAATCCCCTTTCAATTCGGATTCGCCGGGCGTAAAGATACGTCTGAAATATTTTTTCGCCTCCCGGTCTATATAATCTTCTTCGATCCTCAAGAGACCTGAGGTTCTCGAAAGGGTCTCCTTGATCTTAGGGTTATATTTTTCCAGCTCCGGCAGCAGGTCGAGCCTTATCCTGTTCCTGTGCATCGTCCTGAGCTTGTTCGTCGAATCCTCGATCCATTTAATACCATTTGATACAAGATACTTTTCTATCTCCCGGCGCGGGGTCTCGATGAGGGGTCTTATTATCACCCCATTTGATACGGGAGGGATGCCCGAGAGCCCCTTCCTGCCGCTGCCCCTGATGAGCCTCATCAATACGGTCTCGGCCTGATCGTCGAGTGTATGAGCGGTCGCTATCTTGTCCGCCCCGTATTTCACACGCGTTTCTTCGAGGAACTCATACCTGAGCACCCTCGCGGCCTCTTCGAGTGTCAGCTTCGATTCCTTCTTGAAGCGCGGGACGTCGGCTTCGCCCTGCTCGAATTTCAAACCGAGGGACTCGGCCGTTCTCTTTACGAATAACGCGTCTCTCTTCGCCTCCTTCCCCCTGATTCCATGGTCTAAATGAGCGACTATGATATCCGCGCCATATTCATGTAATTCCATCAGGATGTGAAGAAGGCATATGGAATCAGCGCCCCCCGAGACCCCGATGACCACCCTTTCTCCGGGCTCGAGCATCTCGTACTTCTCAATTGTTTTCTTTACCCGGAAGAACATTTTCTATGTTGTTGGTAGCGAGACCCGCCGACATTATTATCTTGAACGCGTCTTCGATCGTTATCGGGAGCTCCGTGATATCCGCTTCGGGGAGCATTACATAGTACCCGGTCGTGGGGTTCGGGGTCGTTGGTATGAATATGCTAAGGAGTCTTTGGCCGGACTGGTTCTGATGGACGCCCGCTTCGAGCGTCCCGGTTATAAACCCTATCGAGTAAACTCCTTTTCTCGGAAACTCCAAGAGAGCGACCCTCTTCAGATTCTTGATTCCGGTGCCTATGAAAAGGGTATTTATCACCTGTTTAGTGGCTATGTAGATTGTCCTCGTGAGGGGGATTTTAGAGATAATCGCCTCCCCGAAATCGACCAGCTTCCTGCCGACGAAGTTTCTCGCGACCGCTCCTATAAATAAGACGACCAGAAGCGTGCCGAGGAGGCCTATCAGGAAGAGGGCGGCTTCATATAGACCTTTAGGGAGCTCGGCCAGATAGCTGCCGATTAGTCTGGCAGGGGCCGCACTGATGAGGGATACGATCCACGCCCCGAGCTTGAATAATATAAAAAGCGTAAGACCGAACGGTACTGTGACCAGTACTCCGGCGAGTATGTTCTGCTTGAAAAAACTATAGATATGCCTCATTCATCAAGCTGTCTGCTTGTCGATTGCGTCGCGGAGAAACCTGCTCGGCTTGAAAACGACAGCGCGCCTCTCTGCGATTTCAATCGTTTCGCCCGTGGCCGGGTTTCTTCCCTTTCTGGCCTTCCGGCTCTGTACACGGAAACTGCCGAACCTCGGAAGCTTTATCCCCTCGCCCCTGCTGAGTTTCTCTTTGGCTACCTCGAAGAAAAACTCGACTATTTCCGCAGATTCCCTCTTGGAGAGTCCGATCTTGGTGTGAATTACGTCCGCGAGTTCTTTTTTCGTCATGTCGCTTACCTCTCTTGTTTATTATATTGTACGCAAATCGGCCCCGAGAGCCAATTGTAGTTTTTTAATTGTCTTATCCTGTACTTTATTTATTTCTTCCTCGGTGAGGGTCTTGTCCTGGGCCCTTAGCTGGAGCGAAACCGCAACGCTCTTCTTCCCCTTCTCCACAGGGCTCCCCGTAAACACGTCGAACACCAGGGCGTCCTCGATAAGCTTCGAATCAAGGCTCTGAATCTCTTCGAGAATGCTGCTCACGGGTGTTTCCTCGTCGATTATTAAAGCTATGTCCCTTCTTACTGCGGGGAATCTGGGAAGCGGTGTGAACGCCTTTCTCGTTTCACTGAATTCCCCGGTTATCCTGTCCAGGTCCAGGTCCATTACATACAGCCGTTTCGAGATTTCGAGCTTGTCGCTCAAGTCCGGGTGCAGCTCGCCTATAAAACCGCAATCCCCGCCGCCGGCGGTTATAACAGCGGATTTGCCCGGGTGGAGAAACCCGATTTCCGCTGCCCTCCGGAATTTGACTCTCCCTGAAATGGATAGGGCATCGAATCCCTTATCGAGCAGGTTTTTAAAGTCGAAGAAATCGAATTCCTCCTTGTCCCATAGTTCCGGCTGTCTTCTTCCGGTTGCAGCCGCGGCTAATTTCGTTATTTCGACCGGAAGCTCGCCCTTGCCGGTCGGTATGAATATCTTTCCGATCTCGAATAATCTTACGTTCTGCTCCTGCCTGTTAAGGTTGAGTACGCTGTTTCTGATAAGGCCGGGCAGGAGGCTCGTCCTCATTGCCGCTCCCTCGCTCGAAATCGGATTAAGTATCCCGAGCGCCTCGGTCTTTCCGAAGAGGGTTAAAAGCTCGTAGTCTTCAAAGCTGAAATTTATGGCTTCCGAGAACCCCCCTGAAACGAATATTTCCTTAAATTTCCCCTGAACTTTTTTGCCGGGACCTACCCCTTCCGTTTTCATTGTTACGGCCGGCAGCGTGCTGGGAATGTTGCCGTAACCGTAGAGCCTCGCGATTTCTTCGATCAGATCGATCTCCCTCGTGACGTCCACTCTCCACGTGGGGATGCGGAAAGTGATCTCCCCGTTTGAAGCCGCAGCCTTTTCGAAGCCGAGCCCCTCCGATATCCGTGTAATCTCTCCCGCGTCGAAGGCGGTTCCGAGTATCGAGTTGACGCGTTTCAGCGCGAGCCTGACGAGAGAGGGTTCGATCGTTGCCGGATACTCGTCTATCCTGCCTTTTGCAGCCTGACCTCCGGATAATTCCCTGATAAGCTCGGCCGCCCTGTCGAGCGCCTTCGTTATCCCGTTCGGGTCTACGCCCCTTTCGAACCTGTATGAGGACTCCGATTTGAGCCCCGTCTTTCTCGACGTTTTCCTGATTGCGGAAGGGTCGAAGTATGCGCTTTCAAGGAGAATATTTTTCGTACCGTCCGACACCTCTGTATTCGAGCCGCCCATCACGCCCGCGAGCGCGACCGGTCTCTTCTCGTCACAGATGAGCAGGTCTTCGGGCGAGAGCTTCCTTTCGACGCCGTCGAGGGTCTTTATAACCTCTCCCTCTCCCGCAGCCCTGACGATTATTTTTCTTCCCTCTACGAGGTCGTAGTCGAACGCGTGCAGCGGCTGGCCTAACTCCAGGAGCACAAAGTTCGTGACGTCGACGACATTGTTTATCGATCTTATGCCCGAGGACTCGAGCCTCGACTTGAGCCACATTGGTGAGGGCCCTATATTCACGTTCTTTATGACCCGGCAAGAATATCTGGGGCACTTTTCCCGATCCAGAAGTTCCACTTTCGCCAGTTGACGTATATCCTCGCCCGATTCGGTGGCAGTCGTCGGGGGATAATTTAATTTCAATCCGAGTAGTGCGGCTACCTCGCGCGCGATACCTACGACGCTCAGGCAGTCCGGGCGGTTCGGGGTGACATTGATCTCGAATATTACGTCGTTTAGTCCTATCTCGTCTATGAGCCTCGCACCGACCCTGGCCGAAGCGGGGAGTATCATTATTCCGTCAATCTCCTCTCCGATGCCGAGTTCGTTCTCCGCGCAAAGCATCCCTTCCGAGACCTCGCCCCTTATTTTGGCTTTCTTGATGGTCATACCCTCTGGGAATTTCGGTCCCGGAGGCAGGGTTGTGCCGATTTTCGCGAGCGCGACCTTGTCGCCTGACTTCATATTGTTTGCGCCGCACACGATAGGATAGTTCTTTTCTCCGTCCGAGACGTCGCAGAGGGAAAGCTTTGCCGCGTCGGGGTGCGGCTTCAATTCGAGGATTTGAGCAACTACAACATTCTCGAGACCCCTCCCCCGATACTCAACAGCCTCAACCTCGAGACCGGCCATCGTGAGCTTATCCGCAAGCTCTTCGGGGGCGATGTCGATTCCGACGTACTCTTTCAGCCAATTAACGGAGATTATCATTTTTACGACCCATCAAAATTTAATGATTACATATTCTTAGAGCCGGGTCAATACTCTATCTTTCAATGATTACAACCGGTTTCAGTTTACAGAGGGCGGATAATGAGGCTTGTGGAAGGACTATGAATATGTGCAATGATAAAAAAAACGGTGATGAACCCCCAGGAGGAGGCTTCATCACCGTGGTTTTTAAATGACAAGATGGGCATGACGATAAGCTATGATTCAATTTATTGTTGTCGGGCGGCTTTTTTAACCGGGAACGCCCTCGAGTACTTCGTTATATCGTTCGTAATCGTAAGGGTGCCGAATGCTCCCGACCCCTTCGCATGCACCACCCTCTCAGGGACACTCTCCCGGTTAAATGTGGCCATTTTTTCTAATAACTGAAATCAGGCCAGGTCGAAGCGGTCGAGATTCATAACCTTAGTCCACGCCGCCACAAAGTCATGCGTAAACCGCTCTTGAGAGTCCTCGCACCCGTAGACTTCGGCGACAGCCCGGAGTTCCGAGTTAGAACCGAAGATGAGATCGACCCGGGTACCGGTCCACCTGAGTTCGCCTGTCCTGCGATCACGGCCTTCAAACACTTCTTCCGCCTCCGAAGTCCCCTTCCATGTCGTGCCCAAATCGAGCAGGTTGACGAAGAAGTCATTGGTCAGCGCCTCCGGACGTTTGGTGAAGACGCCATGCGGGGATTGACCGAAGTTAGTGTTAAGCACGCGCATGCCGCCGACGAGAACCGTCATCTCGGGAGCGGTCAGCGTCAAGAGCTGCGCCCGGTCGACCAGCATATCCTCTGCCCGCACCGGGCATCGGGACTTCAGGTAGTTGCGGAATCCGTCCGCAGCCGGCTCGAGGTAGGCGAAGGATTCCACATCGGTTTGCTCTTGCGACGCATCTGCACGTCCGGGCGCAAAGGGCACCGTCACTTCGCGGCCGGCATTCTTCGCCGCCTGTTCGATGCCTGTGCATCCGCCGAGAACGATCAAATCTGCGAGTGAAACCATCTTGCCCCCGGTCCGGGCGGAGTTGAACTCTTTCTGGATGCCCTCAAGCGTCTCCAGCACTGTCGCTAATCGGGCCGGATTGTTAACTTCCCAATCCTTCTGTGGTGCAAGGCGGATGCGCGCACCATTCGCGCCGCCTCGTTTATCGGAGCCGCGGAACGTCGATGCCGACGCCCAGGCGGTCGATACCAGCTGGGACAACGACAGTCCCGAGGCCAGGATTTTAGCCTTCAGTGCAGCAAGGTCCATCTCGTCAATCAGTTTATGCGTAACAGCCGGGATAGGGTCTTGCCATATCAGCTCTTCCGCCGGCACTTCCGGGCCGAGCAAGCGTGAGCGGGGACCCATATCGCGGTGCGTAAGCTTGTACCAGGCACGGGCGAATGCGTCTGCGAACTCATCCGGATTCTCGTAAAAGTGTCTTGAAATCGGCTCATAGACAGGGTCCATCCGCAAAGAGAGGTCAGTCGTGAGCATGAACGGCGCGTGACTCTTAGACGGGTCGTGCGCGTCCGGCACTGTACCGGCGCCTGCTCCATTCTTCGGTCTCCACTGATGCGCACCGGCGGGGCTCTTTGTCAGCTCCCATTCGAAACCGAACAGGTTCTCGAAATAGTTGTTGCTCCACTTCGTGGGTGTTGTGGTCCATGCGCCCTCGAGCCCGCTGGTAATGGAGTCGTCTGCATTGCCGCTGCCGAAAGTGTTTTTCCAGCCCAGTCCCTGCTCCTCTATGCCGGCAGCAGCGGGTTCGCGACCAACATACTTGGCTGGATCGGCGGCTCCATGGGTTTTGCCGAAAGTGTGTCCGCCGGCAATAAGTGCGACAGTCTCTTCGTCGTTCATAGCCATGCGGCCGAAGGTCTCGCGAATGTCACGGGCCGCCGCGAGAGGGTCGGGATTTCCGTTTGGACCTTCGGGGTTCACGTAGATCAGGCCCATCTGAACGGCGCCGAGGGGATTCTCCAGTTCCCGGTCGCCTGAGTAACGCCTGTCTCCAAGCCATTCGGCCTCGGAACCCCAATAGATATCTTCCTCAGGCTCCCAGATGTCCTCACGTCCGCCGGCGAAACCGAACGTCTTGAAGCCCATTGATTCGAGGGCACAGTTGCCGGCGAGGATCATCAGGTCGGCCCAGGAAATTTTCCTGCCGTATTTCTGCTTGACCGGCCAGAGCAGCAAGCGCGCCTTATCGAGGTTCGCGTTGTCGGGCCAGCTGTTGAGGGGCGCAAAGCGCTGGCTGCCGGAGCCCCCGCCGCCGTGGCCGTCGGTGATGCGGTAAGTACCGGCGCTGTGCCACGCCATCCGAATGAAGAGCGGCCCATAGTGACCGTAGTCGGCCGGCCACCAGTCCTGGGATGCGGTCATAAGATCGAAGATGTCTTTCTTCACTGCATCCAGATCGAGGGTCTTGAACTCCCGGGCGTAGTTGAACGCGTCTCCCATCGGATTGGATAAAGAAGAGTGTTGGCGGAGGATGTACAACCTCAGCAGATTCGGCCACCATTCCCTGTTTGAAGTGCCGCCGCCAGCGCTGTGCTTTAGCATTCCGCCCGTAAACGGGCACTTACCTTCACCACCGGCATTCATATTTCCTTTAGTACTGTCGTGAGCCGTCGTAAGCGTATTCTTCTCTTTCATATCTATTACCCCCTGGTAGATTATTACCTCTTTATAGTATTATCTATCTGAAATGCTATAGACGTCAAATATTAATTGTCTATAATATCCATAGGCATTAACTATATTCATGTTTGCCCAGATTATTGGCGATTATTCATGCCGGGAGTTTGGGCAGGTATGCGCTGACCTATTACGGGATTGCGCGGAGGAGTCGACGGAATGGAGCTTCATCAGCTTAGATACTTTGTCGCTGTCGCTGAGACAGGAGGGTTCAGCAAGGCTGCCAGGATATGCTTTGTCGCGCAGCCCTCACTCAGCCAGCAGATAATAAAGCTCGAACAAGAGCTCGGTCAGAGGCTTTTCGAGAGGCTTGGAAGAACCTCCGTGCTCACGGAAGCCGGAAGGGCGCTCTTGCCGAGGGCAAGGCTCATACTGAAAGAGGCCGGAGACATAAAGTCGGGTATTTCGGATGACCTCGGCTCCGGCTCCGGCCAGCTGTCGGTCGGGTTAATACCCACGATCGCACCCTATATATTGCCCGGTGTCCTCAAAAGGTTTTATGAGTCCTTTCCCAGGGCTCAGATCTCCGTCAATGAAAACCTTACGGAAAGGCTTATCAAAAGCCTCATCGGGCTTGAAATAGAGATGGCCGTGATGAGTCTCCCCATTGATGAGAAGCTTATCAGGACGGAGCCCCTTTTTGATGACCCCCTGATACTCGCTTTATCGCCCGGCCACGAGCTTGCTAAACTGAATGATGTAACGATCGAGGATTTGAGGGATATTCCGTTCATCGCCCTCGATGAAGAGCACTGTCTCGGCGAGCAGATAAATAATTTCTGCTATGAGAGGCAGATAAACCCCGATATAGTCTGCCGCACCTGGAACCTGTCGACCATACAGCACTGCGTTTCGTTCGGGAGCGGCGTGTCTCTTGTGCCCGGGATGCTCGTTATGACGGATGATTCCAATAGATGCGTTTACAGGCCGATCAAGGGGCAGTCCCCCAAGCGCACCGTAGTCGCCGCCTGGCACAGGGACAGGAAGCTCTCGAAACTCGGGGCCGAGCTCGTTCAGATCGTGAAAGACGAGTATGCGTACCTCTTCGAAACCCGAAATTATAAAGGCTCCGGGAACGTTTCACCGATTATCGCGAATTTCGAATAACGCCCGCCTGATGTAAACTTAAGAACCTCGGTCCGATGAAAAAAATATATATGGATTACAACGCCGCCACCCCTCTCGACCCGCGCGTGTTAGAGGCGATGATGCCCTATTTCAAAGACGGCTTCGGGAATCCGTCGAGCATCCACTCGTTAGGCATGGGGGGGAAGGGCGCGCTCGATCGCGCAAGGGAGCAGGTCGCCGCCCTTATCAATGCCAGCCCGAGAGAGATCGTATTCACGTCCGGGGGAAGCGAGAGCAACAACTACGCGGTCAAGGGCGTCGCCCTGGCGGACGCAGGGAAAAAAGGGAGTCATCTGGTAACGACGTGTGTCGAGCACGAGTCCGTGCTCGAGGCCTTCAGGGCCCTCGAGAGGTCCGGTTTTCGGGTCACATATCTGGGCGTGGACGCCTCGGGCATTATCGACCTCGACGAGCTCCGGGACTCAATTTCTGATGAGACGATACTCGTATCGTGCATATTCGCCAACAATGAGACCGGGGCCGTCATGCCTATAGCCGGGATCGCCCGCATCGCAAAGGAGAAGGGGGCCATTTTTCATACCGACGCGGTGCAGGCCGCGGGAAAGATACCTATAGACACGGATGAGATTCCCGCCGATCTAATGACCTTATCCGCGCACAAGTTCTACGGCCCCAAGGGCGCGGGCGCCCTTTATATCCGGGAGGGGATTAATAAGAGGGTCCGGCTTGTGCCCCTGATCCACGGAGGCGGGCAGGAGAGGGGCGGCCGTTCCGGCACCGAGAACGTGCCCGCGATCGCAGGCATGGGTATGGCCTCCGAAATATCACTCCGCGAGATGAAAGAAGACGAAAAGAGGATAAGGCCGCTCCGGGACAGGTTATGGGAGAGGTTCTCATCCGATATACGCGGCATAAGACTGAACGGCGATATCGACAGGCTTCTCTTTAATACGTTAAATGTATTTATAGACGGGGTGAGCGGGGATTCCCTATCGATGGCCCTCGATCTCGAAGGCATAGCTTTATCGACGGGCTCCGCATGCTCGGAAGGTAAGGTCGATCCATCCCACGTGCTCATGGCCATGGGCCTCTCGAGAGAAGAGTCCTCCTCTTCGGTGAGGTTCAGTCTCGGCAGGTTTACAGGGGACGAAGAAATAGACGCGGCAGGCGAAATCGTACCGAGAGCGGTCGAAAGGATAAGGGAAGCGCGGGGCGGCAGCTCCAGGGCGCTTTGAAAATCGGGGCCGCGCTTTTCAAGGGAATATCGGAGGTACTTCCAGGCCGGCGGGTTCTTCGAATCCCATCATGACGTTCATGTTCTGAACCGCGGCTCCGGAAGCGCCTTTAACGAGGTTGTCTATGACCGAGACTATAATAGCGGTTTTATTCTCAGGATCAGCCCTCATGCCTATATCGCAGAAATTCGAACCCCTGACCTGTGACGTGGACGGATAGACCTTTTCGGGGGATATCCTTATGAACCTCTCCCCGCCGTAATGCTCTTCGTAGAGGCCGATCAGCTGTCCGGTCGTCCTTTTCTTTTTCAGTCTTACGTAGATAGTCGAGAGTATCCCCCTGTCCATCGGTATCAGGTGAGGGGTAAAGGAGACGCTCACATCGACTCCGGAGTAGACCGAGAGCACTTCCTCGATCTCCGGCATATGGCGGTGCTCCCCGATCTTGTAAGCCCTGACCCCCTCGTTCACCTCGCAGAAATGGTAATCGAGCGACGGGGACCTGCCCGCTCCCGACACCCCCGACTTCGAATCGACTATTATCGAGTCGGGCTCGATCAGATTCTCTTTTAGCAGCGGGGCGAGCCCTAATATCGCCGATGTCGGGTAGCAGCCCGGATTCGCTATTAATTTAGCCCCTTTGATCGCCGGCCTGTTAATCTCGGGGAGCCCGTACACCGCTTCCTCTATCAGCTCCGGGCACGGGTGCTCTCCGTACCAGTCCTTATAGACCCCGTGGCTAAGCCTGAAATCCGCCCCCAGGTCAATAATTTTCAGGTCCTTTTTGTAGAGTTCCCGGACGACTCTGGCCGATTCCCCGTGGGGGAGGGCCAGAAAAACGACGTCTATATCCTCAGGCAGGGCGCCCGGGTCGAGGGGCTCGAGCCTCCGGTCGAGGAACCCGCCCAGATGAGGGAATACGTCCGATATATTCCTTCCGGCGTGCTTATCCGCAGTTAAATAAGCGGCTTCCACATGGGGATGGGTGAGAAGGAACCTCAGAAGCTCCCCTCCCGTGTACCCGCTCGCGCCCAATATAGCCGCTTTCTTTTTTCTCATAGGGATTGAAAATATCCGGGAAAAGAATCAAATACAAGTTCTTAGAGATTTTCCTTTATCGATGGTATAGTTATACGGGGTTTTTTACTCTCTCGCATACCTTGACTCTAATTGTTTGAAAGGGTACTTTCATAAGGCTTTATTCTTCGGTAAAACGAAAAAAACGGGAGTTCCGGAGGGTTGTTAGATGTCTATCAAGGTCGGTATTAACGGGTTCGGAAGAATAGGAAGGCACATTCTTCGCATAGGCCTCGATCGGAAGGGTCTGGAATTTGTCGGGATTAACGATATCTCCGATTCGAAGACACTCGCGCATCTTTTCAAATACGATTCCATATTCGGCCCGTACAAGGGAGAGGTCAAATCCGAGAACGGCCATATACTCGTCAACGGGAAAGCGATCGGGGTGTTTTCCGAAAAAGACCCGAAGAATATCCCGTGGGAGGATGTAAAGGCGGACATAGTGGCTGAGGCGAGCGGCATATTCAGAACGAAGGAAGCTGCCTCGATCCATCTCGGTAGAACCGTGAAGAAGGTCGTCATTACGGCGCCTGCGAAGGGGGAAGTCGATTTCACGACAGTGCTCGGGGCCAATGAAAAAAGTTACGACAATGAAAAACACCACATCATTTCCAACGCGTCCTGCACGACGAACTGCTTCGCGATGATCGTCAAGGTGCTCCATGAGGGCTTCGGCATCGTGAGGGGCGAGATGACGACCATACACTCCTATACGAACGACCAGAGGATACTCGACGCCCCGCACAAGGATTTGAGGAGGGCGAGGGCGGCGGCGCTGTCTATAATTCCGACCGATACGGGCGCGGGAAACGCTATACAGATCATATTCCCCGAGCTAAAGGGCAAGCTCAGCGCCGTTGCGATGAGGGTCCCCACCGCGGACGTATCCGTCGTCGATTTCACATGCGAAGTCAAAAAGCTTACGAGCCCCGAAGAGGTGAACGAGAGGTTCAAACAGGCCGCTTCCGGAGAGCTGAAGGGGTATTTGAGATATACGGACGAGGAGCTGGTATCCTCGGATTTTATCGGCGACCCGCATTCGGCTATATTCGATTCGGCGCTGACATCCGTGGTCGACGGGAATCTCGTGAAAGTGATCGGCTGGTATGATAACGAATACGGGTACTCATCGAGAGTAGTCGATTTACTTGAATTCATAGGAGAAAAACTGTGATGAGTAAGCTCGTGATATCCGACCTGCCCGATTCCGTATTCAACGGCAAACGCGTCTTCGTAAGAGTGGACTTCAACGTTCCGATAAGGGACGGAAAGATAAGCGAGGATTACAGAATAAGAAGGACCATCCCGACGATAGACTATCTCGTCGAAAGAAAGGCGAAGGTGATACTCGGGTCGCACCTAGGGAGGCCCAAAGGGATAGCTATCCCGGAGCTGTCGTTAAAACCCATAGCCATGAGGCTCTCGGAGCTTCTCGGAAAGTCGGTCAAGTTCAACGGCAAGGTCATAGGGCCTGAGGTCAAAGCGGCGCTCGACGCCCTCGAGCCCGGGGAGGTCATGCTCCTCGAGAACCTGAGGTTCCACAAGGAAGAGACCGACAACGACGCCGAATTTTCAAAAGAGCTCGCGTCATATGCCGATATATACGTGAACGACGCGTTCGGCACGTCTCACAGAAAGCACGCCTCCACCTACGGTATGGCGTCCATGTTCGATTTGAGGGTCGCGGGGTTTCTCGTCAGCAGGGAGCTGAAATTCCTTACGAGGCTCCGTGAGAACCCGGACCGCCCGTTCCTTGTAATAGTCGGGGGGAGTAAGATCAAGGATAAGATTCACGCCCTTAAGAGTCTAATAGAGAAGGCGGACAAGGTGCTTCTGGGCGGCGGGGCCGCATATACCTTCCTTAAAGCGAAGGGCGTGAATATCGGCAGCTCCATAGTGGAGGACGAGTTCGTAGGGTGGGCGAAGGAAGCGCTCGATAAGTACG
Source organism: Candidatus Dadabacteria bacterium (assembly GCA_020027805.1). GTDB lineage: Bacteria > Desulfobacterota_D > UBA1144 > Nemesobacterales > UBA2774 > 2-12-FULL-53-21. The sequence goes on from JAHKKQ010000001.1 coordinate 14,613, forward strand.
GCGATAAGATTTTTCTCCCGGTCGATCACGTCGTCGCGGGGAACCTGGAGGGAAGGAAGAATTGCATGGTCGTCGACGGCGAGATACCCGACGACCTGAAAGGGTACGACATCGGGCCTAAGACGGCTGCGAAGTATAACCATCTGATAAAGGGCACGGGTTCGATTTTCTGGAGCGGTCCTATGGGGGTTTTCGAAATAGGGGATTTTTCCGCGGGCACGACTCAGCTCGCAAGGTCGGTTGCCCTCGCCACATGGAGGGGAGCGACGACCGTAGTGGGCGGCGGTGAAACCGTAGCCGCGATAAGGGAGGCCGAGGTACTCGATCTGGAGATTACTCACATCTCCACGGGCGGCGGCGCGCTTCTCGAATTCCTGGGAGGAGACGAGCTTCCGGGGATTTCGATATTAAACGATAGAGAAGAGAAGATCTCTCTGGCTGCGAGTTAAACCTCTTTCACACACCGGAAATCTTATACTCGTTCGCGGCGTTCAAAATCTATCCATCCAAATAATTTCGTGTTATCTTTAAAATCACATATCTCTTATCAAAGAACGGAGTAAAAAATGGCGAAGGCGAATGTAAAAGAGGGGAAGGATTCCATAGTCAGGCTTTTGGGCAAAGAGGCCGGTTATCTGCTCGATCACAAATGCAAAACCGTTTCCAGGAACCTGCTGCATCTGCCCGGCCCCGATTTCGTCGAAAGGGTCTTCGCTCCTTCCGACAGGCCGAACTCCGTATTGCGGAACCTCCAGCTCATGTACAACACCGGCAGGCTCGCCGGGACCGGATATATGTCGATACTACCCGTCGACCAGGGGATAGAGCACTCGGCCGGGGCCTCCTTCGCCGCCAATCCCATTTATTTCGATCCGGAGAATATAGTAAAGCTCGCGATCGAGGGGGGCTGTAACGCGGTCGCCTCCACGCTCGGTGTGCTGGGAGCCGTCTCCAGGAAATACGCGCATAGGATTCCGTTTCTGGTAAAGCTCAATCATAACGAGCTCCTCACTTACCCGAACAAATACGACGAGATAATGTTCGCGAACGTCGATCAGGCTTTTCAGATGGGGGCGGTCGCGGTAGGGGCTACGATATACTTCGGCTCCGAGGGGAGCGACCGTCAGATACAGGAGGTTTCGGAGGCGTTCAGTTATGCCCACACGCTCGGGCTTGTAACCGTGCTCTGGGCGTATCTCAGAAACCCGGCCTTCAGCACCGAAAAAACGGATTACCATTTATCGGCGGACCTCACGGGGCAGGCGAACCATATCTCCGCCACTATTGAGGCCGACATAGTAAAGCAGAAGCAGGCCGAGAACAACGGGGGGTTCCTTGCGCTCAAGTTCGGGAAGACGGACCCGAAGGTCTACTCGAAGCTCACGTCCGATCATCCGATCGACCTGACCAGGTATCAGGTGGTCAACTGTTACATGGGCCGCGCCGGACTGATAAATTCCGGGGGCGCATCCACGGGCAGGGAAGAGGATGACCTCGCGCAGGCGGTCAGGACGGCGGTCATCAACAAGAGAGCGGGCGGCATGGGCCTCATCACGGGCCGGAAATCGTTCCAGAAGCCTATGAGAGAGGGAGTCCAGATTCTGAACGCCGTACAGAACGTCTACCTGGACGAGGGAATAACAGTAGCCTGAGATAAAACCGCAGAAGCCGTCGGCTCCAGTGCGAAGGCGCGCGCCGGTTAAAGCCGTCCCGGTTCTTAATTCCGTCAATCACGACTAAATACATAATTACGGCCTACCTTATTCAGCCGGCAAGATTTATACTAGAGGTCGGCAGGGGGCTTGCTGGCTGAACGCCAGCCGGTTAATCCGCCTGATTAAACGATATGAACTGGAAGACGGAAGGGCTCAAGAGACTGGACGGCATACTCGGAAGGATTACATGCTCCGCATCCAAATTTATAGTCAGCCCCCGGAAAAAAGAAAGCTGGAAGAGCTCGAGAATTCTCGTTATAAGGCCGGGCGGCATAGGGGACGCCGTGCTTCTTTTTCCGGCCCTTTCCGAGCTCAGGAACCGTTATAAAGACCATACGATCGACGTGCTTGCGGAGAAGAGGAACTCGGGGATATTCGCCGGATGCCCGTATATAGACGGCCTCCTTCTTTATGACAGGCTCCCTCACGAGGCCCTCTACAGGGTGATAACGGGAGGGTACGACATCGTCATCGACACGGAGCAGTGGCACCGTATGACGGCGGCTCTTTCTTATTTAACGCGCGCCCCCGAGCGCATCGGATTCGCTACGAACGGAAGGGCCGGGCATTACAGCCGTAAAGTCCCCTACAGCCAGGATGACTACGAGGCTCAGAGCTTCCTGAATCTCGTCTCGGCCCTGACCGGTGAGGAATACGAGTTTGATAAGGCGAGACCCTTCCTTCCGATCCCGGGTACGCATGACACCCTGAGCTCGGCAATATCTGAATTCAGGAAGGGTAAAAGGGCCGTTGTCGGGATATTTACCGGTGCTACAGTCCCTGAAAGGAGATGGGGCGCAAAAAATTTCGCCGAGCTTGCGGAAAAACTGTCGAGGGGGAATATCGGGTCGGTTATCGTGGGCGGCGAATCGGAAAAAGGTGATATAAGGGAGTTTGCAGAGGCCAGTGAGGCAGGCTCCATTCTCGATTTTGTCGGGAAAACGAAACTGAATGAAACCGCTGCGGTTATTTCGGAGTTGGACCTCTTTATATCGGGCGATACCGGGCTTATGCACATAGCCTGCGGGGTAGGAACGCGTACACTGTCGCTATTCGGGGCGGGCATACAAAATAAGTGGGCCCCCCTGGGGGATGATCACGTCGCGATCAACAAGAACGAGCCCTGCAGCCCCTGTACCAGATTCGGATATACGCCGAAGTGCCCCTACGGCGTGAGGTGCCTGACTGAGATAAGCGTGGAAGAGGTAAGGGAGTCGGCCATGCAGCTCCTAGCCAGTTTCCCGAACGCCGGGAAATGAAGGATTATCGACGGGCTATTCCGCCCTCCCGTCGCTAGACCCCTTTTTCCTCGAGCCCCGGCGGGACCTCCCCGTAATATATGGAGTCCTTCTCGTATAGGGCCCTGATTTTTTCTTTGGGCATGTCGGGCATGTCTTCCCTGAGCCCGAACATTCTGCAGACGTGCTTGAGCTCCTCTTCCCTTCCCGGCAGCGGGTCCATGGGCTGGATCATCTTGCTCTCTCTCAGCATTTCCTTCACGGCCGGGTCTTCCTTGAGCGGCGTGCCGTAAGTGTTGTAGTGATAAAGTTTATCGAACCGCTTCCTCGGCCTCTGTCCGGGGGTCTCGGCTGAGTAACCTACGGCCATGAGCCAGAGGGGGACTATATTCTCGGGGACCCCGAGCACCTTTGGAAACTCGGCTGGTTTTCTTCCCGTCGCGAGAAGACAGCATCCGAGACCGAGCTCTGTCGCGGCCAAAAGGGCATTTGCGATCGCCTGTCCCGCCTCTATCCTGAGCAGGTCCTCGGCCCTGTCACGAGGGAAGCTCATGAGGCGGGGATAGGTCGTTTCGGTAAGTATTTTATAGGTCCAGCCGTGAGCCGCGGTTATTGCTCTCGCGGGGAAGAGCACCGCGAAGGATTCCACGAGCTCTTTATACCATGCGTCCATATTGACGAGCCACGAAATCACGATCGGGGCTGTCCTGAGCTGTATCTCGTTAAATGTCGAAGCGCATTCTATGAGCTGCTCGAACTTCTCTACGGGGTATGTCTTCTTGTCTATGACTATCGCCTCGGTCGAGCCGCAGTTCCCCTGGCAGGACGCGTACCTCGCCGCCTGTAGTATCCGCTGTATCTTCCAATCCTCGACTTCCTTCCACGGCTTGAAAAATCTGATACTCCTTCTCGTCCCAATCGCTTCCATAAGTTCCATTGTGGTTACCTCCTGATCACATTAAAGCAGTATCGACTTTCAATGTCAACCGAGTAAGTGGAGTGTTGCAGGTTGGGGCTTCAAATCTCGATCTCCAGAAGGTCGCGGGCCTCGGTCACTTCCGCGCGGACGCTTTTCCTTATCCTGTCGACGACGTTCATTTCATCGCATACGGGGTAGAGGTGAGTAACTATGATTCTCTTCGCCCCCGACCTGTTCGCTATTTCTATGACTTCGCCCGGGGTAAGGTGCCCGCTCCTTTTGGATCCCTCGTCCGGAAGCGCGCACTCTATTATAAGTGCGTCCGAGCCGCGGGCGAGCTCTATGAGAGCCTCCGAGTAGTCCGTATCGCCGGAGTAAACGAGGGACTTTCCTTCCGACTCTATTCTGTATGCGAGGCTGCCCTCTATATGCGGTACGCTTGCCGCCGTCAGATTGAATCCGCCGAAATCTCTAGTGCCCTCCCCGAGCTCTCCTACGGTGAGCCCTTCAGGCAATATCCAGTCCATGTAGGCGTGTTTAAGCGCATCGAAGAATTCCGTAAACCCCGGGCCTCCCCATAATGCAAGCGGCTTTTCGCGCTTTGAGCCGTACGGGGACCCGAATGCGTACCTGGTTGCGAACAGAAACGGCACTAGGTCCCCGGTGTGGTCAGGGTGGAGGTGCGAGAGAAATATGTGGTCGATGTCCAGATAGCTTATCCCCGCGCGGGCGAGCTTCCATGCGGTTCCGCTCCCGCAGTCGAGGAGCAGCCTGGCTCCGGGCATTTCAAGCGCGTATCCGGATGACCCGCGTTCGGTGTAAGGCACGCAGGTGCCCGACCCCAGTATGGTGAGTTTCATTTTCAATTCCGCATTATTGAGTTATTTTAATTATCGTCCAAGTCAGCGCTATTTTCAACAAGGGCAGAGGGCCTTGAAAAACTTAATCACGTTAATGACCGACTTCGGGTCAAAAGACCATTACGCGGGTGCCATGAAGGGGGTTATCCTGGGGATTAACCCGAACGCGCGGATCGTCGACATCACGCACGAAATTGAGAAGTTCAATATATTCGAAGCCGCCTTCAAGCTCATAAGTTATTACACCTACTTTCCGCGGGGTACGGTCCATGTAGTCGTCGTCGATCCCGGCGTCGGCGGGCCGAGACGGCCTATTGCCGCAGAAGCGGGCGGGTATTTTTTTATCGGTCCCGATAACGGTGTATTTTCGCCGGTGATCGATTCGGCTGATAATCCGCGCGTCGTCGAGATCACGAATACCGCATACATGCTCGGGAGCGTGAGCGGGACTTTTCACGGCAGGGACATTTTCGCCCCCGCGGCAGCGCATCTCTCATCGGGCGCGGGCATATATGACCTCGGTACCGATGCGCCCCGGCCGGTTTCTCTCGACATTCCGGAGCCGTCTGTAAACGGGAATGAGATATCGGGTGTGGTTTTGTACGAAGATTCCTTCGGTAACCTGATTACGAACATACCGGCTGAAATAGTCAGGCCCGACTCGACTGTATATGCCGGCCGGAACAGGATAGACCGCATCTCGGGATCATACGGGGAGGCGGGGAAGGGCGAGCTGCTCGCGATAATCGGGAGCGCCGGGCTTCTTGAGATCTCGGTGAATCAAGGGAGCGCGAAAGAGCTTCTCGGTACGAAGCGGGTCTCCGTGAGGGTTGTCACGGATTAAGTGTTATCTTTATCGGCACATTCCCGGTATGTATTTCGCTGCAAGGTGTGATCGGTATATCTACGCTTCCCAGTCGATCCTGTATCTCCTGCCTCTTATAAACAGATCCTTCGCCGACTTGTACGAGAACATGTTTTCCCAGAAGTGGTCCTCCGGGTCCCTTATCCCTTCGTCCGCAAGTTCTTTAATAAGCCCCCGGTACCGGTCGTCTTCCGGGAGGTCCGGCAGAAGATCGAAGAGCGTGGCTATATCCGGTCTTAACGACGGGTCTATCTTTTCCCAGCTCACCCACTCCCTGCTCTTCTTCGATATGAAAAGCTTGTCTCCGGTGTTGTTGAGATGGGTCTGATTCAGCGCCCACGCGGGTATATAGTCGGCTTTGTAGTATTCGAATGCGCTTTCGAGAATATCGCTCCACTTGAGCGCTACAATTTTTGCGCTGCCGGAATCCGAATCAGCTAAATTTATGACTTGTCTTTTGATCATCCGTATCTCCCAAAACCCGGGAGGCCGCTTCTCACGCATTGTTAATCGTTTCGATTGCGGCGATTGTCCGTGAGGGCCCTGGAGCTAATTTGTAAAGTGTATGAAACTATTGAGAGCAAAATCCATGCCAGAACGCACTTGCCGTATAACCGGCTTCTATTTATAACTATTTTTTGCTAATGTATCGAAACTATTTCAAGATTATTACAATTTTCGTCATTGGACGGGCCGAATCATGGAATTATCCCGGATGAAGTTGATCGGCGATAATTCGGCTGTTCATGCAGGCGATTTTTTTAGGCGGGGTCTACAGGAATTACCGGGAGGGGATACGGGCGGCCTGATCCTGGGTCCGTGCTATGAGGTCTTGTTCTATGCCCCATTCCCCGATACGGCCTCGATCCACCCCGCAATGGAGTCTGATGCGGCGTCGGGGTTTTCCATGCAGTCGTGTTTCGCGCCCTTGATGTATCTAACGTCGACCGACCCGTTGCCCGCCCCCGACGCGAGCCGTGCGAGCTCCCTCGACTCCCATTCTTCGAGTATGTCGTCGTTCACGCCCTGAAGAAAAAGCAACGGGATCTTTACCTTCGGAATGACTGTGTACGTCTTCGCATGGCGCGCCTCGGGGCTTCTCATAAACCACCAGGTCTTGTACGTATAAATTTCGTTGTGAAACGGGCTGAGGGTATCGCCCCAGGCCCTGTTTACCAGGAAAATCTCGTCCCGCGGGCTTGCGGCCGGATAGGGTCCCAGCAGCTCCCTGGCTTTTTCATATACCTCGTCGTAGGCCGGGACGCTGTTCCATTTTTCCCATCTCCTTTTCTGCGAATCCGGGAGAGAATATGCGCAGCCTTCGAGTATGAGCCCCTTGACCTCGGGCTCCGGCGTGTTCGCGGCATAGAAGGCAGTCAGGTTCGCCCCGAGGCTGAAGCCGAGTACGAATATTCTGGCAAACCCTTCTTTTTTAAGAAACTCCACAGCCGCTTCTATGTCGTACTCGGCCGTGTCGAATATCGCCCGGCCGAATATCTGTCCCAGATGAGCCATCCTCGTGTTTATGGAGAAGGAGTTTATCCCCCGCTCGGTAAGGAGGAGGGGCAGCTGCCTCGGGGTTCCTCGCGCCAGGAAATGACCCAGCACCCCGTGCACCATGATCACTATGGGGGTCTCCAAAAGGTCTTCCTTCTTCTCGTACTCACCCGTAACCAGAAGAGAGTGTATGAGAAAACCGTCCTTTGAATTTATGTTTATGAGTTTTCGCTGTCTCTGGATCATTTTGGGGCAAGCTGTTTGTATCCGAATCTTCTGCCGAGCCATTTCGTGATTGCGTTTCCCAGCTCTTCCTCTTTCCCGTCGAAGTCGTGGTCCGCATTCAGGTAAAACGCCGACACGTCCTGATTGCCCGCGTTTCTCGCGATCCTTGCGAGGTCATTTGCTTCCTCGGGTCCGAGCTCCGGGTCCTGCCTGCCCTGAATGAGCAGTATCGGGATTCTGATCCTTGCGATCTGACGGTAGCATTTCGAGGATTCCGCTTCCGGCCCTGCCAGATACCACCAGGTCTTGTACGTGTATAGCTCCGTATGCTCGGGGTTGAGCGTATCTCCTCTTGCTTTGTAAATAATTACCGTGCGGTCTTCGATCGAGGTGAACGGGTCCGGTTTGAGCGTCTCTTTCACCCTCCTGTATATCTCGTCATATGAAGGATTGCTCCCCCACCTGTTCCATCTGTTCCGAATCGTGTCGGCGGTCGAGTAGGGGGTGGAAAGGGCGATTATGCCTTTCAGGCTCGGGTATTGAGACGGGTCGTTACGGAGCGATGCGTATCTGAGCACGATGCTGCTCCCGAGGCTGTACCCGGACAGTATTATTCTCGTGTATCCCATGTTTTTCAGATAAACGATCGCGGTATCTATCTGAGGGATTGTGTCGTCGATGATCCCGTATCCGAAAAAGAGGCCGAAAGTGGCCATTCTGGTATTTATCGATAGGGAAGAATATCCGGCCTCGGCCAGGATCGGGGGCAGGTAGCGCTGGCTTCCGTCGAGGAAATTCCCGAGGAACCCGTGAATGTGTATGATGACCGGCTCTTTCACCTGTCCGCCCGGCCTCGAGAGGCTTCTGTAGAAGAGGGCGTCTATCTTGCTCTGCCCGAAAGGTATCGAAAGAAGCTCCTGCTCCACCGATTCTGCATTGTTCATAGTTATCCGGGACATACTCCTAAAAGGTTATTACGGCCTCGTTCGTATCCGTATTCAAATCTATTTTGGCCTTTTTATTGAGCGTATCTGTTTTCGTATTCTCGGATATTCGCAGAAGCTCCCGGGAGGGGCTCAGGGTGATCTTTTTAATGTTATCCGAGTCGATACGGATGCCGTTATCCGCCGTAACCCCCACACGCATTCTGATCGGCTGTGTCACTTCGTAGGGCATGAACTCCGCCCAGAATGTCTTATTTTTAAATAATCCGAAAGGGGCCGTGTAGTAGATCCTCTCGGGGTAGTTATTTCGCTTGAATTTGCCGAACCAGTCGAATACGTTCGGCAGGTCTTCGTCGACCATGAGCCATGTGTGCCCCTCTTTGGGATAAAAATTGAATTTTACGGGGGTTCCTAGCTTCTCCAAGATTTCGTGGAGCACTATAGCGTCGTCAGCGGGAACGGCTTCGTCCCCTCCGCCGTGGGAAACGTATACTGGGGTATTGATAAGGTTGGGCAACATCTTCTGGGGGAATTCGAGGTTCGCCAAAAACCTCTTGACCTCATCCGTATTCATATGGCTGATTTTGTCTTTATAATACCTCAGCCTGTAAGGTCCGAACACGACTGCGGACGCGGCTATGAGGTCGGGGAAATAGAGGGAAACGAGAAGGGCCTCGAGCCCTCCGTTCGACATGCCGGTGACATAGAGCCTGTCCTCGTCGATCCTGAACCGTTCCTTTACTTCGTTAATAAGCTCCGAGAAAATATTCAGCTTGCCCTTTCTTATATAATCCCCGCCGATATCGGGCGAAGGAAGTATTCCGATGTACCCGTATTTCCGGCAGTATCGGTCTATCTCCTGAGACTTGATGTAATTATTAAGGCATATCACTGCGGGAAGCGGCTCGCCGGTATAACCGGGCGGCAGCACGTAAAAGAGATCGAAGTCCCTTTTATACCTCTCGGACGAGAATACGCCGTGCTGGATGCCCCTTCCTTCGAGAGTAAATTTATGCCTCTCAGGGTCGTCCTTCGCGAGCAGGCTCCCTTTTTCACCTATATAAATTATCGAATTGGCGCCGCCTGCGATGTCCGGATTCAGGTCCGGGTTATTCGGGTCGGTGATCCAGTTCCCGTCGACCACGTATTTATAATCGTAGGACCTGTTGGGCGCGAGCTTGAGTATTGTGCGCCAGACGTTGTCACGGCCTTTCACGAGTCTCAGCGTACCGTGCTTCCACCCGTTAAAATCCCCCGATAAAAAAATCTCTCCCCCGCCTGGCGAGTAGTAGCTGAACAGGACCCCTTCCTTTACCTGTTCGGGTTTGGCCGCCCATCTGCCTTCATACTGTCTGACTGTCTTTTCATCCCCTGCCATCGTGATACCTCCTCCGAATTGCGGACATCCGGTGTCACTAAGAAATGTTGCCGCATACGGAAAAACGTCAAGCCTCTTCGCCTCGGGTCATTATTCGACGCCCCGGCCGGCGGCAATAGGCCCGGCAGTTAAATTTACGGTATATTTAACCGTGGTGTAGCTTTTTAACCGCCGTCGGCATAAACGCCCATGACTGAAAACTTACCTGATTCCCTGAGACAATTCACGGGCAAAACCCGTCCTAAAGAGGTCCGCTTAATGGCGGCCCGGGGGCTCGTGCCCGCCACGCCTAAAGACCTCACCCTTATCCTCTATTTCCTCACCATGGACGATGACCGGGACGTAGCGGAGGAAGCCCGCAAAACCCTAAGGGGGATGCCGGCCGATGTTTTTTCGACGGTGCTTTCGGATGCCGACACCCGTCCCGGGCTCCTCGACTATTTCGCGCGCATGCTGGACGACGAAAGCCGCCTCCAGCAGATTCTGCTGAACAACTCCGCCTCGGACTCTACAGTCGCTTATCTGGCGGAAAAAACCCATTCTCAGGCCCTGATTGAGCTAATAGCCAATAACCACGAGCGGGTCGCGCGAGCGGACAGTATCATAGAGGCCCTCAGCAAGAACCCCGCCGTCACGAGGTCGACCCTCGACGGCGTGCTCGAGTTTTTAAAGCTCTATCTCGGCAAAACGTCGGGATTGCCTGTTTTCCCGGAAGAAGAAGCAGAGCCCCTTCCCGGGACTGATATCACGCCGCGGGAAGACTATGCCGCGCTGCTCGATGAAGTGAATGAGTCCTTCCTCGACGCTATAGACCTCGACGCGGAGCTCATCGAAGACTCGGATGACGAGGAAGAGCATGCGCCCGATACCCATAAGCCGACTGTCATGGTCAAGATAAGCATGCTGAATGTGGGCCAGAAGATTAAGCTCGCCATACTGGGCAACAGGGAAGCCCGGACCATACTGATAAAAGACCCGAACAGGATAGTATCCAAAGCCGTGCTCAAAAACCCGAGACTTACCGACAGCGAAATCGTGCTCATCTCCCAATCCAAGATCGTAAACGAGGATATACTCCGGGAGGTAGCCGAGAGCAGGAAATGGGCGAGGCTCTATCAGGTCAAGCTGGCACTCGTCAATAACCCGAAGACTCCCACACACATGTCTATAAATTTACTTAGACAGCTGAGGGAGTTCGACCTCAGAAGTCTCAGATGGAACAAGAACCTCCCGGGCGTAATTTCAACCGCAGTAAAGCAGATAATGGAGGAGAGGAGGGAGAAGAAATAACCCCTTCCCCGTATATCATCGCCGGCGTCCCGCATGAATAAAGAGGATAAAACGGAAACCTTTATCGTTCCCGCCGAGTTGTCCGGCAAAAGGGCGGACATCGCCCTCTCGCATTTTCTGGAGGGACACACAAGGTCCCAGATTAAGAGACTGATAGAGGAGAAGCTTATATTGGTCGGGGGAGAGGCTGTAAAGCCTTCGAGGAAACTGGAAGGGGGGGAATTGGTGCGGGTCACACTGCCTGCGCCTACGCCGCTCGACGTCATGCCCGAGGACATACCCCTTGATATTCTCTATGAGGACGATTACATCGCCATAGTGGACAAGCCCCCGGGCATGACAGTGCATCCCGGCGCAGGTGTAGGGAGCGGGACGCTCGTGAACGCGCTCCTCTTCAGGTGCAAGGACCTTTCGGGGATCGGCGGGAAGATCAGGCCCGGCATAGTGCACCGTCTCGACAAGGATACATCGGGGGTAATGGTGGTCGCAAAAAACGACGTTGCCCATAACTCCCTCGTAAATCAGTTCAAGACGAGGGCCGTCCGGAAGAAGTACCTGGCCATAGTCGAGGGTAATATCAGGAAGGAGTCGGGTGTATTTTCCTCGATGATAGGCAGACACCCCGTCGACAGGAAGAAGATGTCTTCAAAGGCCAGGTCCGGAAGGGAATCACTTACGAACTGGAAGGTGTTGAAAAGGTTTGAAGACGCCTCTTTTGTCGAAGCCGAGCCCAGAACGGGCAGGACGCACCAGATAAGGGTCCACTTTTCCGAGAACGGCTACCCGATACTGGCGGACGCCGTATACGGATACAAAAAGCATAAATCAGCCGCGGTCGCCAGTGCGGCGAAGAAAATCGGCAGACAGGCCCTCCACGCCTCGAATATAGGCTTTTTCCATCCTCACACCCAGGAATTTGTCGAGTTTACTGCTCCCCTCCCCCTAGATATGAGCGAAGCACTTAACATTTTAGCCGAATCCGGGGAAAATAGTCTCTGAATCATGGGATGGATCAGATCAACGATACTTTCTCGACTCCCCGGGGTGGCGCACGGCTTCGCCGACAGGAACGCCGACGGAAACCTTGCCGAGTTCTTCGGGTTCTCGGGCATAGCGAGGCTCAATCAGGTACACGGAAACGGGGTCTTCATGCTCAGGGACGGGACCGGGACCGCGGCGGGAAAGGTTTCGGACGGGGACGCGATCGTAACCTCCTTAAGGGGTATCGGCGTCGGCATTTCGACTGCAGATTGCGTGCCTGTTCTCCTGACCGACCACGAGGGGACTGTGGCCGGGGCTGTACACGCGGGATGGCGGGGGACTGTATTGCGGATATTAGACTCCGTGCTTCTGAAAATTTATGAGGAATACGGCCTCAAACCCGGAGACCTCAATGCCGCCATTGGCCCTTCGGTCGGGAAGTGCTGCTACGAGGTCGGCGAGGACGTCGCGTCCCTATTCAGGGACGGGTTCGATGATTCGAGTGAATATCTAATAGAGACGAATGGTTGCAAATATATGCTCGACCTTCCGGGTATAAACAGGGGCGCCCTTGTGAAGGCGGGTGTGGCAAATATCGAAGTTCTCGGCGTGTGCACGAAATGCAATCCGGATTTCTTTTCCTACAGGCGGGAAGGGAAGGGGGTCGGGAGCCAGCTAAGCGTTATTGGGCTAGTTTAAAGTACCGCTGATAAGTGATATATTTTTTACTGGGTATAATAATCGGGGATTCTCACTGGAAATAATCAAATTATAAATCGAAATTTGGAGGCGAGCATGCTTCAGATTATGTGCTGGGTCGATTCGGAAGACTACTGGTATCTGCATTCTCTCAACGAAACGAATGAGAGCCTGGATTATTACGGCTATAAATTCGAGGTCGAAGGCGGCACCGAGGGGATCGGCGCGAGTGTCGTGCGGCTCCTCATAGTGGAGTTTATCAGCGCGAAAATGACCGTAGGCTTCGTTACACCCGGGAATTTGAAATTGGAGGACAGCGACATAACGCTCAGGTTCATCTCTCACGAAGAGCCCACTAAAGACGTCCCGGTACAGTGCAAGATTTCGGATGAAGTCAAACGCGCCTCATACATGGGCGATGACCAGGAAAAAATTGAGTATATCGGTTTTACGCTCGAAAAATTTTACGAGAGCCATAGCGCCAAGTTCTACCTCCACGATTTAAGGCCTCCGTCGGAGCCCGGGGCGTAGCTATCGACCCATGATCGGTTATTGCAATTCGGGACGGGGTTAATCAGGAGGAAAATATTCCTGAGTGTGCTACATCGGCATCTTATCCTGATTCATAATATCCCAGCAATTTCGGTTTAACGGAGGAATAACATATTATGAGTAAAGCTGAAAAGATAGTCCTGGCCTATTCGGGCGGGCTCGATACTTCGGTCATCCTGAAATGGCTGGCCGAGAAATACGACGCCGAGATAATCGCCTTCGTCGCCGACCTCGGACAGGGGGAGGACCTGGAAGAGGCCAGGGAGAAAGCGCTCAGGACCGGCGCAAGCAAGGTGTATATAGAGGATTTGAAGGACGAATTCGTAAGAGATTTCGTGTTTAAGGCGATCAAGTCTGCTGCGGTTTATGAGGGGTCGTATCTCCTCGGAACCTCTCTTGCCAGGCCGTTGATTGCAAAAAAGCAGATAGAGATTGCGAAGAAGGAAAAGGCATTTGCCGTCTCACACGGCGCGACGGGAAAGGGGAACGACCAGGTGCGTTTCGAGCTCACGTTTTACGCCCTCGACCCGTCGATCAAGGTTATAGCGCCGTGGAGGGAGTGGGATTTGAACTCCAGAAGCTCGCTCATAGAATACGCGGAGAAACACGGAATCCCCGTCCCTGTCACTCAGCAAAAGCCATACAGCTGCGACAGGAACCTCTTTCACACGAGCTACGAGGGCGGGATACTCGAAGACCCCTGGTCGGAGCCGCCTGAAAATATGTTCGAGTTGACGGTATCGCCCGAGAGGGCCCCTGACGAGCCGGTTTATCTGGACATAGATTTTGAAAAGGGGGTCCCGGTCAAGGTCGACGGAAAGGAGCTCGGCCCAGTCGATCTCCTCACGGTGCTCAACAAGATAGGCGGGTCAAACGGCGTGGGAAGGGTCGATCTGGTCGAGAACAGGTTCGTCGGCATGAAGTCCCGCGGGGTCTACGAAACCCCCGGCGGCACGATACTCCACACAGCTCACAGGGCGCTCGAATCGTTGACTATGGACAGGGAAGTCATGCATCTGAGGGACGCGCTCATCCCCAGGATCGCGGAGCTCATATACTACGGATTCTGGTATTCGCCCGAAATGGACATGCTCATGGCCTCGGTCGAGGAGTCTCAGAAGAACGTGACGGGTACGGTAAGACTCAAGATATACAAGGGCAATATTATTCTGGCCGGCCGGCGCTCGCCCTATTCGCTGTATAAAGAGGACCTGGCCACGTTCGAGAAGGACAGCATATATAACCAGGCGGACGCGACCGGGTTTATAAAGCTGAATGCGCTCAGGCTTTCTGTCCGGAAACTCCTCGAAACGAAGGGGGAGTAAGCCCTATATCGATGAAGACATCAGACTTCAATTATCATCTCCCGGAGGAGCGGATCGCATACCGTCCGGCGGCTGAAAGGCAAAATTCGAAGCTGATGGTCCTCGACAGGGAAAAAGGGGAAATAACCCACAGGAAATTCTTCGAGCTCCCAGGTCTGCTCGAGCCGGGGGACCTGCTCGTCCTGAATAACACGAGGGTGATACCGGCGAGGCTCTTCGGGAGGAAAAAATCCGGGGAAAGGGCCGAAATACTCCTTGTGGAAAAGCGGGACAGCCGGACATGGAGCTGCCTCGTAAGGAATCCGAAAGAGGGGCTCGTGATCGAGTTCGGGGACGGTCCTTCCGGAAGGCTCTTCAGCGGGGAGGCTGGCGGGTGGCTCGTGGAATTCAGCGAAGACGCCGATTCGTACATAGACGATTCGGGGAGTATGCCGCTCCCCCCCTACATCAAACGGGAGCCCGACGCGGAAGACAGGGTTTCTTATCAGACGGTCTATGCGGAAAGACCCGGAGCCATAGCCGCCCCCACGGCGGGACTCCACTTCACACCCGGACTCCTGAAAGAGATCGAACACGGGGGGGTGCGGATAGCCCATGTCACGCTCCACGTCGGTATAGGCACGTTCAAGCCCGTGAAGACGGAGCTCGTCCGTGAGCACGATATGCACCCGGAGTTCCGTGAGATCCCGCGCGCGACGGCAGATGCAGTTAACACCGCAAAGTCCGGGGGCGGGAGGGTCATAGCGGTCGGAACGACGGTGATGAGGACCCTCGAGTCCTCGGTAAACGAAGCCGGTGAGGTCGTGCCGTGCAAGGGAGAGACGGGCCTCTTTATACTGCCCGGTTACGGATTCAGGGCTGCGGACGCACTTATCACTAACTTTCATCTTCCGCGGTCGACACTCCTCATGCTCGTGTCCGCGTTCGCAGGCAGGGAATTTATTTTCAGGGCCTATAACGAGGCTCTAAACAGGGATTACAGGTTTCTCAGCTACGGGGACGCCATGTTCATAAAATAATACGAGGGGGATCGATTTGCGTGTAGAAATAGAGAGACTTGCATACGGCGGGAGCGGTATAGCCAGGAAGGACGGGAAGGTCTATTTCGTAAAGGGCGGACTGCCAAATGATATTGTCGATATTAAGGTCACTAACGATAAGGGCAAATTCGCCGAAGCGGTAATCGAGAGTATAGTGGAGCCTTCCCGGGAGAGGGTGGAACCTCCGTGCCGGGTGTTTCACATATGCGGCGGGTGCCAGCTGCAAAACCTCAGCTATCCGGCACAGCTAAGAGAGAAGGAAGGCATACTCAGAGAGACCCTTCAAAGGATCGGAGGCTTAGGCGACGTCCAGACGGAGCCCATATTCCCATCCCCGTCGGAATACGGATACAGGAGGCGCGTTCTGCTCTCGGCATGGTATCTTTCGGGGGGCTGGCATGTGGGCTATTACAGGGAGATGAGCAGGACAAATGTAAAAATCGATTCTTGTCCGGTTGCCGACGGGGTGATAAATAAAGCGGTCTCCAGATTATCCAACGTTCTTTCATCTATCGGAGACCCCGGTTATCCGCTTGAAAAAATATATCTGTCTTCCGACGGGGAAAAGGCTTATATAACCCTCCTGCCCAGGTTTAAGAGCGCGCCTGCTTCTCTCGGAGCGCTCGCGAGACACCTGAGAAGGCATGAGGAGACTGAGAACGTATCTCTACCGGGCGGGGATGAGGCCGAGTTCGAGCTGTCTCTTTCCGGGCTCAGGTTTGTAACTGCGCCGTCCGTATTTACGCAGTCCAATATCCCTGTCAACGAGGCCCTCATCGGGACCGTTTTGGTATTGGCGGGGTTGAAAGGTACGGAAACGGTTCTCGACCTCTATTCGGGCGCCGGGAATTTTTCCATACCCCTCGCGATGTCGTCAAAACGGGTGATATCAGTAGAGGTGAATAAAAAATCGGCAGCGCTCGCGAAAAAGAGCGCCGCACTGAACGGCCTTAATAATATCACTTTTCATGTCGCTCCCTGTGAGGAGTACCTGCGGGATGAAGACCCGGACGCCCGGCACCCGGATATCGTGGTGCTCGACCCGCCGAGAGAAGGCGCGAAAGGAGCTGTCGCGGGTATAGCCCGGCTGTCTCCGGCGAAGGTCATTTATGTGTCCTGCGACCCTGCTACTTTGGCACGAGACATAAGGATGCTGGGAGATTCGGGTTATCAGCTCAAGACGGTGAAGCCCTTTGATATGTTTCCGGAGACCTATCACATTGAATCCGTATCGCTTCTGTGCAGGACCTGATGGGGTTAATTGATTTCGGACAGGCTTTATATTTAATCCGGCTTATAAACCCCCGCCTGTTCCTTAAACCCTGACGGCTAGCCGTTCTGCGCCGGTTCGGCTATTACTTCGTTCATATACGCCGAACTGATCATATCGTATACCGCACTCGCCATCTCTTTTCTTGATTGCGCCTCTTGCGGGTCGATTTTCCCCAGCACGTTTAATTCAGCCTCGACATATCCGACGGACAGGAGTTTAAAAAGGTGGTCAAAAAATTTCATATCCCCGTAATAATAAATCAGGTCTTTATTCTTGTCGGTGAGGGCTTCCCCGTCGATCCCCGTGTATTTAATGCAGAGGGGCAGGATTTCAACCCCCGCTTTCTGAGCAATGCTTAACAGCGGTGTTTTAAAGGGGAGTACCCGGCTCCCGTTCGAGGTCGTTCCTTCGGGAAAGAGGGCGACATTTATTCCCAATTCGAGAATCTCGGAGATCGATTCTATGTCGGTACGCAGCCCCGACCTGTTCCTCCTCTCGACGAAGTACCCGCCGCTCAGCTCGGTCGCTTTCCCCAGGAGGAGGTCGCTTTTAACCTCGTCGACGCTCGCGATGAAGGAAACCGGGAAGAATGAGGATATGACAAATATATCCACGTACGAAAGGTGGTTCGACAGGATCAGCATGCTTTTACCGCCGCCGATGCCGTTTCCCCGGCTTTGCAGATTTACCCTGATGCCCAACGCCTTATTCATGAGGGCCGAATGAAACGACAAGGCTCTCGTGGACCAGTTTAATTTCCTTTTTTTCTCTCTTGCTATAGCCCGAAGTACGGTAGTACTCGTGAAATAGGATACGACTACGCAAAAAAAAAGAAGAGCTTCGTATACTTTCTAATCATTAGGCGGCTTATACCTCTTCTCGAAAGATTTGGAGAGCACCTCCAGATCGAGGACGGTGAAGAAGTCGGCGCACTTGAACTTCTTGTCGAGCGCCGGCTCGCCGCAAATAACCGAGCCTGCCTTGAGGTAGCTCTTCAGGAGGGGAGGGATGAAATCCTCGATCGATTCCGTTTTGATGCCGAATTTGTCGAAGGCGCTCAGATAGTAATCGAGCTCCTTGATCCGGTGTTTTTCGTTGGGATAGACCCTGAAGTCCTCCGGGGAGAGGTAGAGCTCTTTGATATATTTGTATATAAGGCTGATTTCGACGAAGTTCGTGGTGGCGATGCTCGAGCACCCGAACAGGTACTTGGCGTTAATCTTCTTGAAGTATTCCGATAAGCCCTTCCAGAGGAGCGCTATGCCGGTCCCGTTTCTGTAATCCTTATGGACGCACGCCCTCCCTAGCTCGAGCTTTATCCCCTCGGCTGATTTTATCTGGTCGATCGAAAATTCGGTCTCGGAGTAGAACTTGTCGGAGAAGGTCGATGATATGAACCTGTACGTCCCGACTACAGTGTTATATTTCTTGTCCAGAATGATTAAATGGTCGCAGACCCGGTCGAACTTGTCGATGTCAGTCCCGGAAAAATTTTCTTTATTAAGAGATTCCCTGTAAAAAACCTCGTATCTCAGATTGAGCGCCTTTTCCAGCTCAAAACTGTTTTCAACAGTTTTAATCAGGAACCTGTTGCTTTCGATATAGATCGGGACCTTCGGCTTGAACTGCCTTAATTTCCATCGGAACGCTTTCCTGAGCACGTTCGAAGAGGTGACCGTGTCTTTTAAAGACATAACTTTTTTTGCCAGCATGCATATCTCCGCATTATGTGTTATCTGTTTAATATCACTTTAATGTTTAATCCGTATTAAGCACCCATGAATTCTATGTTTATGGAACGTAACAATTATATCAAACATGCGGATATAAAGTCCAGATTTGACGTACAACAGGGATCGAAGGACGTTTCGGCACGATAGAGTTCATTTACTATGTTTTTAATATTCCCTTAATGCTTAAGAAATACAATACCCTTATCGTAAACTCCGCCGATTATGGGTAAACTGCGGACAGGATGGCGTGAGCGGTTCGGCCCGTATATCGCGCCGCCATATGCTTGGAATAACTCTTACTATGGAATATAATTGGAATCCGGATGCTGCAGGCGTCTCGTTATGCCGAGGACGCTAAATCACCCCCCGGATAAGGCAAAAGACGCATAACTAACCGAATACATGGAAGATAATGGAGTCATCGGATGTGCAAGCCACTGCGATGGAGACTGGTTCACTCCGGTGCCGTATGGAGAAGGGTATTCTTCACTGAATAAAGCATGAAAGTACTATTCGGAATACAAGGTACGGGTAACGGTCACATCTCCCGGTGCAGGGAGCTGCTCAAGTACCTCCTCAAGCGCGCGGAAGTCGACGTGCTCGTGAGCGGCTATCATCACGAAGTCGATCTCGGCTTCGAGGTGAAATTCAAGCTGCCCGGTTTGGGATTCACTTTCGGCAAGCGGGGCGGAATAGACTACTGGAACTCTATTAAAAACTTCAGCCCGTATAAATTACTCTCGGATATATATCAGATACCCGTAGACAAATACGACTTGGTGGTAAGCGATTTCGAGCCGATCACGGCGTGGTCATCGAAATTGAGGGGCGCCCCCTCTGTCTCGCTATCCCACCAGGCGTCTTTCCTTTCACCGAATATCCCGAGGCCGAAACAAAAGAACCGTATACAGGAACTCATAATCAAATGGTACTCGCCGTCGCCTGCTCACATCGGTCTTCATTTTCAGGAATACGACGATTTTATTTTCACGCCCATAATCAGGGGGGAGATAAGGGACGCCGATGTCAGGAACAGGGGTCATTACACGGTCTATCTGCCGTCTTACGATTACAGCTTCCTGTCGGAGCTGTTCAGGAAGATCGACGTTAAGTGGGAGGTATTCTCAAAGCATCACAAGGGTGAGCCCTATAAAGACTCGAACGTTACGGTATACCCCGTCAACAACGACGAGTTCGTGAGGAGCCTGTCCGAGTGCGAGGGCATACTGTGTAATGCCGGGTTCGAGACGCCTGCCGAGACCCTCTACCTCGGTAAAAAGCTCATGGTCGTTCCTATGAGGAGACAGTACGAGCAGCAGTGCAACGCCGAAGCGCTCGAGAGGCTGGGCGTACCTGTGGTCAGGGATATGGGGCAGGGGTTTGAAAATAAATTATGCGACTGGTTAAACTCGAATTTCATATATAACGCGAACTACAAGAACAATCTCCCTTTAATCGTGGAGAGAATACTCGACTGCTCCCCCAAAGCGGATGCATTGAATGATTATATTCCGGAGCCGGATTTTAATAAAAACGGCAGGGGCGGGGCAGATTGAAAGAAGTAACTTTTATGACTATGGAGCCCCGCGCGGATTCCTTGACAGGCGGTCCTAAGATGTTTTCAGTTTTTTCTCGCTGATATTTGAAGCGATGGAGAGGTTGACGAGTTTCTCCGCTATGTTCTTGTACAACTCACCTATCTTCAGCAGATTTATCACCTCGTCTATGTTGTGCCAGTCCTGGATCAGGTATGTGAGCATGACCCTCTTATGCTGATCCTCGAGCGACTCGATGAATGCGTAGTCTTCTTCTATCTTCTTCGTGTCCAGCATTTCACGCCAATTCTCATTCTCGACCAGAGTCTTGATATGGGGGAGCAGTATGTCGAGCATCTGTTTGGTGTCGAAATCGGTGCACATAGGCTTTTTCGATTTGAGGTTCTCCATCAGGTGAACTGAATACGTGAATTGCTGAATAATAGAGAGCATCAGCCTGAGAGCAGTAACATTATTCGCTTCTTGTTTCTTCCTGCTTTTTTCTATCGCGGTCTCGAGCTTGAGCTTAAGATGAATGAGGTCGTTTCTTAGAGACTCCAGCTCGCCTTCGCTTCTGGAGCTCATATAATTTTTCGATTTCGATATAAGTCTTTCGAATCTGCCTTCTAACATAGTTCTGTCGAGATTATCCGTTTCCATTTTCACCCCTCCCCGGAAATTGATGGGGTTATTCTATATGTGCATTGTTAAGACGGTGTGAAGATTGTGTTAAGGTGTCGGGTTTCAATCTGGGACGGAACGCTCCGGAGCAGCTAAATATTATCGGAGAAAAAAAGGGGCGAGTCCCTGCGGGCCGGGACCCGCCCTAATCTTTTAGAGTGCCCGGTGAGAGAGGCGGGCAATCAAATAGCAGATGATAGTATTGTAGCGATTACTTATTAAGAGAGTTTTATTAATCGGTTAAGACACGGTTAAACCTGTGATTCGAAATGCCCTTGTTTTGATTGTGGATTTGAACGCTTGTGCGTGGAAAGAAGCGAAATGGAATCACATGAGGTGATTTACGAACTGGTCGGCGATCGATTTCCAGCTCTGGGTTCGGGCGTAGTCAATCGCGTTCTGCGACAGGCCGTCCAGGTTGCTGAAGGCCTTTTCGATGTTCTCTTCGAGGCTCTCTCCCAGGTATCCCGTGATTCCGTCCTGGATAATGTCGTTCGGGCTCGGGACGTCATAGGCCACCACGGGCAAGCCGCAGGCCATGGCCTCGAGAATTACAAGCCCGAACGTATCGAACTTGCTCGGGAACACGAACACCTGCGCCTGCGTATATATGTTCTTAAGCTGGTTATGGGGAACGTATCCGGCGAATTCGACGTCGGGGTATCTGGATTTGAGAGTATTCAGGTAAGGTCCGTCGCCGACGAGGATCTTCCTGTATCCGGGCACCCTGCAGAAGTCGTCGAGATTTTTATCCTTGCTCACCCTCGATACGGTAATTATGGTTTTTTCGCCCGCGGTCATTTTCCCGATTCCGTGATTGAAGATCTGAGTATCCACACCGCGCCCCCCCACACGATGCAGTTACTGAGGCCGAGCTGCCTGGCTATGCTTTTTGTGGTTTCGAGGACTTTCCTGCTGCACCCGTGGAACCACCTCACGTATAACCAGGTGAGGAACGTGGGGACTCCGTAAAGAACCCAGCCGTAATCCGCGAGCCTCGTGTGATAGGACGTATTGTAGTTGATTCTGTTCTTCCTGCAGAACTGCCGCATGGCGAGGCCCAGGCTTCCCTCGGTCGCGATATGCACCCTGTCGGGGAGGTGCTCGTCATAATATTTACTGACGGTCTGATTAGCATTTTTCAGTATCGGGATGTTTCCCTGAAGCTTGAGAGGCAGGTGCTCGGTACCTTCGACATAAGGATTCAGGACGGCCACATCGTGGTCCCCCCTGATCAGGTGTTCGTGATATAGCTCCATGTATGTACAACTCCGTTTACCCGGGGGTGCCATGCATCAGTGACGAGCATTGTTTTCATTTTATTTTGTCCCGTGCCGGTACTTCGTTTGAAGGCTGCTATCGGGCTCAAAGAACCTTTGTAAGGTAGAGAATGATTATCACGGTTGCCGCACCGAGGAAGCTGCCGGCGAGGGTCTGTGAAATCGTATGCCTTCCGAGCCTGATACGGGACCAGGCTATCAGGGGCACGATAAGCGTAAGCGGGAGAACATTTTCTCCATAGAGCGCCACTGCGAGGAAGGCGAGTCCCGCCGCCGATGTGCAGTGACCGCTTATTTTCCATTTAAGCGTAATGATGAAGACAAGGAGTATCTGAAGCAGCGCCACTGCCGTCACTATAAGCATTAGCCTCGGCGCCCCTCCGAAATACATTACCAGGAAGATGAAGGCCGCATAGGCAAATATTGCGAACAGGGGCCGGGCGCGTTCTTCTCTTATGTTCAGGTGGAAATCACTTACCTTTCCCCTGTGTACGAGCGTGAGGACGAATAAAGTAGGGGGAATTATAAGCAGAGCGATGAATATCAGTATCCAGAACAGGGAGGATTCGCTTTTGGTCGCAAGCGCGGTTACGACTATGCAGGCAAGGGCCGCCAGCGGGGGGCTGAACAGGTTCGAAATTACGCGTGCGGACTTGTCCCGCCAGTCGAGCGGTATGATAATCGGTTCCGATGTCTGCTGATAGAGTTTTTTCTCAGTTCCCATTTTGAAGTTCCCGGTTCGTATTCATATGCGACCAATAACCCCAGTCGCTGCCCTTACACCTGTCGGGTATCAGATTGAAGTATAAAGCCGAGCATCTCGTAATCGAGTGGAGGGTCTTTCTAATCATACCCCTTTCGAGCCGCCTGTTGTCTCCCGCATATACAACTAAATCGAAAGTAAAATAGGATTTATATCCCATACGTTTTATCCGCCACGCGAGCTCGGAGTCCTCGTTACAGATGAGCCCGCTGTCGAACCCCCCTGACGTCTCATAGGCCTCTCTTGATGATGCAGTTTGAACCCGAGGCGGCGGGTACGCCAAGCGCGTGTGTGAGACTCTGCCCGTATGCGAACCATTTGTAGTAGGCGCGATAGCGGTCGAGGGACAGCTTGGGTCCGTATATCAGGTCGTATTCTTCGAATTTCCCGACGTTTCTGAAGTAATCCCCGGAAAATACAATATCCGCGTCATTAAAAAGCAGCCACCGGGTACTTGCGGCATCTGCCCCTATCCGCCGGGCTTCCGTGACGGTGCCGGGATGCCCTATCAATTTAGTATAATCGGGACGTACGGAGGAAACAATGTCCGCTGTTGCGTCTTCGCTCTCGTCTACTACGACCAGGCTGACATTTTCAGGAAGGGATCTTGAAAAATTACGTATATTACGAGATTCATTTCTGGTTGGAAGAACAATGGTTAAATCGTGCAGGTCTATTCCCATGATTAATATAATAATTGCTATGTATTAAGCGGTGTTGAATTTCACGTTAATTTACCGTTAGATCGCTTATATTTTCGGAAGCTCCCCACGAGTTAATTATAAATCATATGGGCGCTCCGGGGAATACCATGTAACCGGCTGCCGAATCTTATTTTTTTGAGGCGATGCTTTTCTCGAAGCTTATTTTTAGTATCCCTCCCTCGAGATTCGCCTTCTCCACGTTCAGCCTGGCGAGGAAGCTGGGCAGGAAAATATTCCTCCTCTGGTTCTCGATCTGTATGGTGAGCTCTTCCCCCACCTGATGGAGCTTGACTTCCTGCTTGCTGACGAAAGGCAGTTTCAGTAAAAGGCTGTAAGCCCCTTTTTCTTTAACGACCTCGTAAGGCTTTTCCTTGTAAAATATATCGACCGGGTCTTTTTTCGAGAAAAGCATGTCGCCGAATTCGAGGAGAGCGTCAACCCCCAGGATCTCCTTCGAGAATAAGGGCGCTTCGTGTATAGGGATTGCGCTGAAAAGCTCTGCGACTTCTTTCCTGTAATTCGCCTGGAACTCTTTCCATTCCTTAAAATAGGGATGGTCGAGTTCTTTCGGCATCGCTCTGTTGACTATAACGGAATCCACGTTGTAGCCGTAGAGGTTCAGGTACGTATAAGCCCTCTGTGTTTCCTTTATGACCATCTTTTCGAGATTGAGCACGAGCCTGATTGACGTAATATCCGGGTTCGAGAACGTCTTGTGGATCGAATTCAGCTTTTCAAACAGGTCCTCGATCGCGGTATAGGTCTCTTCTTCGGGCAGCGGCATGTCTGATACGACCTTCACCGCGGGCCTTACCACCTTGAGCAGTTTCCTCTCTATCGGCAAGACCTTGACGATCCACCACCTCGCTACATCAGGCAGGGAGAGGAGCCTGAGCGTCTCTCCCGTAGGGGCGCTGTCCACGATAATTACATCGTACTCCCCCTCTTTGAAGTGGCTGTAGACCCAGAGGAAGCACGAGACCTCTTCCATCCCCGGAAAGATGCTGAATTCTTCGGCCAGGACGTCGTCCACCTTCATCCAGTTGAAAAGGGACTGTATATACCCCGTGAGCTTGCCCCAGTATTTATCGACGGAATAGAACACGTCGATTTCCTGAGCGTACAGGTTTTTTACGATTTTCTTCGGCTCGGGCCCGATGTCGATATCGAAAGAGTCACGAAGGCTGTGCGCCGGGTCAGTCGATATGACTAGTGTTTTGTACCCCCTCTTTGCCGATTGGAGCGCGGTTGCCGCTGCGACGGTGGTTTTCCCGACGCCTCCTTTCCCCGTATACAAAATTATCCTTTTCATCTAATCCCCATATGTGCTTGGTATCTGGTAAAGGTATAATTCATTCATATAGTACCTTACTCTTCTTCTTGACATAAATTCCGGAGGGCTTAATATATTTATCCCGTATACCGAGCGGGAGGCTAATGTCATGGCTCAAAATGGTAATACCGGAAACCCGGGCGCGGGGGATTCTTACGATGCGATATTTGCCGTTCTTGCTTTTGCATTGCTCCTCGCAACAGCGCTCCTCGCCGTAGGCGGTGTCTACTACAACTTTATCCATCCGGCTTTTTGATCCGGCTCTTAATGTGCTTTCCCCTTGAGGGTTGAGACCAATCCGTGAGAGCCCCGCCGCTTCCGATAATCTGTGCAGCGCTAAACCGAACCTGTTTTATCCTGACCCCCCGTCTGTTCTGATTCATCCCGATAATTGCCAAGACGCCGGAGAATGTCGTGCAGCCGGTTCTCTCTTACTCAAAGAAGCGGGCCCGGTTCGCATAAACCCGTTCCGGCCTACCCGGGCCCGGCTTTGTTTACGGGCGCGTCGGGTGATATAATGGGTAAGGAGGGCTGACAAATGAGCGATGATAAACCGTGTAGCTCGATACCGGATCCGGCTGCTTCATCCGATGAAAAGGGCTTCGCGAAAAAGATCCATACCGAGGAAGCGATACTCATTACCCTTATGGCTCTATCGGCTATCGGCATAGGCGTGACTAATTTTAGGCCGGCCGGGAGCTTCTGGTATTGGGCGTCGATGGCCCCCGTTTTCGCTGCGGTCAGTATTTACATGGGCTGGTCCAAGGCCAGGCGCAGGGGGGAAGGGATGTCGAGGATCATCCGGGTCCAGATACTTCACTGGATCGGGCTCCTGGCAGCCCTGGTCCTTATTTATTTCTTGTTCAAGCGGACGGGGCGCATAGATTATAATCAGCTCGCTCTTATATCACTGCTAGTCCTGGCGCTCACGACCTTTCTCGCAGGCGTACATTTCGACTGGCGGTTTATGGTCGTGGGTATAGTACTCGGGGCATGCGTTGCCGGCGCGGCGTTCGTCGAACAGGTCGTCTGGATGATCGTCATTCCGATCGTAGTCGCGATTGTTCTTATAGTCTTCTGGTGGAAACGTTCTCTCTGAGGCGCGTATTCCCGACCGGGCTCACTCCGGGAGTCCTCAGGGCCGATCGGTGTTCACACGCACCCGCCGTTCATTTCTGCGGATTCTCCGTCCCATGAGCGGACCGCGCACAGAAATTGCCTGGTTTCCATCGGGATGTTTGAGCGGAACGGAACACGCGAGGCTCGGAAATACAGCGCTTTAAAAGTTTGGACCGGATAGCATCTCTTCGAGCCTTTTGCGGCTCCGGCTGGAATCCCTCTTATTTTTCTTGGAAATATTGATTTTTATTGTGCTTTTCTGTAGTATTGATGACACTAAAACAAGTTTGAAAGGAGAGGGAGATGGCCGAGAAAAGCGCAATGACAAAATCTCAGTTGTCAAACCATATAGCCGAGATGGCAGGGATCACCAAGAAAACTGCAAACGAGATATTAGATGAGCTGGCAGCCGTTGCTCATAAGGAAGCAAAGAGAAGCAAGCAGTTTACGATCCCGGGAATAGGAAAGCTGGTACTTTCCAAACGCAAGGCGAGAATCGGCAGGAATCCTGCCACAGGCGCCGAGATCAAGATACCGGCGAAAAAAGTCGTGAAATTCAGGGTGGCCAAGGCGTGTAAAGACGCTGTTTTGGGCGAATAGCGTTTATCATTCAATCGTACAGTTGAGAGTTTGACCCGTAACCGTACGCGATCATTGTCAAATCTATGACATCTGTAGCGGCGACCTCCGGACAGCTTTATCTTTGCGACGGTTCCAATCCTGACACTGCCGAATTAGATAATCACACACGAATTTTTTTGGCTTTATAATTGTTGGGTAGATGGAAAATAATTCGGCTTGACGACAGGTTGCACGGTTTAAGCTGAATTTATCCGGCGGTTTCGGTTCACTACGAGGCGCGGGCCGGAGCAAATTATTTGACATGGGGTCCTGACAAATGCCCAAGGTATTGTTGATCGAAGACGAAGAATCATTGAGGAAACTCTATACTAAAATACTCAATGCGAAAAACTATACCGTGGAAGCGGCTGCCGACGGTGATGGCGCCCTTTCGGTGCTAAAAACTTTCAGGCCGGATGTTATAGTGCTCGACATAGTGATGCCTCACTATAACGGCGTAGAGTTCCTTAAAATATTAAAGAACGATAGCGAGTTTAGGAGTATACCGGTCGTTATGCTCACAGCGCTTTCCGAAATGAGAAAAATCACGGAATGTCTCGATATGGGTGCAGTTGGCTACATTACCAAGGACAGTACCGTAGAAGAGATCGTTCAGAGATTAAATTTCCTTATTGAATCTATAAGCGTGCACTAGAGGTTTTTAACTCGAGTATCTTGTCGAAAATCTTCCTCGCTATCTCCGATTTTGCGGCCCTGGGAAGTTCTTCCGTTTTACCGTCTCTGTAAACAAAATGAACTATATTCGTCTCGGTCTCGAAACCGGCTCCGGGGAGCGATACATCGTTTGCTATAAAGAGGTCGGCGTTTTTTCTTTTTAGTTTATCCTTGGCGTGCTCTATAAGGTCGTCAGTTTCGGCCGCGAACCCTACAACCATCCTCCCGTTCTTTTTCTCACCGACCGCTTTCAGTATGTCCTTTGTGCGCTTGAGATTGAGGATCCTTGAGTTTTCGTCTTTCTTGATTTTACCGTTTATTTTCTCAGAAGGCGTGTAGTCCCCGACAGCGGCGGCTTTGATGACGATCGTTGACCAATCGAGGTATTCCATAACCGATTCATACATATCGCCGGCGCTCACTACGTCGATGACTTTAGCTCCGCAGGGGGGCGCGAGATTAGTTTTTCCGGTTACGAGCACCACCTCTGCCCCCCGCATGAGACCCTCTTTTGCGAGCGAATAACCCATTTTACCGCTCGACGGGTTCGAGATAAATCTTACGGAATCTATAAACTCCCTGGTCGCGCCCGCGGTGACGAGCACCCTTTCGCCGCGATAGTCTTTGGGGGACAGGGTCTTTTCGATCTCGTGCACGATATCGGGGATTTCGGGGAGCCGTCCCTTACCCTCCCAGCCGCAAGCGAGGCTTCCCTCCGAAGGCTCGACGATTATAAACCCGCGGTTCCCGAGTCTCTCCAGGTTTTCCTGAACTATTTGGTTTTTATACATATTTACGTTCATCGCCGGACACAATATGACCGGCGAGAGCGTCGCCAGTATAACGTTCGTAAGGAGCGTATCGGCGATGCCGGATGCGATTTTTCCTATGAAGCTCGCCGTAGCGGGGGCCACGACGACCAGGTCGGCGGAGTCTGCTAGGCTGATGTGACCTATCTCGGATTCCCATCCGAGGTCGAATGTCTTCGTGGCCACACGGTTCCCGGAGAGTGTCTGCAGGGTGAGCGGGGTTACGAACTCCATGGCGTTTTGAGTCATGATTACCTGAACGGAAGCCCCTTCCTTCACGAGGCTCCTTATGAGCTCGCAGGATTTATATGCGGCGATACCGCCGGTTACGCCCAGTATTATCTTTTTGCCGCTAATCACGGACATAATATAGTCACCTGAATAACCTCGTGTATTTTAAAAATCACTCCGTTCACGCCGAACATATGAATAGTATATTCCCCTATTAAGTTAAGTAAAATTTTTTTCGTTAACTGAAATCAGTTGACAGAGGAACAATGGGTGTATATACTCCTATCTAGTTGCCGGGGACCAGAATATGACTAAGCACAATAAAGGGAACGAAAATAATCCGTTAGCGGGCCTGGATCCAAAGGGCTTAGCGGAATGCAGCGAGTGTACGTGCTTTAACATGCGTAAGGCTGCACGGGTGGTAACGCAGCTCTTCGACGACAGCATGAGGCTCACGGGTCTTAGGGGTACACAATTCGCTTTGCTCGTTCATACCTGTGTAATGGGCCCTATTGCCTTATCGAAGCTTGCCGAGGCAATGGTAACTGACCGTACGACGCTCGCACGTAATCTTGAGCTTCTCGAGAAGAACGTCCTCGTCACGGTGGAGGACGGCGACGACCGCCGTACACGGATTATCGCCATTACGGATGACGGGCGGAAGAAACTTGCCGAGGCTTTTCCCTGCTGGAAGAAGACACAGGATGAAATAAAAGAAATGATGGGTCGGGATGAGTGGTCCGCGATGATCTCCCTGGTGTCTCGACTGGTTAATCAAGTACAAGAGAGATAAAAAAATTTTGAGATTATATGCGTATATGCATCTATTAAGCGAATGCAGTCGTTCGGCACGGGGGTAAAAGCTATGTCGAGAATGGAAGAGCACCCGACCGTTATAAATTATTACAGGAGACGGGCCGGTATTAATCCTGCAGAGAAAATTTTAAGCCCGTCGGGCAAGCTGGATACGGCGCGGCTGCGCGATGAATGTCTTAAAGCTGGTGCCGACGACGTAGGGTTCGTTGACATCGACCGCCCTGCGCTTTCGAGGGATAAAGATGACATACTCGCTTATTTCCCACATACAAAAGCCCTAATAAGCATCGTATGCAGGATGAACCGCGAGCCGATACGGAGTCCCGGACGTTCGGTGTCTAATCTGGAATTCCATCATATAGGCGACAAAGTAAATGAGGTGGCACGCAGGATAGTTTCGGTGCTCGAAGAACGGGGCATCCGGGCTATGAACCCGTCCATGGGTTTCCCGATGGAGATGGACAACTTTCCGGAAAAAATCTGGGTTGTGTCTCACAAGACAGCGGCCGCCGCCGCCGGGATCGGACACATGGGCATCCATCGTAACGTAATACACCCGAAATTCGGCAACTTTATCCTGCTCGGGACCGTGCTAGTTGACACAGAGCTCGAAACCTACGACAGTCCAATCGATTACAACCCCTGCCTTGAGTGCAAGCTGTGCGTTGCGGCCTGCCCCGTGGGCGCAATCGCGCCAGACGGGTACTTTAACTTTTCCGCCTGCTATACGCATAATTACCGCGAGTTCATGGGCGGCTTTACAAACTGGGTCGAAGGAATCGCGGACAGCAGGGACGCAAAAGATTATCTCGGGAAGTTCAGCGATGCGGAGTCTGCCTCGATGTGGCAGAGCCTGTCGTACGGGGCTAATTATAAGGCCGCTTACTGTATGGCTGTCTGTCCCGCGGGAGAAGACGTAATCGGGCCTTTCCTCGAGAACCGGAAACAGTACATCGATGACGTCGTTAAGCCCCTACAGAAGAAAGAAGAGACGGTTTACGTTGTTCCGAACTCGGATGCGGAAACGCATGCGGCAAAAAGGTTTCCGAACAAGACCCCTAAGGCGGTATCGAACGGATTAAGGCCAAAATCAATAACAGGATTCCTCGACGGTCTCAAGCTCATATTTCAAAGGGATAAATCGGAGGGCGTGGACGCCGCCTATCATTTTACCTTTACAGGCAAGGAACCGGTCCAGGCAACGGTAGTCATCAGGGATAGATCTGTTGAAATCCACAAGGAGCACAGCGGCGTTCCGGACCTGCATATTACCGCCGACAGCGGCGCCTGGCTCGGGTTTATAAGAAAGGAGCACGGTATTATTATGCCGCTCCTCCTTAGGAAGATCCGGCTTAAGGGGCCTGTCGGATTACTTAGAGCGTTCGGCAGGTGTTTTCCGACCTGAGCGTACGGCAGTCCCTGTCGGGATTCTCATGTTTTCTCCTATTTCGAGTATATTATTATCCGGGGAGTAAATAGACGGGCGGCCGGGGAAATGAAAAAATGACCGAAGTGCTCATATAAGATATATGGAGTCAAATCGGCATTTAATCTTCATTTGAGCCGCGGAGGTATTATGGACAAAATATATAAATATAAAGTCCAAGGGCGTGAAAAGCCAGGGCCCGATTCGATTATGGAGTGCGGGGAATGCACCTGCTTCAATTTGAGGAAAGCGGCGAGGGTAGTTACCCGGATATTCGACAACGCAATGAGACCTATAAACCTGCGGGCGACTCAATTCACTCTGCTGGCGCTCGCTTCTGTGCACGGGCCGATTACGGTTACCAGGCTATCGGAAGAGATTGTGGCGGACAGGACGACACTGTCCCGGAATCTCAACCCAATGGAAAAGAGCGGATTGATAAGAATCGAGCCTGGGGATGACAGGAGGACCCGTATCGTGATCATAACCGAATCGGGGAAGACAAAGCTCGAAGAAGCATATCCGTTATGGAAGAAGGCCCAGCAGGAAATAAAGGACGCGATGGGGACCGATAAGTGGAGTTCCCTGATATCGAATTCTTCCGAGCTGGTGAGCCTAGCCCGTCTCGACCGCGGAGCCGCTGTCTGACCGGCAATAATTTCGCATCTCATTTCCCGCAAGCCCGGAAATAAGACCCGGATGCGTGTTCCGATTGAAATAACCCCTGGTGGGGCGCCCGATTAGTTTTATTCTCGCGATTTGAGTAACTTAAGCGGGGGAATAATCGACAAGGGATTAATGATGTAATTCCTGCTTCAGCAGGTAGAATTAAGTCGGCTAAGGATTTTTTCGGATAAGTAAATATTAATTGATCTCACTTATCTCAGATCTGGTTGAGTCGCGGAGCAAAACTTTGGTTTGGGGATTATTTTATTCCTCCGTATCCGAGAATACTATTCCTGCAGTCATAATTTCAATGACAAATTCAGTCGCTTCATATCATAATGAGAGAATCCGCTAGGGGAACGCCGGAGGGCGCCGTTATAAAGAGTGTTACGGAAAGCCTCGGTGTGAGCAAAATCGCCGGAAGATGGGTCCTTCTCGTAACGATACTCGGTTCAGGCATGGCATTTATCGACAGCACAGCCATGAACGTCGTATTGCCCGTGCTTCAGATGGAGCTCGACGCTACAATCCCCCAGATGCAGTGGATAATCGAGGCATACGCGTTGTTCATGTCCTCGCTCATGCTGTTCGGCGGCGCGCTCGGAGACAAGTTCGGAAGGAAGCGCATATTTGCGCTGGGCGTAATCTTGTTCACCGGCGCGTCCATTTGGTGCGGTCTTTCCGCAAGCACGGCGGACTTGATAGTCGCAAGGGCCTTCCAGGGGGTAGGGGGCGCTCTCCTCGTTCCGGGCAGTCTGGCAATTATCAATATCTCTTTTACCGAGGCTGAGCGCGGGAGGGCCATCGGCACCTGGTCCGCGTTCACTGCCATCACGACCGCCCTCGGCCCTATCCTAGGGGGCTGGCTCGCCGAGAATGTATCCTGGCGGCTCGTTTTTTTCGTCAATCTTCCGATCGGTATAATCGTTCTCACGAGCCTCTACTGGCGGATACCGGAAAGCAGGAAGAATAACGGTGAGGGGAAGTTGGACGTACTGGGTTCTTTTCTCGCGATCATGAGCCTCGGGTGCGTCGTCTATGCGTTGATCGAGTCGGGCAACTCCGGGTTCGGACATCCCAAGGTAATCGTACCCTTCGTGGCGGGGGGATTGGCTCTCGTCTCGTTTTTATGGTACGAGGCGCATGCCCCGTCGCCCATGATGCCCCTCGGTCTCTTTAAATCAAGGACCTTCAGCGGCGCGAATTTTATCTCGGCATTGTTCTGGGCAGCCTGGGTAGGCGGCGTATTCTTCATACCATTCAATCTCATCCAGCTTCAGGGGTATTCGGCAGCGGGCGTTGGCATAGCTTTTATACCTCTCGTCCTTGCGCTGTTCCTGTTCTCGAGGTGGGCCGGCGGGCTCGTGATCAATTACGGGGCAAAGCCTCCGCTCATAATCGGGACGCTCCTTGCGGGGGCGGGGTTTCTCTTGTTCACTCTCCCGGGTATCGGGGGAAGCTACTGGACGACCTTCTTCCCCGCCATAGTCGTGCTCGGAATGGGCATGGCGATAACCATATCACCTCTCACGACAGCCGTGATGAGCTCTATTGACCTCGAGCACTCGGGCGTCGCCTCGGGAATAAACAACACCGTCGGAAGGATCGCGGGGCTGCTATCGATAGCCATACTGGGGGTGTTTGCTCTCTCCGGGTTCAGTAACAATCTCGATAAAGAACTCAAGATACTCAATTTGAATGAGGAGACGATTCGGATTATAGACTCACAGCGTATCAAGCTCGCCGCAATTGACATTCCGGAGTCCCTTCCGGAAACGACTAAAATAGAGATACGCGGTGCCATATCGGACTCCTTTCTGGGAACTTTCAGGCGCATGATGAAGATTTCAGCGGGCCTCGTATTCCTGGGGGCGCTTACGGCCTGGCTAACGATAGAAAAATTGCGGCCTGGTTAATTTCCCTCTCCCTTAAGAATCCTTTCTTTTTATTATCCCGTATAACAATATATTCGATATTTTGAAACATCCGGTCTAGGGCGCCGCGCTGTCCGTATTGATTAGGTTATGAGCGGTCTGTATCCTATAGTTATGGCCGGGCGCTCAAAAAATGGATATGCCCGAGGAGGCGTATATGACTGAGAAAATAAAGAAAACAGAGGAGCAATGGAAGAAAGACCTCACGGAAGAACAGTATTACGTCACGAGGGAGAAGGGCACGGAGAGGCCTTTTACGGGAAAGTATAACGACAACAAGGAAAAGGGGATGTACAAGTGCGTGTGCTGCGGTGAGGAACTTTTCAGCTCCGATACGAAATTCGAATCGGGCACCGGATGGCCGAGCTTCTACAAGCCCACCGCCGGCGATATGATCAAAGAGGAGGTCGACAGGAGCCACGGCATGGCGAGGACCGAGGTAGTTTGCAGCAAGTGCGGCGCGCACCTGGGTCACGTTTTCCCCGACGGTCCCAGACCTACCGGCCTCCGTTACTGTATTAACTCCTGCGCGCTCGACTTTGAGAAGGACGAGGGGGACAAAGAATAATTCTTTTCGATAGACGGTCTAATTTTACAAACTTAGCCTATCCACAAAATTGCATTCGCCGAAGCCGCCTTTCTTGATGATAAATTCCATGTCGAGCGGGTCATCTTCTCGCCCTTCGTAAGGCGGTACCCGGATACAGAAGCACCCGGCCTCTATTAGCGTTGCGTTCCTCACAATATATTCGGGGACGACGGACCTCACGAGCGCCCCCTCCGCGGTCAGGGCATTGCCGCTGCTGCCATTGACGGCCAGGCCGAGCCCGCCGAATGCCGAGGAGACGCCGTAGAGATTCCCGAGCACTCCCGCCAGGTCCGGGTCGGTCATGATAAATGCCCCCAGACCGACCGCGTTCGCAATGCTTTCGGTGACGATTTCGCTTGGCGTGTCCGTGAAGTCCTCGGCGAGACAAAGAAGCTCGTTCTCGGGCGAGGGCTCATTTGGCGGACATGTGGATTGTCCTCCCAGGTCTTCGACCAGTCTTGCAAATACATTCGGCCACGTCGCTAGGCTCGGCTCGAGCGCGGCAGGCTCGCCCGGCATGCATCTGAAAGCCACAAGGTCCAATTCCTTTTCGCTTTGTCCGACGGGTATGCCGAAAAAGGCGGCGGTCTTTTCGAGGGACACAGGGGGCTCGTAGAATACCGAAGCACCTGTAAAGACCCTGAGGGCGCTCGGACGTCCGAGCTGTGTCGGCACGACGTCCCTCGGCAGGAATGCGATTCTCAGGAAATCATTCGTCTCGCTTATATCGCGAGACCTCTCGACGACCACGGCTGTGGCTTCCCGCCCGGTCTCGGAGCCCGAGCCATCTTCACAGGAGATACTCAATAAATAAAATACGGAGAGCATTACACAAAGAGCGTAATACAGACGTTTATTTATCCTGCAGGGTTCGTTCTCCAATTTACACCTCCTCTATTGAAGGTATTTGTCCGTGATGTGAAAATTATAATCCCGATCCCGGGGAATGTTTATTGATTGAATTACGGTAATACGGGACAGTGAGCCATTCCTCTCATCGTCCCTCTGCTATGGTTTATTGGTTTATTCGTGCGGGAAATTATATGCGAGCCGGAGCTCGCGCAGCATGGACATCTTTTTGAATTGATGGGTTTCCATCCGTCTCAATATATTATCCAGCGCTTTTAGGGCCTCCAGGATGTGAGGGCCCTTGTTCAGCATGACGCATTCTGCGCGGTGCCCCATCGCGGCGTCCGTGATTTCCGCTCTCGTCGGGGAGCCCTGTTTCGCGAGGCTTTCGAGCACCTGGGTCGCCCATATAACGGGTACGTGAGCGGCCTCGCAGAGCCATAATATTTCCTCCTGAACCTCGGCCAGGCGCTCGAATCCCAGCTCGACGGCCAGGTCCCCCCTCGCTATCATTACGCCGCAGCTCGGGTTCTTCATTGCCTCGAGAAGCATGGCGGGCAGGTTCTCGAATCCGCGCCGCGTTTCGATCTTCAGGACTATCGAAAGCCGTTCTCTGCCCACGCGCCTCAGGTGGTCTAATAATGATTTTATGTCATCCGGCGTATTCGCGAACGACAGCGCGGCTATGTCGGCGTTCTCTGCTATAAACTTCAGAATCGGAATGTCGCTCGGCGTGAGGGCAGGCAGGCCGAGCTTACTCTCCGGGAGGTTTATCCCTTTGTCGGAGGTCAGTTTGCCCACAGCCGAGCTCGTATGCGTGATGCGTATCCGCAGTCCCTCCGCCATTCTTCCTTCCACTATCCCGCCTATTTTGCCGTCGTCGAACCAGACGTGCTCGCCCGCTTTAACATCATCGAGTATCTCCGGTATCGTGCAGCCTATTGCCGCGGGCGATACCTGATTGCCGCTATCGTCATATTCCGCGGGACGGCCGGGGTTTAAGTCCGGCGTGAGCGTAATCAAGTCCCCGTCACGGAGGGTTATGTGATTTTCCACGGGGGCGAAGCCGCATATCTTGACGCCGTGTTTCCGTGATTTGCCGTATTTCCTGCGGCGGAGGACTGTGTCCGGTGTAACGTAGGCGGTTTTTACGGCCTCGGCAATGAATCCCCCCTCGGTTTGTTCCGTGACCGTCATCGAACGCCTCGCCCCCCGCCCGTCGACGAATCTTATTTCATCGCCGATTGAAAGTCCTTCAAGTCCCTCCGGCGGCAACGGCAGCACCGCGGTGTACACAGCCGAGCGTGAAGTATCAGTCCCCTCCAGAGCGAGCAGCACACTCGCCGGCTTTATTACGTTGCCGTACGCGTCCCTTTGCGGGCGGTATTTAATTACAGAGGGTCCGGGACTGACAGGGCCTGTACGGAGCTTGGGGCCGGGTATATCCATAATCACCATGCATGGTTTCCCGGTTTCCTCCCTCGCTCAGCGGAGGTTCCCGATCATACGGGACCATTTCTCCAGATCGTCGTGAGCGCAATTGATACGCATACAGTCCATGCTGTTATCGAGGAGGCCGAGCACCAGTCCGTAATCGTGAGCGGCTTCGCTCGGCATCGTCACCATTATATGGACGTTCCGCCCCGCCGGAGCCGGGCCGAGGAGCGTCTTCGTGTGCTCGTCCAGCAATTGCCTAGCGGATTTAAAATCAAGTCTATCCGTATCGCCGCCTGTAATCTGAACGGGGGAATCGGCGAGACGTGATAGGGTAAGCAGCACCGCATCAACCGTTGCAAGGACGTGCGATTCGGAGCGGCCGAGCGACGAAAGGCCGAGCTCCGCCAGTTCGGACTGGAGCGCCCTAAGGTCATGACGCCTGAACGCTAGATAATGAAGCAGGTTCTTAGCGCTCTCTTCGTATACGGGGTCGAGGCCGCGGAAGGACTCTTTTAATTGCCCGGCGAAGCACAGCATCTCCTCGCGTATCCCGCCGAGCTGCTTGATCAAACGCTGGAGCTCCTTTTGTGATTTACTTTAGTAGAAATGTTTATTCCCGGAGCTTCATCATGCCCATTTCGAGATCCCATGCCATCACCATCAATACAATGGAGAGTATAAACGATGGTATCGGAGGAATATTAATTTTCAGTGAAGAGTCAGATTAATCTTTAGTGATAAGGTAAGGATTTGCAGGGGTGGCGACGGGTGGAATCGAACCACCGACACGGGCCTTATGAGAGCCCTGCTCTGCCCCTGAGCTACGTCGCCCGGCTATGACAGGATTGAGACTTATGTAATAATCACGCGCTATTTCCGGTTAAATATGCCCCCGGGAAGCTCAAACCAAAGTGGAAGAATATATCACGGGCCGATTAACTTTCAAGGTTTACGCTTATTCACGGCCGCTTAAGCCGTATAGCGGTTTGATTTTAACAGCCGCTTTCCGAGAGTAATATTTCCGGGAGGGGTGGCTTTTTAGGGCTAAAATATTATGTCATAATGGGGTGTTGCGACATTGTTTTATCGCTGTAAAATATCCCCTTGACATCTTAAGTAAAATACTTTATTTTTATTACTAATCTTAAACGCAAGGCTTAACAAGTCATCCTCCATCCTCCTTTAAAAGGGAATGCTCGCGACAAGGTCCGGGCATTCCCTTTTGTTTTTTATAAGCACTGTTTAAATTTATTCCTAGCCTGTAATAATCCTGACTGCCGCACACATCTATACGCTTATACGCTCATTTCGCCCGGTGCTTGTTTTTCATGCGCAGCGCCTGAATAACGGGTAATATATTTTACGTTTTCGGATGTTATACACTGCTTAAAAAATCAGACTGATATGAAACGGAAAAAGATACTGATCGCTTCTGTCACGGTCCTGTCCCTTGTGCTCGTAGTGTGGGCGATAATCCTGTATCAGATATTCACGGCCAGGAGCAAGTCCAGCTTCTACGGCAGCTCTTACGACATGAAAGCGCCCGACTTCACGCTTACCAATCAGGACGGGGAAAAGGTAACGCTCGGTGATTTCAAGGGGAAAGTCGTATTCATGTTTTTCGGATACACGCACTGCCCGGATATTTGCCCGGTCACGTTATCGACTTTAAACAGCGTTACCAACGAGCTCGGGAGCGACAGGGATAAGGTGCAGGTCCTTTTCGTGACGGTAGACCCCGAAAGGGACACTCAGGCGGAGATGAAGAAGTACGTTACTTTTTTCAACAAAGACTTTATCGGGCTCACAGGCACACCCGAAGAGATTAAAAATGTCTCGGACTCCTATCATGCGTTCTATATGAAGGAAGGAACAGGTTCGGAGCAGGGATACCTGATGGGGCATACGTCGTCCGTGTATCTGATAAACCCCGATGGCCGGATAGTTTTGAGATACCCACAGAGCAAGATGGACCCTAAGGAAATAGCCAAAGATGTTGAAAGGATTTTATGAAGCGGTGTCGCCCGATTCGTACAGGAGGGTTAGAGCTCTTTGGCCCTAATCTGCGGGTGTTCTAACTCGATTGTCTCCGAAGCAGCCTTCTTCGATTCTATTGCGCCGGGCTCCGATACGTATTGCCCGACGTGCTCGCTCATCCCGCATCTGCCGTTGTAAACGCCGCCTTCCTCGATTACAAGCCTGTCTATGAAAATATCACCCGTTACGGCGCCGCTGCTTTTTATTTCGAGCCTCTCCGAGTCGATAATACCTTCGATCCGTCCATAGACAATGACTTCGGAGGCTTTGACCTCTCCAAGTATTACCCCGCGCTCGCCTACGATTAATGTATTTTCCCCCGATATTTTCCCCTTGAGCTTCCCGTCTATCCTGGTCGAGGAGGAGGTTGTGATGTGCCCTTCGAAAACGCACTCTTCTCCTATAGATGTGGTGAAATGGCTCGCATCGGGCTTTACCGGCTTTGCGCTTCTTTTTTTGTCGAACATACCCATGATTATTTCAGCGATAGAAAATTCGAGGGGTTAACCCTCTTGCCGTCTTTTATAACTTCGTAATGCAGGTGCGTACCGGTGGACCTTCCGGTATTTCCCGCCTTTCCTATCACTTCCCCCACTTTTATTTTCTGTCCTTCTTCCACGGAGATTTTCGAAAGGTGTCCGTAAATGGTCTCGAACCCTTCTTCGTGCTGAATCACGATTGTTTTACCGTAGCTTCCCTGCCATCCCGTCTTTCTTACAGTACCGTCCGCGGTGGCAACCACGGGGTCTCCGAATTTCGCATCGATGTCCACTCCCGAATGAAAACCGATCCTCGAGCGGAACGGGTCCTTTCTGTAGCCGAATCCCGAATTTATTTTCCCTTCGAGCGGCGTACCTACAGGCAGGTTCTTCATGGTGTTGAATAGTTCCTCTATATCCTTCTGCATAAAGTCGACATAAGAAATGCTCAGCCTGTCGGCGGGGATGAATTCACCTCCCACGGCCAGTTCTTTCCTGATGCCTTTCTTGTCGAGCATCTCCTGCATTTCAAGGAGCTTGTTTTCGATGTCTTTCATCCTGCCCCTGAGGTTAACTTCGGTAGACATGTTCGCCATTAAATCCTGACTCAGCGTATCGATGGTTTTGGCGAGGTGTTTTACGGACCTTGTCTTTGATTCCGAAGCCTTGTAGAAGGTGTAAGTAGATGCGAATGAAACCAGGGATACGACGGTAAAGAATACAAAAGTGAAAGATACTATTTTTAGATGTGAGATTTTTAAGTTAAGTGCTTTGGGACCTTTACTGCCTGGAGTAATAAGCATTATAGTAAGGTGGTCCTTATCCATATCCCTCTCCTCTGCAACTGTCAGGCAACCAGACCTTGGGTTACCAGGCACGGAATGTGTCGATCCGTTACGGATTGACAGGATTCCAATCATACATATATTCCCCGGTAAATTCAACCCCGTATTTAATTTCTTTTATAACTTTGAAATACGCTGTTCTCATGGCGGGTTAGACATGTCGCCGATACTTTGGGCAAGGCAAGCGGCATTCGGTCGATTATGATTCCGTATGCTTGCGGCTAAAGATGACAATGGATAATATGGTAATATTTATCTCGGATCGCGGGTCGCTCGAAATCGTAAAAAGGATTCTAGTTATAGAAATACCCGAAATAATCAGCATGGGAATATTTTTTTAAGCAGCCAGGGGAGAGGGATATGGGAAAGGTTATATGTGTGGCGAATCAAAAAGGCGGGGTAGGTAAGACTACTACGGTCATAAACCTCGCCGCGTCTCTCGCGGCCGCGCAAAAAAAGACCTTATTCATCGATTTCGACCCTCAAGCCAATGCGACGAGCGGTGTAGGGATCAACAAGGATGAAATCAAAAAAACCATCTACGATGCGATCATCGGCGAAGTGAACATAAGGGATATAACAATTGACATTGAGCCCGAATTTCTCAAGGGGTATTTGACCGTGGTCCCAGCCAGCCCCGATCTCACGGGGGCCGAAATTGAGCTGATACATTTCGAGAACAGAGAACAGAAGCTCAAAGAGGCGATAAGCGATATCATCAGCGAGTATGACTATATTTTTATTGACTGCCCCCCTTCACTGAGTCTCCTTACGGTCAACGCTCTCACGGCCGCGGATTCCGTCCTCGTGCCCGTGCAGTGTGAATACTACGCGCTCGAAGGGCTCGGCCAGCTGAAACGCACGATTTCGCTTATACGCCAAAGAATCAATCCCGAGCTCAAAGTCGAGGGCTATCTGCTCACCATGTTCGATTCGAGGAACAAGATCTGCCATGTCGTTGCGAACGAGCTCAAGACCTATTTCAGCGAAGAGGTATTCGAAACCATCATCTACAGGAACGTGAGGCTCGCCGAATCCCCGAGCCACGGCAAACCGATTTTGCTCTATGATGTAAAATCGATCGGAGCACAGACATATATCTCGCTTGCGCAGGAAATAATCGCAAGGAACGGAGGGGACGCAATTGAAAAAAGCTACGTTGGGTAGAGGACTCGATGCCCTGTTGCCGAAAG
Organism: Candidatus Dadabacteria bacterium; assembly: GCA_020027805.1. Lineage (GTDB taxonomy): Bacteria > Desulfobacterota_D > UBA1144 > Nemesobacterales > UBA2774 > 2-12-FULL-53-21. The sequence continues at coordinate 55,169 of JAHKKQ010000001.1, forward strand.
AGAACAGAGAGCCGGGGCTTACGCTCGTCAGCATCCATGAGATCAGGCCCAATACGCGTCAGCCGAGGAAGGATTTCGACGATGACACCATTGCCGAGCTCACGGCTTCTATCAAGGAGAAGGGCATCATTCAGCCGATAGTCGTCCGCCAGTCAGGGAGCGGGTACGAGATAATCGCGGGTGAAAGAAGGTGGAGGGCGGCGCAGAGGGCCGGCATCGTAAAGGTCCCTGTAGTAGTTAAAGACGCTACAGACATGGAGGCTCTCGAGCTCGCGCTCATCGAGAACCTTCAGAGAGAGGACCTGAACCCGATCGAAGAGGCCTCCGGATACCAGCATTTAATAGAGGTCTACGGGCTTACTCATGAAGAGGTGTCCGTACAGATAGGCAAAGACAGGTCGACGATTACGAACCATCTCCGGCTGCTCAGGCTCTCCGAGGAGGCGAAGCGCGCGCTTATCGAGGGGGAAATAACCGCGGGGCATGCCCGTGCCCTCCTCAGTCTTGAGTCTATCTCCGATGCGAACCTCGTTCTTCAGGCCATACGGAAGAAGAAACTCTCGGTAAGGACGACCGAAAGCCTCATCCGGAACATGTCGAAGGAAAAGCGGCCGGGGATAAAGCCCGTGAGCGCGGACCCGTATCTGGAGAGGATCGCCGACGATTTGAAGGGGGCGCTCAGCACGCAGGTAAGGATTATATATAATAAAGGTAAGGGCAGGATCGAGATCGATTACTATTCCGACGACGAGCTCGAGAGGCTCTTATCGGCTCTTTTGGGAAACAAATAAAACAGGTATCGAATGGAATTCATATGAAGGAATTTAAAGTCAAAGTGGAAGTGAGGCTGAAGCCGGTCGTCCTCGACCCCCAGGGGAAGTCGGTGTTGTCTGCGCTGGCGAACCTCGGATTCGAAGAAGTACGCGACGCCAGGGTGGGGAAGCTTATAGAGTTAAGGATAAGGGACGGAAGCGCGGAGAGCGTGAGGAATCGGGTCGACGAAATGTGCCGAAAGCTTCTTTCGAATCCCGTGATAGAGGACTTCGTAGTCAATATCGAGGAATAGCATGTACAAATTCGGCGTTATCGTATTCCCGGGGTCCAACTGCGATCACGACAGCTACCACGCGATCAAGCACGTGATGGGGCAGGACTGCGAGTTCGTATGGCACGAGGACACGAACCTCGGCAGGTTCGACTGCATTATCATTCCCGGCGGCTTTTCTTACGGCGATTATCTGAGGACAGGCGCCATAGCGAGCCTGTCACCGATCATGGATTCCGTTGAAAAATTCGCATCCCGGGGTGGGCCGGTCCTGGGGACCTGCAACGGGTTTCAGATACTGGTCGAGGCGGGCCTCCTTCCGGGCGTGCTGATCAGGAACTCTTCGCTCCAGTTCGTGTGCAGGTGGGTTAATATAAGGGTGGAGAATAATAAAACCGCATTCACGGGGAACCTGAAAGGGGGGGACGTGCTCAGAATCCCGGTTGCTCACGGCGAGGGCAGTTATTATTGCACGGGCGAAGACCTGAAAGCGCTCGAGGAAAATTCACAGGTCGTATTCAGGTATTGCGACGGTGAAGGGAACGTGACGCCCGAATCCAATCCGAACGGGTCTATCGGGAACATTGCGGGAATATGCAGCAAAGCCGGGAACGTGCTCGGAATGATGCCCCATCCGGAGAGGTGCTCGGAGAGCGTCCTCGGCGGCGCCGGCGGAAAACTCATATTCGAGTCTGTAATCTCGTGGCTCGGTCACGGTAAAAAGACGAAAAGCAAGGCATAAAAGGCGGAAGTATGACGAAGATACTATTAATAGTGTTGATAATCCTGATTGCTTTCTGGCTCGGAAAAATGTCTGCCGAGGGGAAGCGGAAGGACCTGTCAAAGAGGAATTCTGAACCTGAGAACCCGGTCATAGATATAACAGCGGAGGACAAGTGATCCTGTACTGTCCGGATTTGAGCGAATAGGGCCCCCGAAGAAATCCAAAGAGACTCGGATTAATGAGCAGCCTTTCAAGCGGAGCGGGTTTGTGCGGGTTATAGCCATGTGGTACTCTTTGGAATACAATTATTTAAATTTTAAAGGGGGATAGTGCGGGAGGTAAGTGAGAAATGGAGACTCGGAAGGTCGATACACAGATAAATATTACCAAAGAGATTTGCCCGATGACGTACGTGAAAACCAAGCTCAAGCTTGAAACCATGTCTTCGGGGCAGGTGCTCGAAGTCATACTCAGGGATGGGGAGCCCTTAACCAACGTTCCCAAGAGTATCATGGCCGAAGGACATAAAATTCTCGATGTCAGGCAGGATGGAGAGTTCTACAAACTCCTTATTGAGCGTCGTTGATGGATTATTCCCTGGCAAGAAAAAAATCGCTTGAAACGAGACTGAAGAAGGCGGATTCCGTAATCGAATTGGTTGGGGATACCCCGCTTATCAAGCTGACTCACGTTACGGAAGGTCTCTCTCCCGGTGTCGAGGTCTACGCCAAGGCGGAATGGTTTAACCCCGGGGGCTCCGTAAAGGACAGGCCCGCCCTCTGGATGATCCTCGACGGGATCCGTACCGGAAAGCTCACTGCCGATAAAATTCTGATGGATTCCTCCTCCGGGAACACGGCTATCGCCTACGCCATGATGGGCGCCGCCCTCGGGTATAAAGTGGAGCTCGTGATACCTGAAAATATCAATATCGAGAGAAAAAAGACCCTTCAGGCCTTCGGCTCGAAGATTATATACTCCGACCCCCTCGAGGGATCTGACGGGGCGATAAGGCTTGCGAGAAAGCTTAAGGCCGAAAACCCCGAAAAATATTTCATGCCCGATCAATACAACAACCCCGAGAATCCGAAATCGCATTACGATTCCACTGCCGTGGAAATCTGGGAGCAGACAGAGGGGAGGGTAACTCACTTTGTTGCCGGGCTTGGCACGAGCGGGACTTTTATGGGCACGTCGAAGAGGTTAAAGGAGCTCAATCCCGATATAGTAGCTATAGCGGTCGAGCCCGCCGAAGCCCTGCACGGGTTAGAAGGCATGAAGCATATGCCTACCTCGATCGTCCCCGGCATATACGATTCCGCCTACCCCGACGAGCTCATCAGGATTACTACGGAGGACGCCTATGATTTCATGAAGGACCTTCTGAAGAAGGAAGGGATTTTCATAGGTCATTCCGGCGGCGCCGTTGCCTTCGCGACAATCGAGTACGCGAAGAAGCTGAAAGAGGGCGTCCTCGTCACGGTTTTTCCGGACGGGGGGTACAGGTATCTGAGCGGGGGGATCTGGTGGTAAGGATCCTCGAGTCGGTTCACGGCGGGATTATAAAGCACGCAGAGTCGGGCTTCCCCCATGAGGTCTGCGGGGTGCTTATAGGGGCTGACGGCATGATCACGCATTATAGAGAATGCCGGAACCTCAACACCGAAAGGGCCCGCGACAGGTATGACCTCGACCCCGTATCGTTTAAGGAGGCCGACGAATGGGCGAGGGGGAGCGGCCTCGAGATAGTGGGCATATACCACTCGCACCCCGACCACCCGTCAATCGCCTCCGAAACGGACAGGCAGAGGGCGTGGCCCGAATGGGTATACATGATTTTCTCTATAAACGCCGGTACATATAACGACACCCGGGCCTGGGTGCTCGAGGATTTCGATTCCGGGTTTATTGAAGACGCAGTAGAATTAGTTGAGGGCTGAGAGGAAAGTGCGGTTAACGGAAGAGCAGATATACAGGTACAGCAGGCACATACTGCTGCCCGAGGTCGGGGGCGCCGGACAGGAGATGCTCCTCAAGTCGAAGGTATTCTGCCTCGGGATCGGGGGGCTCGGATCGCCCGCAGCTCTTTATCTGGCGGCTGCCGGGGTGGGCACTATAGGCATAGCCGACTCTGACAGGGTGGATATATCGAACCTCCACAGGCAGGTGCTCCATTACACCGAAGACATAGGCAAACCCAAAACGGAATCGGCCGGTGAGAAGCTCGAAAAGTTAAACCCGGACGTAAGTATCATCCTCCATGAGGGGCACGTTACAAAGGACAACATACGCGAAATAATAAGGGACTACGATATAGTCGTCGACGGCTCGGATAATTTCCCGACGAGATACCTTGCGAACGACGCATGTTATTTCGAGAAGAAGACGCTGGTGTCGGGCGCAATATTCCAGTTCGAAGGACAGGTCGCCGTATTCAAGACACAAGCGGGCGGGGCTTGTTACAGGTGCCTCTATCCGGAGCTCCCGCCGAAGGGTATGGTCCCGAGCTGCCAGGAGGCGGGCATACTGGGTGCCGCGGCGGGCACGATAGGCACGATGCAGGCTCTCGAGACGCTGAAGCAGATACTCGGGATAGGCGAGCCGCTCACGGACCACCTGCTCGTATTCAACGCCCTTAACATGTCGTTCAATTCACTCGCGATCAAGAAAGACCCCGGCTGCCGGCTCTGCGGCGCAAGCCCCACGATCCACGGCGTCGAAGAGGTCTCCCAGCCCGACTGCGCGATCGAAGGCTCACCCCTTTCCTGACGCCTCTCGAACTTGACAACCCCCCCTCGCTCCCACATACTAAACTCCCGAAAATCCACCTCGCTTATTACGCACACTTAAGTCGGAGAATTCCTGAATGGATCTGAGCGAAGTTCTTAAAAGCACCCTGCTCATAGGCCCCGAAATCTCTTTAATTGCTGCCGGAATTGTACTCATGGTCCTCGACCCGATAACCAGGGGCGAGGTGAAAAAGAACCTTTTCTGGATTGCCCTTGCCGGGCTCGCGGTCGGTTTCATTCTGAATTTAAAGAGGTTCGGCGGCGATACGTCCGCTTTTTCAGGGGCGCTGTCGCTCGACCAGTTTGCCGCGTACTTCAACGTTATTTTCTTACTAGGCGCAGCAGTCGCAGTCGTTTTCTCAAAGGATTATTTGACCGGCTTCATACATTACACGAGCGAATTCTATGCCCTCATACTTTTTTCCACTTCAGGGATGATGATCCTGGCCTCGGCCACGGAATTCATGTCCCTTTTTCTCGGCTTCGAGATAATGTCCATTTCCGTTTACGTTATGTCGGCCTTTAACAGGAGCTCCCCGCGCTCGACCGAAGCGGGTATCAAGTATCTCGTTCTGGGCGGTTTCTCCTCGGCGATACTCCTTTACGGGATAGCGCTTCTTTACGGCGCGTCGGGCTCGATTTACCTGAGCGAGATATTCAAAAATTTCGACGTCGCGAACCCGCTCTTCGTAGCCGGAAGCGCACTCGTGCTCGTGGGATTCCTCTTCAAGATAGGCGCGTTCCCCCTCCACCAGTGGGTGCCCGACGTTTACGAAGGGGCCCCCATGACGGCTACCGCTTTTATGTCAGTCGGGGTGAAGGCCGCGGCCTTCGCGATTCTGCTGAGGGTGATTTTCGAGGGTTTTTACCAGCTCCAGGTGAGCATAATGCCCGTCCTCTGGATAGTAGCGATATTCACAATGATAGTCGGCAATATCGCGGCCATAACACAGAAGAGCATAAAACGCATGCTCGCATACTCGAGCATAGCGCACGCGGGATATGCACTCGTGGGCGTTGTGGCGGCTTACGGCGGGAAGGAGCTCGGCGTCGGGAGCGTTATTTACTACCTCTTCGCCTACACGTTCATGAACCTGGGGGCATTCGGCGTATTGTCCTACCTCTCCCGCGACGGGCATGAGTGCGAGACGTTCGAGGACATTGCGGGGCTCTGGGGAAAGCGGCCGTTCCTCGCCCTTGCGCTCGGCGTATTCATGTTCTCGTTAGCCGGCATTCCGCCCACTATAGGCTTCTTCGCAAAGTACAGGGTGTTCTTATCCGCCGTGCAGGCCGGATTTTACTGGCTCGCCGTAATCGGCATACTGAGCAGCGTAGTCTCCGCCTATTATTATCTGAGAGTGCTTGTGTACGCGTACATGAAGGAAGAGACAGTCGCCTTCCCATCATTCAAAATCGCGTCTTCGGTCGCGCTTGTCGTCCTTTCCCTGGGAACGCTCCTCCTGGGCGTGTTCCCGCTCGATTCCTGGGACCTGGCAATAAAGGCCGCGGGCTCCGTTCTGATGGCGTTTCACGGCGGCTGAGCAATTCTAATTTCCTGCTTTTATTAGATAATTTCCCTTTTCTATCAGTGGTTCCCGCCTGATTATATGAATCCGCGCGCACGTATAGGGCAATTTATTCCTATATTGGCGTAGTTGTAACTTTGAAAATCAACAATTTTGATTACTTAAACCGGATATTGTATAATTAGCTTTAAGAATAGATGGCTAAAAGAAAAAGCAGTACCCAACAGGAATCCTCCGACTATATAGTCCGGGAGATCATAGCCGCACTTTTATTCACGGTCGGGCTATTCTCGGCCCTGAGCCTTGTTTTCTACAGCGGAAAAACAGGCGTCGACGTCAAGGGCGCCATGGGTTCCATAGGTGTTTATATATCGGGCATTCTCGGAACGGCATTCGGCGTATGCGCCTTCGTCGTGCCGCTGGTCCTCTTTTATACGTCGGTCGTCGTTTTCATAAACCGGGCCGGCGGTAACCTCTATAGAAAGACCGCCTCCGCATTCCTCCTCCTTGTTTCCATTATGGTGCTACTGGGGCTCCTCTACCCGAATACCGAGCTTCTCGGCTTCACCCCCGCAGGGGGGTGGGCAGGAGACACTGTGGCCTCTATAATGAGGGACAGCGTCGCCGGGGATATCGGCTCTTACCTCATTGTAACCATAGTCCTTCTCGTGAGTTTAATAATAATATCGGGGATTGCCCTCTCGGATTTACTGGGGGCGCTCGGTGGCGTTTCGATGTTTATAGCGGAGAAATCGTACGCATTATCGAAGTATTTCGTCATTGCGTCCGGGGAATTTTTCGTATATCTAAAAAAATCCCTATCCAAACCGAAGATGCGCGCCGAGGTAAGGACCGCGCGCGCCAAAGGAAACGGCATCATAAAGCTTAACGGGAAGAAGAAGGCCGAGGACGATATAGACCTTTTCGAGGACGATTTCCGCGAGGAGGAGGATGAGGAGGAAGAAGACGATGACCTCGAGGACGATAAGCCTGAAATAGTTGTGGAGCAGCCCAAGCTCAAGGGCCTGGAGGATTTCTTCCATAAAAAAGAAGTAATACATAGAGACTACAAACTCCCCCCTCCCGACCTGCTCGATCCGAAAATGGAATCCGCAGTGGAGATAGACCGGGACGCGGTTTACCAGAAGGCGAGGCTCATAGAGGAAAAGCTGAGGGACTTCGGCGTTTCGGGTAAGGTCACCGAAATAAGGCCGGGCCCGGTAATCACGATGTTCGAATATAAACCCGCTCCCGGCATAAAGATTAACAGGATAGCGGCGCTTGAGAATGATCTGGCAATGGGACTCAGCGCCCTCAGTATAAGGATAATAGCCCCGATTCCGGGGAAGGACGTAATCGGCATAGAGGTCCCTAACGCAAAAAGAGAGACGGTCGTGCTGAGGGAGCTTCTGGAAGACGTGGAGTTTTCCAAGAGGAAGTCCATGCTGACGCTCGCCCTCGGCAAGGACATATCGGGTCTTCCTTTTTACATGGACCTGAGGAAGGCCCCCCACCTGATGATAGCCGGTACGACCGGCTCGGGAAAGAGCGTGCTCCTGAACGCGGTTATCACCAGCATGCTTTACAAAGCGAGCCCTTACGAGCTGAAATTCATAATGATAGACCCGAAGATGCTGGAGCTCTCGGTCTATGAGGACATCCCTCACCTTCTCCACCCCGTGGTCACCGAGCCGAAAAAGGCGGCTGCCGCCCTCAGGTGGGCTGTGGAGGAGATGGAAAAGAGGTACAGGATACTGTCCGAGGAGGGCGTGAGGGACATAGAGACGCACAATAAAAACGTTGAGAAGCTCAAGACTGAAGACAAGTGGGACAAGCTGCTCCCTTACATCGTCATCGTGCTCGACGAGCTCGCCGACCTGATGATGATTGCGCCGAATGAATTAAAGGAATCGATTACCAGGCTCTCTCAGAAGGCGCGCGCCGCGGGTATTCACCTGATAGTCGCGACACAGCGCCCGTCGGCGGATATAGTGGCGGGTCTTATAAAGGCGAATTTCCCGGCCAGGATATCGTTCCTAGTATCGTCGAAGATCGACTCCCGTATAATTCTCGACACGGGCGGGGCGGAGAGGCTCCTCGGGAAGGGGGACATGCTCTTCCTCGAGCCGGGGACATCGAAGCTCCTAAGGATACAGGGCGCGTTGATATCGGACGAGGAAAGGGAGGGGATAACCGAGTATATCAAATCCCAGGGTAAGCCCATATACAACGAAGAGATTACGTATATAGAGGAATCGGAGGGCGGCGAAGACCTCGAGAGCGAAAAGGACGAGCTCTATTTCGACGCG
>JAHKKQ010000187.1 GCA_020027805.1 Candidatus Dadabacteria bacterium
GCGGGGCCTCGAAATACTTAGCGAGAGGGGACTCGTCCGCGCCGTAAGCCCCGGGGAATGGGCGCTTACGAGGGCGGGAATTGAGGAGGCGGAGAGGGCTCAGGGAGAGAGGGACGGGAGACAGGATGAGCGCTGAGCAGATCGAGATCCAGATTATCGCTTCCCTCGTGGCCGTCACTTGCGCGATCCCGGGTGTTTTTCTAGTGCTCAGAAGAATGGCCATGATGAGCGACGCGATAAGCCACGCGATACTTCTCGGGATAGTGCTCGCGTTCTTCGCCGTGGGCGACATCTCCTCCCCCATACTTATCATCGGCGCGGCGCTCAGCGGCGTACTCACGGTCAGCCTCGTCGAGCTCCTCAACAGGACCAAGCTCGTGAAAGAGGACGCCTCGATAGGGCTCGTATTCCCGCTCCTCTTCAGCATCGGCGTCATACTCATCTCGAAATACGCGTATAACATACACCTGGACGTGCACGCGGTGCTCCTGGGCGAGATCGCGTTCGCGCCCTTCGACAGGCTCGTGATCAGCGGCTTCGATCTGGGCCCAAAGTCCATGTACGTGATGGGCGGGATATTACTCCTGAACCTCGTTTTCATACTGCTCTTCTACAAGGAGCTCAAGGTCGCGACTTTCGATGCCGGACTCGCAGCGGCGCTCGGTTTTACGCCGGGGCTCCTGCACTACGGACTGATGGGGATCGTGTCCGTTACCGCCGTAGGGGCTTTCGACGCCGTGGGGTCGATACTCGTAGTCGCTCTCATGATCGCGCCCCCCGCGGCGGCTTACCTCCTTACGGACAGGCTCCCGCGCATGATAATACTGAGCGCCCTTATAGGCATACTGAGCGCGGTCTCGGGCTTCTGGGCGGCGATACTCCTCGATGCGAACATTGCGGGCTCGATGGCTTCGGTTTCGGGCCTCGTATTCCTCGTCGTATTCCTCCTGGCTCCCGAGCGGGGGCTCGCGGCGATAGCGCGGAGGAAGACACGACAGAAGCGCGAGTTCGCGGGCAGGATGCTCGCCATACACCTCCTCAACCATGAGGGGACTCCCGAGGAGGCGCGTGAATCGGAGGTAGGTCATATCGAGGAAACGCTCAGGTGGAAGGAGGGGTTCGCGAAGAGCGTCGTCGGTTATTCCGTAAAAAGGGGGAACGTGCTGGTGGAGGACGGATGCCTGAGGCTGACCGAGAAGGGAAGGGAGTTCGCCGGCAGATCGGTTGTGGAGGAATTCATTGCCTGAGCTCTTTTCGGGCTCAGTCGGAAATTTCTTTTCTCTTTAAGAGCTGGAGAATGAGGCCCAGGAGTATGACGCCCTTGGTGCCGTCGTCGTCTTCCTTGAGCGATTGGATATAGTCCATGTTGTCTTTGATCGTTTCGTCGTCGGGAGATATTTTAAGCGCTGTCCTGAGCACGTCGAGCGCCTCGTCGTACCAGCCCTTTTCCGCGAGCGACAGCGCGAGCGCGTTATAGGCGGGTATGAATTCCGGAGAAAGAGATATGACCTCTTTGAACTTGGCGGCCGATTCGTCTATCCATCCGAAGTCGAAATAGCAGTTCCCTACCGACATGTGCGCCCACGTATCGGACGGGCAGGCTTCCAGATGTTTCCTGAACTCGTAAAGGGCTTCTTTGGTCCACCCCATGTCGAAGTAGCATAAGCCCGTCTGATAACCTATCTCGTCTTTAATGTATTCGATATCGGCGTCCGAATCCCTGCACTCCTGAAAATACCGGAGCGCGTCTTCGTATAGCCCTATCGACCTGTACGTGAGAGCCATGTGCCATTTCGCGATGATGTATTCCGGGTCGAGCTCGAGCGCGGCGTCATAAGCCCTGAGCGACTCTCCCTGCCTTCCCATCCTCGAGAGCGTTATACCGAGCTGCGTCCATATATAGGGGTCTTCGGGGTTAAGCTCGACGGCTTTCCTGAAATAAGACACGGATGAAGCAAAATCCTCCATCGCGTCGTAGGTGAGTGCGAATGAAAGGTAAACGTCCGGGTCTCGCGGGGCAATCTTAACCGCTTTCGCCAGCTCTTTGAGAGCTTCTTCGAAGCGGCCCGCTTCCTTATAATCGTCTGCCTTGTTTAGGAGCCTGTCCAACCTTCCCATTGAACGTTCCGGCCGGCCTGAATTGCCGGCTCGTTTAAATCATATTTGCTGTGATTGAAGTTGTCAACATCCGAAACTTAAATAGTTTAATTTAACTTCGGGGAGGCTCAGAGCATATTCGCGGCACATTCGGAGCTTGTGAAATTTGCCAATGAGCTTTGAGAGTTATCTGCGAAATTTGATACAAAATATTAGGAACGGATATTCCTCTTTATTGTCGGACTCACGGAAGGCCGGTCCCGGGCAGCTTTATAAATCCTTTGGGGAGCTTACCCGGATTACCGGATTTGTATGTGCAAACATGCATGTACGGGGGCTAGGGCCTCGCCGCTATTGCGCGTAATTGTGAAAACAATTAGACTCCCGTGTAAATGTATGAAACCATTCAGGTCGCGGTCCCCATACCCGGGGAAGCCCTCTATACATACAGCGTGCCGGCGCATCTGAGGGACGGGATCGCTCTCGGAAAGCGCGTCCTCGTCCCGTTCAGGAACAGGCGGACGATAGGGTTCATAATCGGCCCCGGCGAGCCTCCGCCGGGCGTCGAGCTCAGAGACACGCTCGATATAATCGACGACGAGCCGCTCTTCGACGAGAAACGGCTCGCGTTCCTCAAGTGGACGGCCGGCTACTACATGACTTCCCTCGGCATAGTTTTAAAGGCGGCGCACCCGGGCGGTCTCGGGGTGAGCGTGAGGCGCCTCATTAAAATAACGGACGGGGGCGTGAGCGCGCTCGATAAGGGAATACTCACCGGGCAGGAAGTCCTCGTGCTCAAGACCGTTCTCAATTCGGGGGAGATTAGCTCGCAGAAGCTCTTGTCTCTGGTCGAGAACACGTCGACGGAGCTCCTCAATTCGCTCATGAGAAGGGGGCTCGTAGAGTTCTCATACGAGCTGAAATCAGACCCCAGGATAAAAACCGAAAAGATAATATCGGCCGCACCGGGCGCTCTGTCCGGAGGCGCGCTGCTCAAGAGAAAGAAGACCAAGTCTCAGATTCTGGAGTTCGTTATCGGGAGCGGCAGGGTCCCGCTCGACGATCTCAAAGAGGTATTCGGAAACGTGAGCGTGCACCTCGCGTGGCTCGAAGAAAATAAATTCATAGTAACGGAGCACGAGGAAATATCGAGAGACCCGTTCGGGGGGATGGAGATAAAGGGGGACATCAGGCCCGCGCTCACGATAGACCAGGAGATCGCGTGCGGGAAAATAAAAGACGCCGTCGAACGGGGCAGGTTCGCGCCGTTTTTACTCCACGGAGTCACGGGCAGCGGGAAGACTGAAGTGTACCTCCGCGCGATAGAGGAGGTCATAAATAAGGGGAGGGAGGCGATACTCCTCGTGCCCGAAATATCCCTCACGCCCCTTCTCGTAAAAAGGGTGAGGGCGAGGTTCGGGCGGAGTGTCGCCGTCATACACAGCGCTCTCTCGGACGGAGAGAGGTTCGACTCCTGGCGCATGGCGAGCCGCGGCGAGGTGAAGGTGGTTATAGGTGCGCGCTCCGCGGTATTCGCTCCATTCCGGAACGTCGGCATCATAATCGTCGACGAGGAGCACGAGAGTACATACAAGCAGGAAGAGACCCCGTGCTATAACGCGAGGGACCTCGCCCTCGTGCTCGGAAGGATGACGGACTCCGTAGTGGTGCTCGGATCTGCGACCCCTTCCGTCGAATCCTACTACAACGCGCTCAAGCGCAGGTTCGAATACCTGTCTCTCCCGCTCAGGGTCGAGGACAGGCCTATGCCGGCGGTCGAGATCGCCGACATGAAATACGAGGGCGGGGCCGTATTCTCGGGAAGGCTCCGTGAGGAGATAGTAGATAACTTCTGGCACGACAGGCAGACGATTCTATTCCTCAACAGGCGCGGATACTCGACCCTCATTATATGCCCCGCGTGCGGGGATATAATGAAATGCCCCAACTGCAGCGTATCGCTCACGTATCACGCGCGTGAGGATTCGGTAAGGTGCCACATGTGCGGACTCTCGGAGAAACTAACAGGCTCGTGTCGGAAATGCGGCGAGTCCATGCAGGGGCTCGGCATCGGGACTCAGAAGGTAGAAGAGGAGCTCAAGCGCATAATCCCGGAGGCGAAGGCGGCGCGCATGGACCGGGACACCGTGGCCGGGAAGAAGAGCCTGCTGACACTCTACGGGAAGCTCGAGCGCGGGGAGATAGACGTCCTCATCGGGACGCAGATGGTGGCCAAGGGGCACGACCTTCCGGGGGTC
>JAHKKQ010000188.1 GCA_020027805.1 Candidatus Dadabacteria bacterium
GAAACAAGCGGGCAAATCGGCACCCTGATCGTACGGGCGGGAAAGCGACAAACACTCGCGCAAATATCCGCCTTATAAACGGCCGGCGGATAAGGCCGGGACGGATGCGGTTCGTTTATCTCAAGGAATTTATGTCGTCGGTACTCTGCGCGTTTGCCGTCGAAATGTTGAGCTTCTGGTCGAGCATCATGACGGAAATAACCGCCGGGATAATGAACGCGCCCTTGGTCACCTTTACGAGGAACTCGCGCCTTTCGGGATTTATACCGTCGAGGAAATTTTTAGGAGCACTATTGTTCTCGTCCATGGACTACCCTCCCGGATGAAATGATATCTGGATTTATAATATATAATCCGCAGAAAATGCGCAAGAAATCGGAGAAGTCCGCGACCCGAGCCCCGGGCGCTCAGGATCTTTTAAGGAGCGCGGACACGAATCTATGCTTGGTTTGATATTCAGGGTTTTCCGGGTCGCTCTCTAGTGCGAGTGAATAGCAGCGCCTGCTCTCCTCGAGCCTGCCGAGCTTGAAGTAGCACGTCCCCATCGGCTCGTACGAGAACTCGCCGAATATCCTCCTGTCGTAGGAGATGCGTCCGGGGTCGAGCTTGTCAGGGTCTATGGAGGTGAGCCGCCCGAAGAGCCCCGCAGCGTCTTCATACGAGCCACCGTGCATGAGGACCATGGCCCTGACCCACATTATCAGGCAATTGTCGGGGAAGATATTCTCGGCTTCTTCGAGAAGCGGGGTAATGTCCTCCCCCTTCTCCAGCAGGAGGCGCATGAGGTCGTAATAAGACTGGCTGTCCCTCGGGATGATGTCCTTCTTCCGGCGGACGGTTTCGATCGCCCTCCGCCACTCCCTTTCCGCCCCTTCCGTATCCCCAAGCGCCTTAAGCACAGAACCGAGCTTATATCTGAGGAATACATTCTCCGGATGGTTCTCCACATGCTTAAGCAGGAGCGGGAGGTTCCTCCTGTGCTTGCGGCCCATCTCGCCGTCGTACCCGATGTGGTTCACCTCGAGGACTGAATCGCCTATTGCGAGGCCGTCCTCCCCGCAGACCCTGATCACGGACGGCAGCACGGTCTCGTGTATTATCCCCTCGAACCGTATCCTCGGATCGTTCCGGAATACCCTGTACTCCCTGAACGCGGTAAACCAGGATATTGGGCGGTATTTAACGGTAAACCCGGCGAATCCCGGACGCGAGAGGTCGGCCCTGACCAGGGCCTTGTCTATGGGCCCGAGCCTTTCGTCGGCGTCGATGAAAAGTATCCATTCCCCGAGACAGCGGTCGACGGATGCGTTCCGGGCCGCGGAGAAGTCATCAAGGAATAAGCGGCTCAATCGAGTTTAACCCTCAGGTAATGATAACAGGAAGGGGTGTAATGAGAAGACGAAACAATCGATTATTACAGGTCGGCGTATGGCCGAATAGGGGTTACTCCAGTCCCGTGCGGACCGAAACACCCTGGGCTTTCGCCTGACGGGGTGACCGCGGCATGAACTCCGATATAGACCTTAACCCGGTACCGCATCGTTGCTCGCGGCGTTGGCCGTCGAAAGGTTGAGCTTCTGGTTCAGCATCATGACGGAAATGACCGTCGGGATGGCGAACGCGCCAATAGTCAGCTTCTCCAGGAACTCGCGCCTTTCGGGGTTTATCTTTTCGAGAAATTTCTTGTCGTCCATAATTCACACTCCATCCTGTATTTTACATCAATCATATCCCGACCTGCTATCGGCGGAAAACTCCTGTGAAGGCAAAACACATTCAGCCAGGATGTTTTATTCGGGGGGCGGCGGCACCATACCGTCGTTGCTCACGGCGTTGGCCGTCGTGAGGTTCAATTTCTGGTTCAGCATCATGACGGAAATGACCGTCGGGATGGCGAACGCACCAATCGTCAGCTTCTCCAGAAACTCCCGCCTTTCGGGGTTTATCTTTTCGAGAAATTTCTTGTCGTCCATTTGTCACGCTCCTTTCGTTATTATCTTGAAACTGGTTTCGACCTTAATTATCAATCCCGGCGCGGCTGAAATGGAAAATCCGCGGCTGGAACAGGATGATCACGGCAGCGGCGCGAGGACTTAACCGTCGTTGCTATTCGCGTTGGCCGTCGTGAGGTTCAACTTCTGGTTGAGCATCATCACGGATATAACAGTCGGTATAATGAACGCGCCCTTCGTAACCTTCTCCAGGAACTCGCGCCTTTCGGGGTTTACATCTTCGGGATATTTTTTTTGACTCATGTACAACCCTCCTGAATTAGTCCCAATGCTGATGATTTCATCATACGGTTACCGGGAAAGAGCTTTAATAACTTAACTGCCCCGCCGCGTTTGAATTACGGTATTGGCTGGTTGCTATTCGCGTTGGCCGTCGTGAGGTTCAATTTCTGGTTGAGCATCATCACGGATATAACGGTCGGTATAATGAACGCGCCCTTCGTAAGCTTCTCCAGGAACTCGCGCCTTTCGGGGTTTACGCCGTCTAAAAATTTCTTTTCACTCACAGGGCATCCTCCAAAACTGAGATTACATGAATCATATCATATTTTCATGGATACTCAAGTAATATTTCCAAGGTTTCGGACATGTTGGGCGCAGATGTATATTTCGCCTGACTACGGTGGTTCTTAGAGGGAGCGCATGTATTCGAGGAGTTGCTGCTGCGAGCCCTCGTTGGTCCATTTATTCTCTATCCAGCGGCCTCCCTGCATGGCGCGTATGAGGTAGCTCCCGTAATTCAGGTACACGTCCCGTATAGCGTCCTCGATGTCATTCAGGCTCACCCTGTCCCATTGCCCGTAAGTATTCCCTTCGTAGCTTGCGTCTTCCTTGCCGCTCACGGGTATCGCCCTGCAGTATCCGGACTCGATTAGCTCCCGGTGGACCGGAATATCGGTCAGAACGGTCGGGATGCCTAAATACATGCTTTCGCGAGGGGTGAAAGACCACCCCTCCCCGCTCGACGGGAAAACGTAACAGGAGAGCCTCCCGTACCATTCGGCCGTCCATTCATCGGACATCCCCCCCCACGTCCACTCGACGAAAGGGGAGTTTTCCATAAGGGCGATCTCGGGCGTGTACATCCACTGCATGAACATGGCGGAGTGAACGGAGAGCCTGAGCTCGGGTATTTTCCCCAGGAGATTGACGCAGGCCTGATACAACTTGATTAAATTCTTCCTCTTGTAAGGCACGCCAAGGAACCCGATCCTGAAAACGTCGCTCCGGGGTTTAATAGAAAACTTCCTGTTGTACCTCGTGAACCCCTGATGTATTACATCGACCGGGATCCTGACCCCGGAGGTTTCGAACACGTCCTTCATGTATTCATGGGGGACGATACAGCGGTCGTAGTGCTCGTTCAGCGGTTTTAGCCAGTAACGCGGTATCTCGGTTGTCTCGAACGTAGTATAAATGACGTTGATATTCTCTTTCGAAAGCCTGTCGGTATAATACGGGGCCATACCCGAAACGAGCACCTTTTTATTCGACAGGTGCCTCGTATCCTTCACGACTTTGCCTATGGCGCTCGAACGCCCGTAAACCGTGGTCAGGCCGTCAATGGGCTTTTCCTTGTATATCCCCAGTACGTATATATCGTCGGGAATATGTATCCGGGCGATTTGGGAATCTATCGCGCCAAGGACACTCGCGGCTTCGGTTTCGCTCAACTTTTCCCTTACGCCGCCGCCCGCGTATTCGGGCGATCCTTTCCTATGCTCCCACCTCCAGGAAGACTCGTGGTAGTGCCTGCCGTAGTTCCCGAAATGGCACGCGACCGATCCCGTGACAGAACACGTGCGGTCGGGGTTCGGAAGGAGCACCAGGTCCCTGAGCTTACCCTTCAAGTCGTGATAGACGGTGGTTACGAGGCCCGGGCCGGTCGATTCGAGTATATCGTTCTCGGTCAGTATATCGCGGCGCGATTCCCCGGCCATCCTTCTCAGTATATGGAGCAGGAAAGGGTGGCCGGGCTCGCTCCCGAACATGTAGTTCGCCACGCGGAGCCTGTCCCTGTGCCCGAGCCTCACGGCATCCTCCTCGCTTATAGTCGATTCTTCGGCGAACACACAGCGGAACTCGGTAAGCCCGTCGAGGGGGTTAAGGCACTCGACGTCCAGGTCCATATAAAAACCGCCCTCCCCGTAAACGGCTATGATACGGAAGATATCGGTCCTCTGTATGACCGATGCGCGGTCGTATATGGCCAGGAACGCGGGGAAGTGCCTCTCGACCGCCTGTCTGCACGCTTCGTCGTCGTAGAATTTATATTCCCATCCGGGATGGAGCGCGGCGAGGCCCTCCCGGTAGCGAACGTATTTTAGGGGAAGGTCCCGGCTTTTAAAGGTCTGGTGGATTATTTTGGGGATAGACATAATCGCAAATATTCTCCGCCGCCCCTTTATTCCTCGATCCCGTCCAGCATGCGCGACGCCTCTTCCCCCGTGTATTGACATTCGAGTATGTCTTTTATTATTGAGGCCGATTCCGCCGAAAGCTCACTCGAAGCGCTGAATATCTTCTCCCAGTGCTCTCTCGTGCATAAGTTATTACCGTGATAAACATATATATAGAGCTTCGGCATCATCACAGGGAAAATGAGGCTCCGCTTGAAGAGCTCCATTATGAGGTACGTATCCTCGTGCCGCACGACTTCCTCGTATCTGAGATCGCCGCCGAGTAATGATTTCTTGCATAGCAGCGACCCCTCCCACGGCCTCCTGTTGGATACATAGGCTTTACCCGTACGCTCGTCATACATGAGCCAGTGAAATAGAAGGCACGCGGGCAACCCGCTCGCCTTGATCACGTCCATCTGGAATGAGAGCCTATCGCGGTGAGACCAGTCGTCGTCGTCCCATTGGCAGAAAAACTCCCCGCGGCACTCCTCAAGGGAACGGTTTCTCAGTCTCCCGAGATTAAACCCTTCGGAAGAAGGCAGCTCGACTAAAATGAGATTACGATCTTCAAGGGCTCTCACGTATTCGGCCGTCTCTCTGTCACCGCTCTCGTAGAGCAGTACGAGCTCCTTGTTGGGATACGTCTGGTCCCTGAAGGACTGAACGGCCCTTTGGAGGAGCTTCGTCCTGCCGTGCGTAATGCAGAGGCACGATATGAGGGGCTTGTCACTCATTTCCTGTCCGGGACTTATTGAGAAGCGCTCTCACGAATTTGAGCTTCGTTTGATATTCGACGCTCCCCGGGTCGTACCCGGAGGCGAGCGAATAATACCGCTCGCTCTCCCCGTACTCGCCGAGCTTGAAGAGGCAGTCGGCTAGGGGCCCATAGGAAAGCTCCCTGAATATGGCCGAGTTATAGGAGAGGGGGCCTTCGACGAGTGTTTCGGGGTCGACGGAGACGAGCCCTTTCAGCAGCTTCACCGCCTTCTCGAAGCGGCCGCTCCGCGTCAGCATGAGGGCCCTGGTCCATATAAGGAGATAGTTATCGGGGAACAGCCAGAGGGCCTCGTCGAGGAGCGCCTCAGGGTCCCCGCCCCTTTCGTTCACGAGACATATCATTTCATAGTACGCGTCTCCAATCGGGTGGAACCTCACGGTGTAGGCGGCGTTCCGCCCGCCGGAGAGTATCCGCCTGACCTCATCCCGGCTGGCGGGCCGGAGCCTCTCGTCGGCGTCGATGTAGAGTATCCAATCGCCGCGGCAGTTATCGAGGGACTCGTTGCGGGCGGCCGCAAAATCGCCGCGCCACGGGAAATCGAAGACCCTCGCGCCGTACCGGGCCGCTATTTCCTTCGTCCGGTCCGTCGATCCGGTATCCACGATTACTATCTCATCGACTACGTCCTTGATAGATTCGAGACAGCCTTCGAGAAAGCGCTCCTCGTTGCGCACGATCATGGAGGCTGAAAAGATTATATCGCTCATGATATGCCTCCCGTACTGTTTGCAAACGCTCTCTCACGATTATAGCGCAGACAATCTTTTCTGTAAAACGGAAACCGCCCCGTCGAGGCCGCCCACGTGGAGCACATAGCACTCGGCATTGTCGATGAGCCTGCAGAGCCCGCCGATCTTCAGATGGTCGTCCGTCTCCGAGAGGAAAGACATCGGCATTACTTTCTCGACCATGCTGTATTTGGGACATTCCTCTATGCGCGATTCCCCGCTGTGGTTCGGCTCGAGATAGATGACGGCGCGCACGTCCCTCTCGTCGATCCTCCAGCCGTATCCCGCGTCCCGGGGGGTGAAGGAGTACATCTTGTGACCGTAACTGGTCCAGTTATAAGGCAGCTTGTCGATCAGTCCGGACATGAACGTGAGGAGCCCCGTGCTCTCCTGCTTTATGTGGAAACGCCTGGGGAACGGCAGCGCCTTCCCGTCCCTGACGAGCGCGAGCTCGTCGCTGAATATACGGAACCCGCCGTAGAGGAGACGGAGCATAAGGGTCGTTTTACCGGCCCCCTTGTCGCCGACGACTATAAAGCTCCGCCCCTCCCACTCCCCGCACCCCGAGTGGACGCGGATACGGTCCGTGATGCCGCCGAGCGCGTCCTTGTGCATGAGCCACATGAGGTTGAAGATCGTTTTGGATATATCGTCCGAGGAGTAACATACCTCCCCGTTTCTCTTTATTTCATAAGCCGGGCCGTTCAAAGCCAGCCCGTATTCGGCTTCGTTCGTTATGGGGAAATCCTGCTCGGCGTCGTGCAATATGAAATCGAGACGCCCGGCGACGGAGTCATCATCGGTCGTTATAGTGACGGCCGTATTGAGGAGGCGGTGTATTCTCCGGTGAATTATTGAACCAGCCCTTCCTGCATGAGCGTATTGAGACAGTCGGCGACTTCCTTCACCGGGTCCTCCGGGAGCTGATACGCCTCCCTTACGATCGCCCTGATATCGGCCTCCGAGTTTTTACCCGTGCAGGCTTCGAGCACCAGCACGGCGGTTTTGTTGAGGTAGTGGACCTTGTCCTTCTCGCTCTGGTAGATGACGTAGCCGTCCTCGACCTCGCTTATGTCTATGCCTTCTGTAATCCTGGGATATTCGCTCATATAATTACGCCCCGTGTCTATTGGATTATTCTCGGAATCGAGTACTTATTATCCCGAATTACCGTCCGTGTTTCAAGACCCGATGGAATCCGGGGGCGTAACGGACATCCGCTTAAAAAACAAAAAACCCCGGAACACCTCTCCGGGCGCTCCGGGGTATTCTGCATTTTTGATTATTTCTACCGTTCAAATAAAGCTTATGACTGTGTCGAATCGCCCGAGCCCGAGGGCTGCTCGGAAGTCGTGTCCTTATCCTTTCCGCCGCAGGCGAGCACGTTTGAAGTCGTCAATACGATTCCGCCGAGCGCGATTCCCAGTGTGATTGCCAATGCAAACAGTACCTTCTTCATATTGCCTTACCTCCCGCCGTTTTGATAAATAAAGTTTAGCCCAGGATCAGCGAAATTGCCAATTATTTTTATACGCAGCCCGAATATCCCCCCGCGCCGCGCGTATCGGGATGCGGGACTTTCCTTAATGAGCACAGGGATGTAAGAAAATACTCGCGGAATTTTGCGTCTTTTTACGCCTCCCCCCGTCTATATAGGTAGAAAATAAAAAAAGGAGGCCCGAAATGGCTGAGCAGGAAACAAAGACAGTGAAGTGCGAGTGTAAGTGCGAGTCCGGGAAATGCGAATGCACTTGCGAAGGGTGCGAGTGTAAGTGCACCTGCACCGGTACCGGGTGCTGCTGACGGACTGACTGATTGAATCGCGGGCGCATGCCTTTCAGATGGCATATAATATAAGGTACGCGTCCGCGGGGTTTCTGATGGATAATCCTCCCCCCGTGGAGCTCGTTCGGATGGTTTCGAGACATATCGGGGAGACAGAGAATAATATGGAAATGAAAGATGCCGCAGACGCGGGCCGCATATGGGAGGAATTTTC
>JAHKKQ010000041.1 GCA_020027805.1 Candidatus Dadabacteria bacterium
AAAAAGGACAAGGGGAATGCGATAATGACTACTATGAGCAGGACCGTGACGATAACCAGGAATGTCAGGCAATAAATATACAAAGAAACCGGAATGAATAACACCCTAAAAAGTATGAACCAATCCTTCGAAAGCTGGAGCACGACCGAAGTGTAGCTCTGTATGAACCTGCTTAGGACCGTAACGACCATTTCAAACATAATTCTCTCCCCCGATTAATTTATATCAATCTTCAAGACTCTTCAAATTGCGCATATTTGACGATTTATTCCCGGATGTGCCGATACCGGCTTTGCCGGATGACGGAAGCGGGGGCAAAACGCCGCTTCCCCCGCCGCGGGCTCAGTCCAATATCGCCGATTAGGTATCCTGTAAAAATAACATGATATATAATTCGAGTCTCGTATAGATAATGGATGACGGAAACGTCATAGAAGCCTCGACCCTTTCTTCATAACGCTGGCCCGGGATTCCCGGTTAACTCGGCATAGCGCGGGAATTGTCCCCGAAATCCGGGTTGCCGAATAAAAGATGTTTGGTTAATCTCTATTAAAGAGGTAATTGTAAAGTGAAAATGAAAAGAATTTACATCTTATTGCTTTTGCTGCTCCTTAATTACACCCCGTCCATGGCTAATGACACCACATACGAGGGGCTTTCCAACTTCACGCGGGTCCTCGATCTCATAGAAAGGAACTACGTAGAAGAGGTCGATCCCGAAAAGCTTACGAACAGCGCGATCGACGGGATGCTGAAGACGCTCGATCCATACTCCACATACCTGAGCCCCGAGCGTTACAGGGAACTCGAGATAGGCACCTCCGGGGAATTCGGAGGGGTCGGAATGGAGGTCTCCGAGGAAAACGGCGTGCTTACAGTCATTACGCCGATAGAGGGAAGCCCGGCGGAAAAAGCCGGTATAAAACCCAGGGACCAGATAATAGAGATCGAGGGGAAATCCACACAGGGCATGGTGGTTCAGGAGGCGGTCAGGATTTTGAGGGGCCCAAGCGGGACGCCGGTAAAAATCACTATTAGAAGGGAAGGGGAGAAAGAGCCCCGGGTAATCACCCTCATAAGGGACAAAATAGTCGTTAAGAGTGTAAAGCCCGAGCTCCTCGAAAACGGCATCGGGTACGTCAAGCTCGCGCAATTTCAGGACCGCACCTCCCAGGAGCTTACGGAAGCGATTGCCGGGCTAGAGACACAGAACGGAAAAGAGCTAAGCGGGCTTATTCTGGATCTCAGAAACAATCCGGGCGGGCTTCTGACCGAGGCTATCGACGTCGTGGATGAATTTATCGACAGCGGGCTGATAGTGAGCGTCAGGGGAAGGACAGAGGACCAGACGAGGGAATACTACGCGACGAAGAACGGGAGCTTCCAGACGTTCCCTGTCGTGGTGATAGTAAACGACGGCAGCGCAAGCGCCTCGGAAGTCGTCGCGGAAGCGCTTCAGGACAGTAAACGCGCCGTGATACTGGGCACGAAGACCTTCGGCAAGGGGTCGGTTCAGACAATTATAAAGCTCGAAGACGGCTCGGGGCTCAAGCTGACGACGGCCAAGTTCTATGCCCCGAGCGGACGGTCCATTAACCAGGTGGGCGTGACCCCCGATATCAAGGTCGAGAACAGCGAGGATCAGGACAAACAGCTCGAAAGCGCGATCAACATGTTAAACTCCTCAGAAGCTGATAAAACAATTCCCAAGGGCTAGGGAGCGCCCTTCCATTGCCGAAATCTACACGCAGCAATAAATCGAGAAGACCCCGCGGGAGAAGCGGCAAGGGGGATAAGAATGCGCGCAGGGCGCTCGCTTACGCGTTGTCGTTCATTGTCGTCCTTATACTCGGCCTCTACGGGTTCTATAAGCTAAAAGAGAACATACCCCCGGATGATCGGGCTCAGACTGTTACGACCGAGAAAATAAGCGGCCTCGTGAAGGAAGCCGACCGCATTATCGCAGGCGCCTTTTTTGACCTCGGCATATCGGCCAAAGACATAGAATCGAAAAGGGTGTCTAAAAGGTCCGGGGACGGTATAAAGTGGGAGTCCAGGGTTATAACCGCCAGCACCCCGGGCGGAGTCGGCAGTAAAGAGATAAAAAGCGTCTTTAAAAAATCGTTCGCGGCCGAGAAATCGTATGAGCTGACGTTCAAGGGCTCGGACGATGCGCTCACAGCGGAATTGAAAGCCCTCGGCTTTAAAACTCACGTTATCAAGTTTGAGCCTCCGTCAAAGGAAGCGCCGCCTGCAAAGGTGGTCAAGAAGGCCGAAGACGGAGGCGGCAGAGAGACTGAGGTTAAGGAGTCCCGGGGCTCTCGGGAGCCTGGCAAGATGGACGAGGCCGCCGGTAAGGGTGAGAGCGCGGACTCAGGGGCATTTGAACCGAAAATCGCGATAATAGTGGACGACATCGGAATGAACAAGGGGCCTATCGATAGACTCGTCGAGCTTCCGGCCCCCGTTACTCTGTCCGTCCTTCCCAACCTGCCTTATTCCAGGTACGCGGCCGAAGCCGCCCGCAATAAAGGCCTGGACGTCATGCTCCATCTCCCGATGGAGCCTATGGAATCGTCGGGATACATGGGGTTTGACGCCGGGGAAGACGTCCTTCTGGTCGGTCTGCCCAAGGAAGCCGTGCTGGCGAAGCTCGATGAGAACCTTTCCTCCGTGCCGTACATCAAAGGCGTTAATAACCACATGGGCTCCAAGTTCATGGAGAATCAGGAGCTGATGGACATGGTTCTCGAAAAGATCGACAGCAAAGGGCTATTTTTTATAGATAGCATGACATCATCGGGTAGCGTGGGCTACAAGACGGCGTTGATGATGGGTATGAAAACCGGCAAAAGGGATGTATTTTTAGACGACTCGTCAAAAGACGCCGCCTATGTGAAATCACAAATAGAGAAGCTTGTCGGGATCGCCGAGAAAAACGGTTACGCGGTTGGGATATGCCACCCGTACCCCGGTACCGTGGAGGCCCTCACGGAGATGATGCCGCAAATAGACAACCGGGTGGAGATAGTCCCTGTTTCGAGCATATTGACCGGGGGCAGCGAGGTAAGCGAAAGATAAATATTTATTCTATGTTATTGTATAGAGCGGAGGGAGCTCATCATGGGACTCGTAGACGATGTGCGAAAGAAGCGTGATTCATGGGTCAGGAGGTTCGAGGAGCATCGCCAGGAGGACGAGGGCATGCCTGAGAACCGGGACCCGAAGGAAGAGGAAAAGAGGATAAAAGAGAATCTCAGGAGGGTCGGCGTGTTTGAAGATAAAAAAGGGAGAAATCAGGGGTAGCATATCGGAAGTGCTACGCGTACTTGACAATTTATTGCTAATCCTTTAGGTTTTTCTATTCAGAGTTCTAACATAAATCGGGAGGAGTTTGTTAATGCCAGGAATTGTGGTCGGAAATAACGAAAGCATAGACAGCGCGCTTAAAAGGTTCAAGAAGCAGGTTGAGAAGGCCGGGGTACTGTCCGAAGTAAGGAGGCGGGAACATTACGAAAAACCCAGCGAAAGGAAAAAGAAAAAGCTGTTTGCCGCTAAAAAGCGCGTAATAAAACGTACTAGAAAAAACTAGCATATTATAGAAATACATAATACCGGTAGGGGGAACACTACTTTGTATTCTATATTCCGTGGGTTCAGGGTCGGGGCCCTTTCGTTTGAAAATCCTAATATTCCTTTAAAATTTGAATTATTGATAGATGGTAAATTTTAACAATGATTTCCTCGTCAAAGAAATAAAGAGGAGGTTGAGTATTATTAACCTCATTGAAGGTTACACATCTATTAAAAAAACCGGGAAGGGTTATGTGGCGCTCTGTCCTTTTCACGACGATCATACCCCATCGATGCACGTAGACGAGGAAAAGGGCCTCTTCCATTGTTTCAGCTGCGGCGCGGGCGGCGACATGCTGGGGTTTTACATGAGGTATAACGGCCTCACGTTCCCCGAAGCGGTTTCAGACCTCGCGAAGCGCGCGAATATCACCATCGAAAAAAGCACTCCTCCAGTTAAGGGCGATTCCCAGACAAGCAACCTGTTTAAATTAAACTCCGCCGTGTCCGGCTTTTATCACAGGGTCCTGCTCGAGAGCCGCAAGGGCGGCTCTGCAAGAGACTATCTCGAAAAGAGAAAAATACCGTCCGATGTCATAGAGGAATTCAGGCTCGGTTATGCGCCCGACGGCTGGGACACGCTCGTAAAATTCTTGAAGAAGCATAACATCCCTCCTTCTCTCGCTGAAAAGTTAGGTCTCGTCGTTAAGAAGCAGAGCGGGGACGGTTATTACGACAGGTTCAGAAACAGGGTTATTTTCCCCATATGCAACGTGGAGGGGAAGGTCATAGGCTTCGGAGGAAGGAGGATAAAGGAAAGCGACGAGCCTAAATATATCAATTCCCCCGAGTCCGAAATTTACCATAAGAGAAAAAACTTCTACGGGCTCGACAGCTCAAAAGACCACATCAGAAAAAATAAGAGGGCGATCATCGTCGAGGGATACACGGATTTCCTCTCCCTATTCTCGGCCGGCATTAAGAACGTAGTCGCGACGCTCGGAACGTCCCTGACGAGGGATCATGTAGTTACACTCAGACGCTATACGGACAGGATAGTCGTTGTTTTCGATGGTGACGAATCCGGCGTAAAGGCGGCCGTCAGGTCACTCGATATATTCCTCGAGGAAGGTCTTCTCCCGGGCGTGGTCATACTCCCCGAGGGCAGTGATCCGGACTCTTTCCTGGCGGAAAAAGGGACAGAGGCGTTTTATAAATTGATCGACGAAGCGCCGACCCTCCTCGATTTCTACATCGATAACACTGTGAATGAATATAAGAACGGAGCGGTAACGTTAAACAGCGGCGTGAAAGAGATAGCAGATGTGCTTGTAAAGGTGAATGACCCCATACTCAGGAGCAGTTATATAAGGAAGACCGCCGAAAAGCTGGGGCTTGGAGAGAATGAGGTCTTGTCGCTCGTCAGGCGCGGGAAGGTTCATGGGCAGACGGGCGGTGTTAAAACCGTAAAGGCGCACAGCAACCATGAAAAATTGATGCTCAATATTCTTCTCACATACCCGGAACTGTCCCGGGTCGTCGCGGAAGAGGGCTGGGAAGGGTGCGTTTCCAACCCGGATGTTATGTCCATTTTAGAGGAAATAATTGTAAAGGGCGTGCATGACATGTCGTCCCTTCTCCTTTCGTTTCAGGGCAGCGCGGCCCAGGGACTCATATCTGAAGCCCTCATGTCTTCCCCGGGCATTTCCGACGGTGGTACTGCGAGTAAGATGATAATGAGTTGTATAAAAAAATTAAAGCTCGCCAAGCTCGATGAAAGACTAAAATCGTTAAGGCTCAGCATCAATGATGCCGTAAAGAACAAGGACGCTGAGCTTGAAAAGCGGCTTCTGACCGAATACACGGACCTAAGGAAGCAAAAATAACCGGAAGAGGGGAGACCCCATGCGAAATAAGAAAAAAGGCAGTTTTCATATGAAAATAGTCGGGGAGGAGAGGGTTCCGGACCCTATTGCTGAAACAATGGATGGCGGCAAGCTTGACGAGGACGGAGTATTCGCCGAGGAGCCGGACGATCCGGAGTTTGCCGAAGAGGAGGTTCAGGAAAGCGCGGTAAAATACGGTTTCAGCCTGAATGACGCCAGAGAAAATGCCAACGAATACGATCTGATCAGGTTCTATCTCCACGAAATCGCGGACCATTCGCTGCTCACGAGAGAGCAGGAAATAAGGATAGCGAAAGAGATCGAAACGGGTAAGAGGATAGTTGCAAAATCCATACTCGGATCTTCCCTGATGTTAAAGGAGATAATAAGGCTGGGCGAGGAGATACAGAAGGGAAGCCTGAACGTAAGGGACATTACGAACGCCCTCGACGATGCCGACAACGCCGTCGAGGAAGAGGTTCAGCTCGGTATAAGGAATTCATTAATCGCTATAAATAAGCTCTACGAGGACAACGAGCAGGCGCAGAAGGAGCTCGGCCAGGCCGCGCTCAGGAAAAAGAAGGCCCTTCTGGAGAGAATAAAAAAGAACAACGGCAAGATGCTCGTTTACCTGGAAGATATCAATCTAAACGGAACCCAGATGGAGCGGATACTATCCGTCGTCCGGAGTTATATAGACAGACTGGAAAAACTGAGGCGCGAATTCGTATCCCTCAACAATAAGAAAAAGTCCTCACTGTCGAAGGCCAAGAAAGCCTTGAAAGGGACTATGGAGGAGTTTTTCGTCGATTCCAATACTGATACCGGTTTGCTGAAAAAGTCGCTCAGGAGGATAGAATTCGGGGAGCAGATGACTCACAGGGCGAGGAGGAAGCTCATAGAGTCCAACCTCCGTCTCGTGGTGAGCATCGCCAGGCGCTATATCAACAGGGGCCTCCCGTTCCTCGACCTCATCCAGGAGGGCAATATGGGGCTCATGAGGGCGGTCGAGAAATTCGAATACAACAGGGGTTATAAATTCTCCACTTATGCGACGTGGTGGATAAGACAGGCGATAACCAGGGCCCTCGCCGACCAGTCGAGGATCATCAGAATACCCGTCCACATGACGGAGACTATAAACAGGATTGTCAGGACATCGAGGCTCCTCGTGCAGGAGCTGGGGCGCGAGCCTTTGCCCGAAGAGATAGCCGAGAAGGTCGGCATGCAGTCTGACAAGGTCGCCCGCGTCCTCAAGATTTCGAAGGACCCGATTTCTCTCGAAACCCCCATAGGGGACGAGGAGGACAGCAAGCTCGTTGACCTCATAGAAGACGCGAATACTACCTCTCCGGTAAAAGTGCTCGAAATGAGCGAGCTGAAGGAGATAATAAGCAGTGCGCTTTCCTCGGTACTGAATACGAGGGAGGAAAGTATCGTGAGGCTCAGGTTCGGGATAGACGACGAGAAAGAACATACGCTCGAAGAGGTAGGACACGAATTCAAAGTGACCCGCGAAAGGATAAGGCAGATCGAAGTGAAAGCGATAAAAAAGTTGAAAAGGGCGGGAAGGGTCTATCCTATCAAGAGCTATCTGGAAAAGGCTTAGCCGGAGAAAATCCTTTCATCCGGGCTGAGGGTGCCCGGACCGAATTCCATCCTATAACTTTCTGATCAATTCCCTGGCTTCCTCGAAGTACTGAAGGGCCGACTCCGTGGTCCTGAGTCTCAGCAAGCGCTGTATCTCCGAAACAGTGGCGCCTTCTTCTATCGCCAGCATTGCGGCGGTATGCCTGAGACTCGCAGGCTTCACGCCCTTTTTTTTGATCCCCGATGTCTCGAAATAGTGGTTTATCCGCGCCCTCAATCCGCGCGTTGAGATCCTGTCCTTTACCGCCCTGTTGCCTACGCCCCAGAACAGGGGCTCCTCAGGGCCGGATGCCCCTCTTTCTTCGATATACCTGCCGAGCGACTCTTCGAGGGAGGGTGTGAGCGTCACATACTCATCCTTTCTGTCCTTACTTTTCCCCTGGACGTAAATTACTTTACTGCCCCCTCTCGATTTCAAATCCCCGAGGTTAAGCCGTACGATTTCAATCTCGCTCAACCCCGCTCTCACCATCAGGCTGAGTATCGCCTCGTCTCTCCGCCCGAGGGGCGTTGTAGAATCGATAGCATCGAGGAGCCTCCCGACGTCTCTCCGCGAAATTGGATCGGTCAGGTGTCTTCGCGGACGGGGGGCGCCTTTTACCTTCCTGGCCGGGTTTTCCCCGGCCCTGCCTATGGAGACCAGGTAGTCATAGAACCTCCTTACGGCGGTCAGGTAGGACGACATGGAAGCGGACGTCAGGTGTTTCGAAAGAATGTAGTCTTTGTAACGCTGTATGTCGTTTGAAGTCAGCGTCTCCGGCGCTGTCCCGCCGAGCCATTTCGAGTACTCCCGGAGGGCTTTTCTGTATGTCTCCTTTGTGGTCTCCCTCCTGTTGAGTGAATCTATAAACCCCTTTATCAACTCGTCCATATGGAGAATTTAATCATTTTTACACACCGGATTCAAATCCGGCCCTTGACATGTTCTAAATCTGGTGTAATTTATTTTCTAGAATCTAGGTGGTAATTCTGAAGAGGTCACACCCGGTCCCATTCCGAACCCGGAAGTTAAGCTCTTCGAGGCCGATGATACTGCTCCTGTACGGGAGTGGGAAAGTAGGACACTGCCTTGGTTCTTTTTTTTTTCCCTTTTCGGTTTTTACGCGCGGCATTCTCCATACCAGCCGGGAAAAACAGGTTCGTTAACAGCTATTTTGATTCCGTAAACCAATCAGGGGAACGCGTTTGTTTTGTCGATTCCCCTTATGTAATATTTGTCCCTATCTCCAGTTCCTAAGCCAGGTGAGTGTGTGAGGAAAACGAGGCTTGCCGTGTTTGTTTCGGGCAGCGGCACAAATCTTCAGGCTATCATAGACGCCGGAATCCCGACAGTCGAAATTGTGCTCGTGTTAAGCAGCAATCCCGGCGCCTACGCGCTCGAGCGGGCAAAGAAGCACGGCATCCCTGCAGTGGCGGCGGATCATAAGAATTATTCGGGCAGGGAGGAGCATGAAAAGCACGTCCTCGAGCTGCTCGAACCATATGACGTGGACCTGATCGCCCTTGCGGGATATATGAGGATACTCTCACCCCATTTCGTGAGGTCATATAAAAACAGGATCATCAATATCCACCCGGCCCTTCTTCCTTCATTTCCGGGTATGCACGCCGCAAAGCAGGCGCTCGAGAGCGGTGTGAAGTTCACGGGATGCACGGTGCATTTCGTTGACGAAGGTGTCGATACGGGACCTATCATCCTTCAGGCCGTCGTGCCTGTACGCGATGACGACAATGAGGAGAGCCTCCTTGAGCGGATACACGAGGAGGAGCACAGAATCTATCCGGAGGCTTTGAAATTCATCGCCTCAGGTAAATTCAGGATAGACGGCAAGAGGGTGCTGGCAGTGTCTTAGTTTCTTACTGCGTAAAGTTACATTTCCCTTCCGACTGCCCGCGCCACAGGCAGGGCCTTTTCCATTAATGCTGCGAACTTCCTGGGCTTGAGAGACTGGCCGCCGTCGCTTATGGCGACAGCCGGATTGTTATGCACCTCTATAATCAGCCCGTCCGCCCCGGCAGCGATAGCGGCGAGCGCCATAGGCGTCACATACTGCCAATAACCTGTACCGTGGCTAGGGTCGGCGAATACCGGAAGGTGGGTCTTTTCCTTAAGCACCGGTATCGCGTTCAGATCGAAGGTGTTTCTGGTCGCAGTCTCGAATGTCCTGATCCCCCGCTCGCACAGAATGACGTTTTCATTGCCTTCCGAGAGTATATATTCGGCGCACATCAGGAATTCCATAATAGTCGTCGCCATGCCCCTTTTCAGAAGCACGGGTTTTTTTGATTTCCCCACCTGTTTTAATAGGGCGTAGTTCTGTGAGTTCCGCGCGCCTATCTGGAGCATGTCTGCGTATTCGCAGACGGCGTCCAAATCGTGCGGATCGAGAATCTCGGTAACTATCGGAAGCCCCGTGAGCTCCCTCGCCTTCGCCAGGAGCTTCAAGCCTTCGATGCCCAATCCCTGAAAGGCATATGGTGATGTTCTCGGTTTATACGCGCCGCCCCTCAGCATACTGGCCCCGGACTCCTTTACGGATTTTGCTATTTCCATTATCTGCTCTTCGTTCTCAACGGAGCACGGCCCGGCGATCACGGGAATTTTCTTGTTTCCGACTAACGTGTCGCCGATTGTAAATTGTGTGTCTTCCGCTTTGAAGTCGCGGCTCGCGAGCTTATAGGGCTGGAGTATCGGGACGACTTTCTCGACCCCTTCGAGGACGCTCAGTGTTTCTACGTCCTGCGGTTTGCCCCTCTCGTCCCCTACCGCTCCTATGACAGTCCTTAAAACCCCTTCGATCAAGTGCGCCTTATATCCGAGCTCGTCCAGCGTGGATACCGCCTTTTGAATCTGCTCCTTCGAAGCGCCGCTTTTCATTACTACTATCATTGTGGAATTCTCCTCCGCTTATTAAAAAGCAAAATAAAATCAAATAAAAACGTTATGTTACATGAAGAGCAGATGATGTCAACTATCGTCTGCGAGCGCCCGTCGCCGTTCTCGTCCTATTGATTCTTTTTATATTGCAGAGAATAATAATGTTCCCACTAAAAAGGGCAGGTGGCGGAACCGGCAGACGCGACGGCCTCAAAAGTCGTTGGGCTCACGCTCGTGAGGGTTCGACTCCCTCCCTGCCCATTTTTGATAGAAAATGCAAGATATTTTACTTTTTGATTGATTCGGAACGAAAGATCCGTGTCAGATTGACAATATTGATTAATTTTGATAGATTTGGATTAGTTCTTCAAGGAGGATTGGATATGAGAAAACTAATTCTGCATGCGTTTTTGTTTATAGGTTTATTGTCTGTCTCCAGCTCGTCATATGCCCTCGATTTCATTAAATTCGGGACAGGCCATGATATTGGGGATTTCTGGGGTACTCCGAACGCTTATTTTGACCCCTTTCCAAGTACGGTCGAGTATCTTCAGCTAAGGGGTAAAAATCAATTAACATCCGTTGATCTTACGGACCAAAATGTGCAGGACGCTTTCAGCGGGGATTTCGGCTCTTTCGAAGCGGTCGTGGTATCAGAGAGTATCGAGGAGTTATCCCCCGAATCTTACGCTATATTCCGTCAATTCGTGAACACCGGGGGCTGCCTTATATTGACGGGTGATCACGGCGATGGCGAGGATGAGTTTCTTAACAATACATTCGGATACAATGTAGTTATTAATACAACTTCGACGAACCCGTCAAATAGGTTTTCGATCCAGCAGAGCGCTACCGGTACCGCGTTTCCCGGTGGTCCCGAACGCCTGGCTTTTGCTGATCTGACGACCGCCTTTAGTAACACGCCGGGGACTGTAATATATAACGGGGCTCTGGGCGTGGGTGTGTTTACGGACGGCTTCGGCGAAGGCACCGTAAATGTCATAGGGTGGGATTATTGCTGTGGGGATGCAAATACGGAACAACAAATACTGGACTGGTACGAAGTGGTTAACAGGGCGTTCGATCAGTGTGCCGGTATTACTAATACTTTTTCTAATCCAATCCCGACCCTGTCCGAGTGGGGACTTATAGCCATGGCGGGAATATTGGGGATATTCGGGCTATTTGCCGCCCTAAGAAGGAGAAAAGTAACAGCGTAAGTTTTATTGCGAATAGTAGATACGTGCAAAAGGGAGCCGAGGCTCCCTTTTTTGTTTATACGCTTCACTCGTTTGGCCGGTTACCGCTGCATTTTACACCGTTATTGTAGTCCCATCGAATTTGGTGAACGTAAAGCCGCCGAAGGGCTCGTTGTAGGTCGTTTTCTGGTCTCTCAATATGCTTATGGCGATAGCCTCCCCGAGCAAATTCGCCTCCGTGGCGTCCGTCCGCCAGTGAACCCCCGCTATGTTGCGGCCCTGCGATACATTCGAGGCGAGCTTGTTGAGCTCTCCGCCGACCGCGAGAGGCGGCCCATCATACGGAAGGAGCGTTATCCCGTCTCCGCTCGGAACGACCGGGCTCTCGATAACGGCTGATTCGTCGAACCAGGCTTTCAGTATAGTAACGCAGGCGCCGGCCACTGTGGAATGTCCCGAGCCGTATGAGGTATGCATCGGGGACCCTTCGGGGAACGCGGCGGGGAGTAAATAGTTGCCGGTTATGTCCGCGACCACGCCGAGCACCGATGAATCGAAGAGCTCCCCGTTGACCGGATAGTCCGCGAAGCCGAGCCGCATTACCTCGACGCGGCCGCCGAATTCCTCGGGCCTGAGACGGCGGTGAACGAGCCACTTCTGGTACCAGACGGCTTTAAGGGCGCGCGTCGATACCTCGGTCAGAAGCGCGAGTATATGGGGGCCTCCAAACGTCCCGAAGCCGACCTGGGCGAGCGCGCCGGGTACGCCCGGGGGGAGCGGACGGCCGGAGCCGGGGTCCGGGGTCTGCCCGTATGGATTGCCTGTGTTCAAAGGTATGCCGTTTGAAAGCAGGATCAGGCATGCGACGAAGTACGCCTGGTAGAGGGCATCGATATGGACATACTGGGAGAGGTCCCGGCCGTTCCTGCAAAAAACCAGATTGCCCGGCGTCTGTCCCGAAAGGGGCTGGCAGCCGTTCTGTACGTCGAGCCACGATTCGAAGTCGGTCAGGAAGTCCACGGCCGTCGTGGTCTGGATGCGCTGATCGACGAACTGGGAGCCGAAGGGGCAGTCTTTGAGAAGGAACTGCGAGATGTACGGGCCGTCCGTGCATCCGGGATATTTATCCCGGAAAAGGGTGCCTGTCGTGACTATGCCGCTCTCTTTCGGCCCGCGGAAGTCGGAGAAACCGGATAAATCGTCAGCCGCCGCCTGCGCGACGGGGTTGCCGTTATAGCTGAGGAAATTCACATCGCGCAGCAGCGCCATCCAGTAGAGTTCCGCCATTTCTCCCGCTTCCTCGGCGCTGTCGAACGCGGGCGCCGCGCGCATCGAAAGCTGGTGCGAATCGGTGCCCTCGAGATCGAACGCATACCCCGCCTGAGGGTTCACCTGCCGCCGCTGGCGGGCCGGGTCGGGACATCCGAGGTGCCCGTTTACCGCCAAGAGCTCGAAGTCCTCGAACTTCCCGGTCGCGAGGGCGGCTATAAAAGCTTCGTATGCATCGAGGTCCACCTCGCCTATAGAGTTGTGCACAAGACCCTTCGTGTAATTCCCGATTTTATTCGGGTATATCGATTCGTCCCCGTTACATGGGTGGTCGGGGATACCTATATTCCTCTCTGACTTGGCGGCATTGAGCCTGACCTGAAATGCGCTGTCGGCCCGTGCGGAGCCGGTCTGGGGGCCGATCTCGCAATCGAACTCCTGACCGTCCGCGGTATCGTTGCATCCCTGGAGGAGCGGCGTCAATCCGATGCCGCTCACAGCGATCCCCGCCGCTGTAATCTTGCCGACATTCTTTATGAATTCCCTTCTGCCGTATCCGGCGGCTGGCGAGTTCGTATCTCTATCCCGTCCCGTTTCCCCAGGCCCGGGATTCATGCCGGATCTGTTTTGACCGGAGGATCCTATTCCGGTGGTTTTTAAACACTTTTCATCTCCCATTCCATTCCTCCCGCTCTTTGGACCAGCAGTTCTATTTTCTCACATGCGATAAATTGTTGTCAAATGATTTATAGAACACATCCCTCGGCTCGTAAGTTTACATCCTGACGAGCGGTTGTTGTACCTCTGCCGGTTTAAGATTCGCCGCCCGACTGTTCGGGGAGGGATGTTGAAAACAATGAACCTCGTTATGGACTAATGGGGAAGAGAGGAATTTAACTGGAGGTGAAATT
>JAHKKQ010000189.1 GCA_020027805.1 Candidatus Dadabacteria bacterium
GCTCAAGATATGATAAAGGTTCCCGGATTCGCCGGAAGCGGCATATCGTGCGGAATAAAAAAGAGGGGGAAAAAGGACCTGGCCCTCATCTTCTCCGAAAACCCGGCCAAAGCGGCGGGCATGTTCACAGAGAATATAGTGAAGGCTCCCCCCGTGCTCCTGGGGATGGAGCGGATTAAACGCGGGCTATGCCAGGCAGTATTAATCAACAGCGGTGTCGCAAACGCGTTCACCGGAAGAGCGGGCATGAAAGCCGCTTTGCTCACGACCGGGCGCGCGGCCGGGGAGCTCGGTATCGATGAATCACTCGTGATCCCGTCCTCGACGGGGATAATAGGAGGGCCGCTCCCGGTCGATAAGATCAATAAGGCGATGCCCCGCCTCGTATCGGAGCTGAGCGAGGAAGGGCTGCCCGACGCAGCCGAGGCGATCATGACGACCGACGCCTTCCCTAAGTACGCCATCTCAAAGGTCGGCATCGGCGGGAGGACGGGGACCGTTTGCGTAATCGGCAAGGGCGCCGGGATGATAATGCCGAACATGGCGACCATGCTCGCGTATATACTCACGGACATCAACGTCCCGAGACGGACGCTGACTAAGGCACTCAGAAACGCCGTCATTAATTCATTCAACAAGATAATCGTGGACGGCGATACGTCGACCAACGACACCGTGCTGATGCTCGCAAACGGGAAGCTCGGGAATACGGCGATCGGGCTCACGGGCACCAATTACAGGAAGTTCGAGCAGGCGGTGACCGAGACGGCCGCTGTTGTGGCCGAGATGATAGTGAAGGACGGAGAGGGGGCGACGAAGACGGTGAGGATAATCGTCAAGGGCGCCAGGTCCGAGAGCGACGCCGAGCGGGTGGCGAGGACCATAGGCACGTCCTTACTCGTCAAGAGCGCGCTTTACGGGGAAGACCCCAACTGGGGGAGGATAGTCGCAGCCGCCGGGAGGGCGGGGGTCGATTTCAACCCGGACAGGCTCGACCTCTATTTCGGAGAGCATCAAGCGACATCACTTACGACTATCTAAAGATAAATGCGCATTACAGGACGTAGATGGTAATAGATATAAGAAGACGCGGCAATCTCTCTTTAATTCCTCCCTTTTGTAAAGGGAGGTTAGGAGGGATTTTTATGTCATCCTTTGTTTATCACTTCCCTCTCTTCCAAAAATATTCTGTCATTCCCGAGTGTCTTTATCGGGAATCCACAATCCGTCATTCCGGACTTGATCCGGAATCTCATCTTTAACCTTTAATCCTGTATCTTGCATCCTGCATCCTGTCCGTAGGAGCGGCTTCCAGCCGCGACACACACAATGTGTGCCCATATACGATCCTTCCGAATCTCCTCCATATATCCGGCAACGAAACCCAACCCGTTCACCCTGAGCTTGCCTGTCCTGAGCTTGTCGAAGGGTCGAAGGGTGATTGTTTCCGACATTACGGAATTTGCGTTAAGAAAATCGCGTGTTGAAGCGTATAAAAATCTTTCAGCTTTCCATTTGAAAGATTTTAGCTTAAACATATGATTCTTAGCTTACTTCTCTGCCGTTTTTTCATAAAACACACTACGTGTGTGATTTTTGCTTCTTTGTATCCAGACAAAGAAGAAAATAATATTGTCTTTTGTTTTCAATTCCCTCCTTTTGTAAAGAACGGTTCTGAACAAGCAACAATTGCGAGCAAGTGAGCAATTGGTCACTTTCGGCTGATCGCAATGATGTTGATGCCCTCGGAACAACCTGATGAAGCCATAACGAACCGGACGCCATGACAATAAAGGCATCGGGGTAGATAAACTACTGGCTGAATGTTGCTTTAGTCCAAATAGGTCAGGGTGGATTTGTTTTAACCCGTATATAATTCCCCATCGGCATATTGCCTAAGGATATATGCCTACAGGATACAGCGTAAGGGTTCCCCCGCTCGAATGTTATAATTGGTGTACTCTTGGAGTATCTTCAGTGTAGTTTTGGTGAACTTTCGCCCTGAGAGGGCCGTTCAATACTACCACGGGCGGCGGGCGGCCTACTTCCCCGCATCGACGCCGATTAAATCGGTAAGCGAGCGGACCCCTTCCCTCTCCATGTACTCCACTATCCCCCGGTTGATCTTCCCAGCAACGGCGGTCCCCTCCCCTCTGATAGCGGTCACTATCTGAAGCGCCCTGGCGCCAGCCTTAATTTTCTCAAGGGCGGTATCTGCGTCCTTAATCCCGCCGACCCCGATTATCTCTAGTTCATCCCCCGCCTGCCTGTATATGTGCGCGACCTTTTCAGTAGTCATCTTTCTGTAGTCCTCGTCGTCCCCGCTGAGTCCTCCCGGCTGGCCTCTCCATTTCTCCCCGTATTTCGCCTTCATCTCCGGCACGTCGGCGGTATTGGCGGCGATAATCCCCGTGATCGAGTGCTCGACCGCCACTTCCAATATGTCGTCCACTTCTTTCAGGCCGAGCTCGGGCGCGATTTTGACGAATAGCGGCTTCCTCCCGCCCTCTCCTTCCATCGTCTCGTTGACGGCCCGTATGATATCCCTCTTCCTCCCCTTCTCGTGGAGCATCCTGAGTCCCGGCGTATTCGGAGAGCTTACGTTTATAGCGAAGTAATCGGCATAGCCGTAGAGCCTCCTAGCGACAACGGCGTGAGCCTCGGGGGAATCGTCGTGAGGGACGTCCCTGTTCATGCCTATGCTTATGCCGACCCTGACGGGCGCGCCTTCGTACCTGCCGAGGTTCTTTGCAACCACATCCATGCCCGGGCTGTTGAACCCGAGCCAGTTTACCGCGACCCCGGGCGAGACCATGAACTGCCTCGGCTTCGGGTTGCCCGGCTGCCTGTATTCGAGCACGGAGCCCACCTCGACGCCCGCGAACCCGAGCTGCCACAAACCCATAAGCGCGCGGCCATGTTTATCCCAGCCTGCGCCCACGATAAGCGGGTTCTCGAATTCGACGCCTCCGAGAACCGTGCGGAGCCTCTTGTCGGCAAACCTCTTGTGACCGTCGGCGAAAAGCCCGACAAGCTTGAGCGTAAGCGGGGTCAATTCCGCGAGATGTAGGGATTCCCTTGCTATGTTGTGGAAGGTTTCAGAATCGAGCCTGTCGAGTAGAGGCCTTATAATCTCTTTATACATTGAACCTGAAGAGGAGTATGTCCCCGTCCTTTACCGTGTATTCCTTTCCCTCGGACCTCATTTTCCCGGCCTCTTTAAGGGCGGCTTCCGAGCCCGCCGCTATGAAATCATCGTACCCGGCGGTCTCGGCCCTGATGAACCCCCTCTCGAAGTCGGAGTGTATGACACCCGCCGCCTGGGGGGCCTTGGCCCCGGATTTGACGGTCCAGGCCCTCACTTCCTTGGGCCCCTGCGTGAAATATGTTATCAATCCAAGTTTATCATATGCGACCCTGGCGAGCCTGTCGAGTCCCGAGCTTTCGAGACCCATCTCATTAAGGAAAGCCTTCTTCTCGTCATAAGGAAGTTCGGCTATTTCGGCCTCGATCTTGGCGGAGAGCACAATCGCCTCCGACCCTTCTTTCCCGGCGTACTCCTTCACCTTCCGCACCTCTTCGTTCCCGGAGGCGTCGGGTATGTCCCCTTCGCCGACGTTGCATACGTAGAGGACGGGTATGCGCGTAAGGAGATACATCTCCCACACGACCTTGGCGGATTCCTCGTCGAGAGGGAAATTTCTGACCTTGTTCCCGCTCTCTATAAATTCCCTGAGACGGGTCACTACTTCGAGAGCATCTTTAGTCTTCTTATCCCCGCTCTTTGACTGCGACTGGAGCCTCTCCTCCCGTCTCTCTATGGTCTCAAGGTCTTTCAGTATGAGCTCGTCTTCTATTATCTGTATGTCCCTCATCGCGTCGGTCGAGCCCTCGACGTGCATGACGTTATCGTCTTCGAAGCAGCGCACCGTATGGAGTATGAGATCGACCTCCCTGATGCTCGCGAGGAACGCGTTACCCTTGCCCTTCCCTTCCGAAGCCCCTTTGACGAGGCCGGCGATGTCGACTACTTCGAGGTAGCTCGGGGTTATTTTCTGGGGTTTCACGAGGCTCGCCAGCTTGTAGAGCCTCTCGTCCGACACCGGAATTATCCCGACGTTGTCCTCTATCGTCGTAAAGGGAAAGTTCCCCATCTCCGCCCCGGCGTTCGTGAGCGCATTAAAAAGTGTGGACTTCCCGACATTGGGAAGCCCTATGATTCCGCATTTTAGACCCATAAAATTAATTTATACCTTTTTATGAAATTTTGTACCGGCAAGGATGAAACCGCTGATAAGCTACCCCAACTGAAGGCACAGTCAAGGAGAATGAGGTACGGCGGGGGCCGCTTCAATGGGTCCGGAACTGCCGATAAATACGCGGTTACAGCCCGGCCTCAGGGCAGGGGCTTTCTTCAGTATCAAACCAGATGCTCTTGTGGCCGCCGTCAGCGTTGCCGGTCTCGAAAAAGAGAATGTAATGGATTTCTTCGTGCCTCAAGGCTCTGTTGAAGGTCTCTTGGTCGAGTCCGTCGATTATCGCGATTTCATCTTCCGACTGGCAGGCTATGAGATTGTCGGGAGGAATATTGCCGCACATGAGATCTTTCCTGATGGTGATCTCGGGTACGACCGGAACGTCGGTTGCGTTCAGGTCTTCTATATCCGGCCTCGATTTGCTCTCGGTCTCCATGCACTCCGCCTGATCGTTCCATACGACGACCTCTTCTTCAGTGAGGGCTCTTTTCTCGACGACCTCTCCCTGTATCGGGTTCGAGCCGGAATCGCCCACTTCGATGCAGCCTGCAAGGATCAGGGTAAAGCAAAGCACTGCCCAAGGAATGTATTTCATATTCCCCACCTCTCCGAACCAATATATCCCATGCGCAGGCAATTGCAATCAAATATTAATTAGGCTTAATCAGGATCATCAGGAGCAACCATTGACTGCGCGATGCCGCTTGAGCATAATCTCCCGATAAACGGAACGCCCGCTGAATTTGTCGAAATCACGGGCCGTATCCGAATCCAGAGCAAAAGGAGACGCGAAATGAGCAGGAGATTCGTAAGGCGCTTAAAAGTATTTTCAATCATAGTCATTCTGACAGTCGTTTCGGGAGCGATTGGATTCAGTCTCTTCACTGAAAGCGCATCGGCCGCGGGCGGAACGGCCAAGGGCACGATAAAGTACCAGGACAAGACCATGGAGATAAAGTACGCCTACCTCGTCAAGGC
>JAHKKQ010000190.1 GCA_020027805.1 Candidatus Dadabacteria bacterium
TTCGTAACGACAATTCCTAATATTGTGAATCGGATAGGTTATGATAAATTTACTCCACATGAAATACAGGGTTAATTCGGACTTGGCGACGTGGAGGGTGCTGGACGGCGAGGCCGTAATTATCAACAACGAAACGAGCTATTACTACAGACTGAATAAAACTGGTACATATATATGGAGCTTGCTTATAGACGATGAGATGAGCCTGGACGAGATAGTCGAAAACGTCAGCTCGGAATACGGACTCGACAGGGAAGAGATCAGGGAAGATATAATAGCCATACTGGACAATCTATATAAAGAAGAGCTTGTAGAGGGGAAGTGAGCGTGGAAAAGAAAAAAACGGATAATAAGGCGGGAAAAAGCAAATTAAAAAATAAGCCGGCGAAAAAATCCCAATCCGCAAAATACGAGCCGCCGAAACTGGTAAAGTTCGACAAACTGGAAAAATTAATCGTAAGCGGCGAATAGGCGCCGGCTTCAGGAATGTCCTTTTACTGCGGACATGATACTCCGGCCGTGCGTATTCGGGACAGCGCATATAAAGCCCCTGACGCCGGCTGAAAAAGTATCAGCCCTTTTTAAAAATTCCCCTGATCACCCTAGAGAAATACCTGGCCCTCGCAATGAGCTTGCCCGTCCTGAACCTCCAGACTATATACCCGGAGTATAAAATCCAGGAGAGATCCCCTGACTTTAGTGCTGATCCGCCCCTACGCCTTTCGATAACCTTGCCGAGCACGTCGCCGGCTTCCACTTCGACGAGCTCGGGCCAGTCGTCAGCCTTCAGCATTAATTTGTCCCGATGTTTCTGAATCACCCTGCAGGTGGGGAATTTGTCTTCGAGCCTGTAGGTGATGATGTCTCCCGTTTTGATATCCCCCCAGACTACAGGTATGGATATAAGCTCGTCGCCGTCCGCGAGGAAAGGAAACATGCTGTTACCGTGAAAAAATACCGGCCCCAGCGCCGCGCTTTTCTGAAGCCTGAGCTCTTTTGCCGCAAGCGTGATTTTATTCTTGTCCATAAGATTAATTCCTGGGCTTTAAATTTAAAAAAACTTCCTTCGCGGTCTCGAACTTTCTCCTCGATTTGAAATTTTCAGCTCTCGTCCGCTTGAGTCTTCGCGGTACTTCCCGGGATTCGAGTTCTCCCAGGCAGAGCTTCATTAGAGATAGAACGTTAGACCATCTAAAGCGTTCATGCGCTGTAGTGATGCCGTCCTGTGATTTATTCTCTATGATCCTTCTGTCCGTATTATAAATTTTTCTCATGAAGCCGGCGAGGGTTTCGGGAGAGACTTCACAAAAATCCACTTCCTCGACTTCCTCGCTGAATCCAAGCGTGTTAATCGCGAAGCTGCCCAGGACGGGCATGTTGAACCTTTTAACCGGCGTTAAGAAAGAATTCGAATCAGCGCAGAAATCGAGACACGCCCCGAAACGAGGGACTATCGAGGGCAGACCGCAGGCCATGGCCTCCAGTATCGGAAGGCAGAAGCCCTCCGCCCTGTAGGGAAAAACACCGACATCGCATACCCTGTACAGCGAAGCCAGCTCCCGGGCTGATAAATACTCATCGATATAGATCAGCTCGGGATAGTTCTTATCCTTCCGGAGGGCCGATATCTCGTCTTTATATTTTATTCCCGAATAGAAAACGTCCCGCGGATTGTCCTTGATTACAAGGCATACGTCGTCTTCGGCGCTAAACGCCATTCCGAACGCCTTGAGCAGTATATCGATCCCTTTCCTGAAGACGGTCGCCCCGACGAATAGAAATTTGAGCGACTTGTCCGTCGACAGGCCGTATTTTTCGCCGCCAGGCTTGAATATTTTTTCGTCGATCCCGTGTGGTATAACCTTAATCCTTTTTTTATCAATCCCGCTCTTCACGGCGTTCCGTTTAACCCAGCTGCTATGGACCCACAGCTGGTCGCACTCGTCGATCTTCCCGACCCATTTCCCGGGGAACATTCCGAAGTCCCATGTTCTCACCGCGATGAACTTCCCCTCCCGGGGGACTGAAACACTCCCGAAATTCTGCTGGTAATCGTGATGAATGAAGAAATCGACCGGGATGTCCCTGAAATCGGACGGGCTTTCGAGATCGAGCGTAATATGTTTCGTATCGTTCTCAAGCAGGCTGAACCACGTTGAATTTACCGACGAGTAAGCCGTTTTTTCCTTCTTATGCCCAGAGAGCGCAATCACACTCTTCACATTATAATCGGGCTTCTTTCTGCGAACGAGCTTTTTAATAAGCCGGTCGAGCTCGCGGCCGGAGCGTCCTTTCAGGAATCTCCGGGAAGCCCGTATTCCTTGCGAGGAATTCCGGCTCCTGGCGGTTTCGGATTCGAGAATGTTCCTCAGTTTTTTTTCCCAGCTTTCGGGATCTTTATAATTTTTGACCCCCAGGGGCGTGCCCCTGACGATTTCGGTAATGCCCCCCGTCAGGCTCGCGAGCGTTGGGATGCCGTTTGCAGCAGCCTCAACAACGATGCGCCCGAACGGCTCGGGCCATTGTGAGGGCACCAACACCGCTTTACTCATTCCGAGGAACCTCTTCGTACGTGTATAAGGAAGAATCCTTATATTTTCGAGCTTCTCAAACTTCCGGTGATATTCGTATAGGGAGTTGCCGACCAGGAGGAATCTTTCATGGCTCATTCTCTTCGCAAGCTCGTAAAATATATCGGCGCCCTTGTAGGGGAACCCGCAGATTCCGGTGATATATTTCTCTTTCCTTTCCGTGCCGCCGCCGACAAGAAAATCTTCTTCGGTCAATTCAGGGTAAATAACGAGGAACTTCCTTCCGTATTTTTTCTCGAACCTTCTTTTCATGTATAGGGAATTCACCACGCACGCATCTGACTCGCGAAAGATAAAATCCGCTTCGCTTTTATCTGAATAATCCCTCGACAGGGAGACCTTCCAGGATTCCCTCTCCGCGCGGTCAGGCGGCGCGTATTCGTAGCTCTGCAGGTAGTGGACGGTCGGGATATTGTACAGATTGGCGATCCTCTGAACATGAACACCGACATCCAGTGAGGAGATAATAATATCCGGCCTTAACCCGAGGACGAGGCCCTTTAACTCATGTGTGTCCCTGAAAGTGGCGAGTTTTACCTTACCGAAACGAATTCTTTTCTTCCGGGGGTAGCTGCAGATTATATGGCAATCGTGAGCGAATTTTTCTGAAAGGTTCTTTAAAAACGCGAGATTGGTTATCTGCGCCCCGCCCATGACGGGGTAGCCTTTATCCGTAGTCCAAAGAACCCTCATTTTCACCCCTTCTTACTAAGGATTCCCTTTGCTTCCAGGTCTTTTACAAATTCCATTAAATCCCGCCGGGCCGAATCCTCGGGAATCCCGAATTCCTTCGAAACACTTTTTATTATCGACGACAACTTCTTCTTCTTTGCGATCCCGAGCCATATGTGCCTGCCCGAGCCATTTAACGTATATAGAAAATTGTCATCGGGCCTCAATATAAGGATCTGCCCCTCGATCTCCCTGTGGGCGATATCACCGTTTATCGTGCATATCCGATTCAGGTCATCGTCTTTCATATCTTCAACCCTTGTTCCGTTCGATTATGGATTTCAAGACGTTCTTAGCGGTTTCTATTCTTTTTTCATTTTCGCTTTTGAGATATTTATGCATCCTTTCCCCGAGGTCCTTTAATAGAGCCGGATTCCCCAAGAGATCCCCGATTTTATCCCGAATCTCGGAAGCGCTGTCGGGATCGTCCACGACCAGCCTCTTTTTTACATATCCGGGCATACAGTCCATTACCGGAACCATCCGGGAGGTTATAACCGGCACTCTTTTTACAATGTGCTCAGCCGCAACGAAATTAAAGGTCTCGGCAAATGAGATCTGCAGCCCCAGGTCAACCCCGCTCAGCAC
Organism: Candidatus Dadabacteria bacterium; assembly: GCA_020027805.1. GTDB lineage: Bacteria > Desulfobacterota_D > UBA1144 > Nemesobacterales > UBA2774 > 2-12-FULL-53-21. The sequence goes on from JAHKKQ010000190.1 coordinate 3,912, forward strand.
GCTTCGATATTTTTCGTCGGTCATCCAGCCGAAATCTCTATATCTGATCCTGAGGGCCTTTAAAACACCCCCGTAGTACTCGTTTCCGGATAACCCGTTCACGTAAAGAACGTACCTGTTCTTTAGCATGGACAGGGCCAGCAGCGAATTGAGGATGTTCTTTCTTCTGTATTCGAAAGGAGAGCAAAAAAGGCTGATTACGGATACCCTGTCCTTACCCTCCCGTTTCTTCTCTCTTTTCTCATCCGGGAACAAAACCGTATCGGGGAGATGTCTCATATTGCCCGAGTATCCAGATAAGGCCGAGGCTAATTCTTTATGGGCGAAGAGCCTATGCTTCACTTTTTCGGAGTTAAGCAGAAAATCCATATATCCTCTACGGCTTTCGTATCCGAGTCCTTCAGGACAAAATGCCTGCTGAGGCCCGTCGTTTTTTCCAGATTCATCAGCGATCTGTTTGTGCCGGGAAATCCGCTTGCGCAGAGTGTTATCAAAGGTTCGGAATTAGTTCCCATAATGTCCTTCGATAATCCGGAGCATCTTGTTCGCCTGTCTTTTCATGCTGTAACGCCTCCTGACCCACCCGCGCCCCTCGAGTGCAATTTTTTTTCTTAACCCCGGCCTCTTCAGATAATAGTCAATCAGCCTGAAGCACTCTTCTTCCGTGTCGTACCAGACCAGGTGCTTCCGGTTTTCGAACATGGTTTCGAGGCCCGGTACGTAGTGAGTCAAATGGAACCCGCCCGCGGCCAGGGTAATAAAAGTCCGGTTGGAAAAATATCGCTCGACGGAATTCGTCGTGTTCGTCCCCAATACGATACCGGCTCCCCCGCATACCTTCACGAGCTCACCGTTGTATGCGGGCCACTCGACTGCGGGGTAATCCGCGCCCCACCTCTCCTTAGCGTCCCTTACTCCCTGGGGACCCCATATCTTGAGATCGAACCTCTCGCTCACTTCCTTTAGGAACCTCTCCCTCCGGGTGACGATTCCACCGTACTCGTCGTAATAATAGATGCTCCCTACGAAAGCGACTTCGCTCCTGTATATCCTCTTCGAATTTCCGCCGTGCCCGCTCAGGGGAAACGCGCTCAGATGGGCCCCCTCGTAAAGCCAGTATGAGGGCGTATCGGAGACTTCCCGATACTTGCTTAACATCCCCCGGGCGGTGGTAAAAAAGACATCGGCTTCCTTATGCAATGGTTTAATCCAGTCGGGGACCTTGTCGTCAACACAGTCAACATACCACAACGCGACGAATACGCCCATACTCTTTATGGCTCTCAACGCACCTGTGCCTATCCTGTCGAGCTTCAGCCCTATAACTATGTCGGGCTTTGAATCCTCCACTCTTTTCAGCAGCTCTCTCTCCGATTCCGAGACCGATTTAAAAGGCTGGTAGGCGAACGTATCGCATTCGATATCCTTCGACCTGAATATGGACAGCAGGTAACTTCCGAGGTCCCATTCAAGGAATAACGGGGCCGCGATCAGGATTCTTTTATTCCGCAAAGGGGCACACGTCCGATTCAATTATTTTCTGAAATACCAGTATAATCCTCTTAATTTCCTTAACACATTGCTTTCGATAGTCTTAAGTATTCTCCCCTTCAAAGTTCGAAGCGGGGAGCCCTTATATACATTTTTCTCAAGATCGCTGATTTTGTAACGCCTCGGCTCCCCGGCGACAGGACCCCTTTTTGCGAGAATGGCTTTCATCCTCTCGTGGAAGAGCCTGTTGTCAGACTCTATACCGCTCTTGTCCGATATGAGAAAATTACCCCGGTGGGTTTTAATAAACTCCCTGGCGCCCCCTCCGGGAGCCAGAAGATGCCACGCCAGGGCCCCCGTCGTAACCATGAGGGCGTAGTCTTTTTCAAGGAGCCTCGCGCAGAGGTCGTTCTCCTCCCGAAACGCGTGGTCGGAGTATCCCTCTACGGCCCAGCCTCCCGCGTGCTCAACCGCCCCGCGGCGGTAACATATCGCCCCTCCGTTGAGACTCTCGACCTCGAGGACCTCCGGATCGTTATAATAACGGTGGCCCTGCAATCTCCATGTCGGCTCTTCAAGCGTCGGCGTCCAATTACTATGCGCCAGGTTCACGTCCAGGTTCACCGGTTTCATTGTAGGTTCCGGATTGCATCCGCCTACAGCCGCCAGAGGCCTGCCAGAGAAAAAACGGAACGGCTTCAGTATGTTCTCAAGGAAACCGGCGTCCGGCAGCATATCGTCGTCTATCCTCAGAATAAACTCTATCGATTCCGGCACGGCTTCCATCGCCTGCTGGTGCCTGTTCCGGCCACCTTCAGTACGGATGATTATAATCTCATGACCGGTGTTTTTTGCGAGCGTAAAAAGATCCGTTAGCGCATCGTCACGCTCGACCGGCGAATCGCTCTGATCGTTAATTACAACCATAAAGTTCGTGTATGTTTGGTTAAGCAAAGAGGCCAGTAAAACGGCAAGATAGGAAGGACGGTTTTTCGTCGGTACAGCTACCGCTATTTTTTCGTCCGTTTTTATGGGTCTTAATTTAATCATCCGCGTTCGTCATAAAGTCTGGAGATGAGATCGCAAAAGCTCTTCTCAAAACGGTCCCAGCTGAATTTAACCGCCGTCTCGTAGGCGGCTTCGCCCACGAGTTTAATATTAGCACTGTTATCGCACATATAAAGTATCGCTTCCTTGAGGCTTTCGACGGAGCCAGTCTC
>JAHKKQ010000191.1 GCA_020027805.1 Candidatus Dadabacteria bacterium
CATGGCCCTGTAAGACATCAGTATCTTCCTGTGGTCGGCCGGCAGAATGCCCAGGTCGAACTCCTCGACGAGCACCACCTCCCGCTGCCTCCTTTCTCCCATAATACCCCTCACAAAAATCACGAATATGAAAATGACGTAAACGATGAGGATGAGTACCGCCAGGCCCCAGTACGCCTCGCTCCTCGACGTGACCAGGAAGTTCCATGTGGCGTGGAGGAACACGGCCAGCAGATAGAACCCGCCGACGGACATCCAGGCGTTTTTCCCTCCGTCCTTTAATTTGCTTATGCCCGCGCCGAACGTAGCGCTCGCCGCGCAGTGCATGTTCGCTGTCATCATACTCCTCACGAACAGGAGGTTCAGCCATTCGTATCCGGGGGAATTGCCCGCGAATTGGGTGAAGTACATGAAGTTCTCCGTCATTCCGAACCCGAGACCGGAGGCAGCGCCGTAAACGAGTCCGTCCGTAACGTTATCGAACTGACGGTACCTCAGCAGAAAGAAAACTATCAGGCCCTTCATGAACTCTTCGATGAAAGGGGCCAGGACTACGGCCGGAAAATCGAACCCGGTATCGGTCATGAAGCCGCCCAGCATCCTTATGCCCGCTTCCGTGCCGAGTATTGAAAAAACTATCGCCCCGAGCCCACCCCAAAGGAAGGCTGCGAACACGTACTTGAGAGGCTCTCTGTCGTAGCGGTCGACCCACCAGATAAAAAACAGCATCGCCACCATCGGGGCGACGGCCACAATCAGGGAAACGAAAATTATAGCGTGGTCCATAAATTTATAATCATATTAGTATCTGATAACGATGATTGCAAGGAGTCCGGGTGCGCCCGACAGGACTGACAGAACGGGCGGAACTGGATAATCCAGGGAAACCGGACACATGCGGCATACAAGGTTTTGGCAAGGCCGGAAATAATGTCAAATTTATTATTTCCGCGAAATAAAACGGTTTATTGAGGTCCGTACAGTGATTAGACCCCGAATAACTGGTATATTAAATTATAGAGAGTGATAGAGACTATATGTCCAATCTGAAGACCGCTCTTGACCACGGGCTCACAGAGAAAGAATACAATAAGATAATGGATACGCTCGGCAGGGAGCCTAACATTACCGAACTTGGCATCCTCGCCGCTATGTGGTCCGAACACTGTTCCTACAAGAGCTCGAGAATCCATTTGAGAAAGTTCCCCACGACGGGCAAAGTGGTCATACAGGGCCCGGGGGAGAACGCCGGCATTATAGACATCGGAGACGGGCAATGCGCCGTCTTCAAGATGGAGAGCCATAACCACCCGTCATTCATAGAGCCTTACCAGGGCGCAGCTACAGGAGTGGGCGGCATATTGAGGGACATCTTCACGATGGGGGCAAGGCCTATAGCGATCCTCGATTCGCTCAGGTTCGGCGACCCTTCCCTTCCCAAGACCAAGTACCTCGTGGGCGGGGTCGTATCGGGCATAGCGGGCTATGGGAACTGCATAGGTATCCCGACCGTGGGCGGGGAAGTCTACTTCGACGAATGCTACAACGGGAACCCGCTCGTGAACGTATTCGCACTTGGGATCACTAAAAACGACGAAATATTCAGGGGCTACGCCAAGGGATTGGGGAACCCGGTAATCTACGTGGGGTCGAAGACCGGAAGGGACGGGATTCACGGCGCCGTCATGGCGTCCGAGACATTCACAAAGGAAGCCGAGGAAAAGAGGCCCGCCGTCCAGGTAGGCGACCCGTTCACGGAAAAGCTCCTCCTCGAAGCCTGCCTCGAACTCTTCAAGACGGGCGTAGTAGTCGGCATACAGGACATGGGGGCGGCCGGGCTCACGTCCTCCTCCACGGAGATGGCGGAGAGGGCCGGCACAGGCATAAGGATCGACATCGAGAAGGTGCCGAGGAGGGAAGAGTCCATGACCCCTTACGAGGTCATGCTTTCCGAATCCCAGGAGCGCATGCTCATGGTGCTCGAAAAGGGCAAAGAAGAAATAGCGGAAAAAATATTTAGGAAGTGGGGGCTCGACTTCAGCGTCATCGGAGAGGTAACGGACACAGGCAAGCTCATTATCGCGGAAGGGGGAAAGACCGTAGCCGAGATCCCGATAAGCCTGATTTCGGAGGAGGCGCCTGTTTACGACAGGCCTTTCAGCGAGCCCGCTTATATTAAGGAAACGAGGGGCCTGGATCTATCCTCGATACCCGTACCGAAAGACATGAACAGGGTGTTTCTGAAGCTGCTCTCCTCCCCCACCCTTTCGGACAAGCGCTGGATATGGGAGCAATACGACCACATGGTAAGGACTAATACAGTCGTGCTTCCGGGCTCGGACGCCGCGGTGGTCAGGATAAAGGATACGACGAAAGCCCTCGCGATGACAGTCAACTGCAACTCGACCTACTGCTACCTCGACCCGTATACGGGGGGAGCGATCGCCGTAGCCGAGAGCGCGAGGAATCTCGCCTGCTCGGGAGCCCTTCCCCTCGCTATCACCGATTGCCTAAACTTCGGAAGCCCTGAGGAGCCTGGGGTAATGTGGCAGTTCAAACGGGCGATAGAGGGAATATCCGAGGCAGTCGTCAGGCTCAACACCCCTGTCGTGAGCGGGAACGTGAGCTTTTACAATCAAACGGGCCGGAGCGCCGTATACCCGACGCCCACAATCGGAATGGTCGGCCTGATTACGGACGTCGAAAAGCATATCACTCAGTGGTTTAAGGACGACGGGGACGTTATCGTCCTCCTGGGCGAGACGAGGGAGGAATTAGGCGGGAGCGAGTACATGAAGCAGGTCCACGGGATAGTGGCGGGGGAGCCCCCGAGACTCGATCTGGAAGCGGAATCGAACCTGGTCCGTGCTTTACTTGAAGCTTCGGATAGGGGTATACTTAAATCAGCGCACGATCTTTCCGAGGGAGGGATAGCTCTTTCGCTTGCAGAATCCTGTTTTACCCCGGAAAACACAGCAGGCATTACGGTCGAACTGTCAGGCACGATCAGAGGGGACGCACTCTTATTCTCGGAATCCCAGGCGCGAGCGGTAGTTTCACTCGACAATAAGTACACAGGAATCCTTAGAACAATTACTGAATCAAATAATGTACCCATGACCGTAATCGGAACGGTCGGAGGGGCGGGGTTTTTAATAAAGGGTTTGATAGATATTCCGGTATCCGAGGCCAGGAGAGCCTGGGCGGCGGGGTTCGAGAATAACCTGAAAAGTTATGCCAAAGCTTAAAGAAGAGTGCGGCGTATTCGGCATCTATGGTAATGTAGAGGCTTCGAACCTCACATACCTGGGGCTTCATGCGCTCCAGCACAGGGGTCAGGAGAGCGCGGGCATCGTAACATCGGACGGCGTCAACCTCCATAACCACCGCGCCATGGGCCTCGTCTCCGATATATTCACCGAAGAAATCCTCTCTCACCTCACGGGGCTTAACGCCATCGGGCACGTACGCTACTCGACCACCGGATCGAGCCAGGCGAAAAATATGCAGCCCATAGTCATCAATTATTTCCGCGGGGCGCTCGCCATAGCGCATAACGGCAACCTCACGAACGCGAGGACATTGAGAGAAGAGCTCGAAGCGGACGGCGCGATATTCCAGTCCACCACGGACACCGAAGTCATAGTGCACCTCATAGCGAAATCAAAAGAAGAGACTCTCCTGCAAAGGATAATAGAGGCCCTCGTAAAGTGTAAAGGGGCATACTCGCTCCTCTTCCTCACCCCCGAGGCCATGGTCGCAGCGAGGGACCCCTACGGGTTCAGGCCGCTGGTCATGGGGAAGCTCGGGGACTCCATAGTATTCGCGTCCGAAACGTGCGCGTTCGATCTGATAGAAGCCGAGTTCATAAGGGAGATAGAGCCCGGAGAGATTGTCGTGGTCAACGAGAACGGCGTCGAGTCGTTCAAGCCCTTCGGGGAATCGAAACACGCCTACTGCGTATTCGAATACATTTATTTTGCCAGGCCCGACAGCTTCCTAACGGGGCGGAACGTCTATCAGGTGCGAAGGGCGCTCGGAAGACAGCTCGCCATAGAGCAGCCCGCCGACGCGGATATAATCGTCGCAGTGCCCGATTCGGGTGTGCCCGCCGCAATGGGGTTCTCCGAGGAATCGGGGCTCCCGCTCGAGCTCGGGCTTCTCAGAAGCCATTACGTAGGGAGGACGTTCATAGAGCCCCAGCAGTCGATAAGGAACTTCGGAGTGAGGCTGAAATTGAACGCGATTAGAGAAGTGCTGAA
>JAHKKQ010000192.1 GCA_020027805.1 Candidatus Dadabacteria bacterium
GCCTTCGTCGAGCAATTCGCCGAGATTTATTTGAACCGATTTCTGCTGCCCTTCCTTACCCTTTCTAGTAACATACGCGATTTCGCTTGCATCTGGATTTAATCCTCCCGCCAACGCAATAGCGTCCAGGAGGCTCCCCTTCCCCAGAAGCTCATACGTTCCGGGTGTTTTTACGCTTCCGATAACAGCCACCCTCTGACTTTTGAATTCCTTTATTGATACAACGACATGAGGGTCTTGCATATAGTTTTCGGTTAATTGTTCTTTTATCCTTTCCTCCGCTTCCAGGGCGTTAAGACCACCCACTTCCACAGTACTGAGCAGAGGGAAAGATATCATGTTCTTTGTATTCACCCTTGCTTCCGTGTCCAGATCCGGGGCTTCAAGAACCTTAATGTCCAGGAGGTCGCCGGGCCCGATCAGGTAATCTACAGATGCATTTGAACTAAAAGTCTCCTGAATTATCTTCCGGTTCAATTCCTGATTTTCTGTATCTGTATCTCTCTGGGCCTGCGGCAGGGTATATGTGCTTCCTGATTTCGAACCGCCGCCGCATGCAGCGCAGAAAACACCTGTGAGTAATAGCACAGTTATCCCTATTTTGAAATAATGATTCAAATTGCACCTTTCCCAACCCATAGACTAATTATACACCCTCAAATTGTGAGTAGCATAATATCTACAGTGAAATTGAAAATTTCCTATGTTCTTTTGATATTATGAAGTCCCTATTCGGCTGGCCTGAGAACGTTGCTGGCGTTATTATCCTCATTACCACCACCGCAAAGGGCCCCGCAGACGGCTCCCGTAACCGCGGCTGCTCCCAGTGCCGCCGGTATCAGCAGCGGAGCTGCAGCAGGTGAACAGCATCCCGATTTGTTTTCGAACGAATCATAGGGATCTTGTTTCTCCGGGCTTGATGCGGCATCGCCGGGTTCGAGTGTTTGAGTTGTGAATTTGGATTTAAAATCGGCGTATCCGTCGTATTGTACGGCCGAAGTAATATTTTCCTTAACATTGGTTCTGCCGTCAACATACTCCGGTGAGCCGGCTTTAATCGCGCTTTCATCAGGCGGGATAGTGTCCGCCTCGGGTGTATCTACGAGGAACCCCGATTTCGGATTGAAACAATAGCACACCTCACCCTGATCCCCCTGGGTGAGCAAAAGTCCCGTAAAACCGTCTCCGATTGATTGGACTTTAAATACGGAGTTGGGTTCGATTACGTATTTCCCGCCGTTTACTATCAGCGTCGCCTTGCCGTTATCGAGAGTGTCAATGATCATGTCGGGGTATATCGGGTACGTCTCGTTCTTCAGAGTGACCTCGCTCCCGTCGACCAGAATGACCTTTACCTCATCCGATACCTTCATGGTCCCGAGCGATACCTGCGCATCCAGCGATGTCTGCGCAAAGGCAGTAAATACCGGCTGAAGAAATAAAAGCCCCGTTATGAATAGTGATAATGTTGTTTTTAATATTCTGCTCATGTCTCAATATCCTCCTCTCCTAAGTCTATTATATAGTATAGAGATTGGGTTAGGTAGAGTCAACGAGACTGAAGTAGGTCTTTTGCCGGAATTAAAGTATGTAGTACGGTAAAACGCTTAATACTTTAGTATTATTGCGGGGACATACTTACCGTTACAACCTATTCCTAACATTGCATGATATTTAATTTTTTTTACTGTATGACAATTATGCGCCCGATATACATACCATAGTATGATTTCTTTCAACCGGTCTTAACATGATAACGAATATGTCCCCCTGATGCTCACCGGATTGAAATCCGGGGATAACCTGAAGTGTGAACGCCTGAGCGGTCCGGTCATTTCAATTTCAGTTCAAGTCTGACCTTTTTAATGTCGTAGTATGGCTCACCGCGCTCCCTGGCGAGTTTGTAAATATTATCGAGCTCGCGTAATACGATATTAAGCTTCTTATTCCCTTCCGCCGTTCTTGCCGCCTCTCTCGGCGTCAGACCGTCGAGCGCGGCGAGCGGCAGGTCTAACCATTGTTTATAATATTCGTCTAATTTCTTGTCCAGCTCCTTTTTGCTTTTGACCCCCGGGGGAAGTCTTTTCAATTTTGTTTTCGCCTTTTGATTTCTCTCGGTATAGGATTCCATCCCCTTTGCCTTGTCTTCCACGTGCACTATGAGGCCTTCGAGCTCTTTCTCTATTATTGACTTGGCTCTCTCGAGCATTTCAAGCGAGTAGGTCGCTATGTCGAGTCTCTCGTCATCGACCTCGATAGTGCCGGATATGTTGCTCCTCCCCCCTATATCGATAGTGAATACCCTTATCTCCTCGTCTGGTCCGCTTATCTGCTTCAATGCATCAATTTTGTCCAGTCTTTCAAGCGCCTTGCCTCTGTCCTTAACTCCATATACCGCCGATGCCAGTACGAGGTCCTCCCCCTCGGGGGTGATGAAATGCGGGTTTCTCGCGAGCTCATCCATATAGTTCGAGATCTGAAAACCCAGGTCTCTGATGAATTCCTTTTTATCGGCTCCGGCTCCGCGGGATTTCCCGTATAGCTCAAACTCGCTGTCGAAGTACTCGAGAATAATGTTCTTGAACGCCTGGGGGTAGGCGGAGATGATCCCCGAGAAATAGACATTATCCCCGGCGATTAAAGGCCTTGCGCCGATGATGTCGGAGGACCTGAGCTTCTTAGACGACGAAGAGTCGCGGACCCTGAATTCCGTTTGGAGGAACAAGTCCCTGATGTCGCAGTATTCTCCCGGCACTACCTCTCCGACCTCGAAAAAGCTGTATACGCTGTCGATCCATCCCTTGATAACCGCTTCCTCCGGCCCGGAAAGCGTACCCCTCTCATCGTAGTAGAACCGCTCGATGATCCTATCGCCCGTATCGAGCAGCCTGAAGTCGTAGAGGAACCAGTCGAAGAATTTCTCGAATGTGAGGTCGTCGATCTGGTTGTCCGAAACTTCATCAGGGATGAAGTCCGGGTCGGCCTTCCATATGTAAAATGCCTCCCCTGCCTGGGCCTGTATCTCCGGACGCTCCGTGTACTCGACGAGCCTCATGCGGAGCTCGTTCTCGGCCTGGTCGTATGTATATTGTGCGATATCTATTATTTTGTCATTCATGATAGGAAATTATATTTTCGCTCCGCGCCCTGTCAATCTGTTAACGGCGCTTTCGGAGAGAAGAACGTTTTTTTTGATGCTTCCGTCTATCGGCCGAGCCGGCTCTTTCATGCCCGCCCTGTCCTATGACTGCGGGTCATTATACCCTTCCGAACTTACGCGCCAGGTATTCGTTTCTATAATCGAATATATCTCTCAACTGCCTCTTTACCACGAGCTTATGGGCGATATCCCCGAGCGGACCCAGGGGCAGGGCGTAATGCACCAGGTCATGGACCTCGACCCCCCCTCCGGTTTCTTTGAACATATGCTCGTGGTGCCAGAGCTTGTAAGGGCCAAGGCGCTGGTCATCTATAAAGAATTCGGGCTCCTTCAGGTGAGTTATCTCTGTGACCCAATTCACAGGCAGGCCGAAAAAAGGCGAAACCGTGTAAGTCATTATGAGTCCCGGATATATCCTCTCAGGCGCATCCGACGTCATCTTGAACCCGAGCCGGGGAGGCGTGATATCCGCCAGGTTGGCCGGATTGGAAAAGAAGTCCCATGCCTCCTTCAGGGTTATCGGGATCTCGAGCCTTCTCTCTAATACGTGTAATTTCATACGGTTACACAGTCAGCATCTCCATAAGCGGGCCTCCGCCGCGGATGTGCGGAATCAGCTGCTCCTGTAATCGATGATTTAGTTTACCGGATAGGACAAATTCCAATATCCGGGCGCCGCCCGGAGCGCCTCGTGAGAAAAGATTACGCCCCGGGGCATGGTTTCTTTTGATAACCGGCTTTCCTATGTATAATCCTCTCTCATTGTGAAAATTATCCAAATAAACAAAGGCAATCTGGCGAAGGAATTAAAGGGTTTAAGGAGGGGCTCCTCCCTCTCCGACCCCGGGCTCGAAGGCTCGGCCAGAAAAATAGTGGAGGACGTCAGGAAGAACGGGGACAGTGCGCTATTCAAGTATACGAAGAGGTTCGACAAGGTGGCGCTTACGGGTAGAACCGTACGGGTATCGAAAAAGGAATTCCGGGAAGCCCGGAAGGCCGTCCCGAAAAAATTGTTAGACGATCTCATCCGGGCCGGGAAGCGTATCAAGGATTTTCACAGACTCAAGCTCCCGTCTGAAAACACATTCAGG
>JAHKKQ010000193.1 GCA_020027805.1 Candidatus Dadabacteria bacterium
GGGAATTTTGATGACTTCGGCTGGCAGAACAGTATGACGAGCTTCAACAAGACCGGCAGAAGGGACTTCTCTGTATATGGCGACGGCGCATTGAGATGCACATTAAGCACATCCGCAACAGGGGCCGCTGGTACATTCGAGGCTAACCGTGATGACCCAGGCTGCGATTAACTCTAATAATTAATCGAAAGAAAAAACTTAAAACGGCGGGTTTGTAATAAACCCGCCGTTTTTTATTTCCGAGACAATATACTGTTACTCCGATCGATAACAATAGTTCTATTTAATTGGTTCATAATTCCCTTGGTATTAATTATAAAATCGACAACTTAACAACAACTTGCCGCTGCGTTTTTAAGAAGAATGCTCTATATCCATTTCATCTTCGACCTACCCGGATAACAGAAATTGCATCGCCATGACAAATATTGTCAAGTCATTTTCTGAAGAAATGTATCTTATGAATATTATTGCCTTCAACTCTGATTTTAATATTTATTTATTCAATGATGAGTATAAGTTACCATTCTTTACAAATGAATGATATTAATGCCGTTCTGGTATGTATATTGCTATTAAGTATGTTGAGGGTAGATATATGATAAATAATAATAACAGAAAACATGAAAACGGATTTACCCTTATCGAGCTGCTTGTAGTGGCGGCTATCATCGGCATCCTGCTTGCTATCGCTATACCTAACCTTCTGAAAGCCCGTATCTCCGCGAACGAGGTTAACGCGCGGAAGGCCCTGCAGACCCTTAAAGACGCCGAGTATGAGTATTTCGAACAGGACCTGGACGATAACGGTGACAGGAACTTTACAAACTTAATCGGAGTGCTCGGTATCGCGGGAACACTCAGAGACCCGGGCGGAACAAGCGACCCGGAGGATGCGCTCATAGATTCCACTTTCGAAGATGCGGTCTCGAGCGACGGCAGCCCTTCGAGCTCCGCCGATTGTATCGACCCGAAAGCCGGATACTGTCTGTCATGGAGCGATGACGCCGGCACCGACGCTCAGTCGCTCAAAGGAGACTTCGGATGGGAGGCCTCGATGACAAGCGCGAGGGTTAACGGCAGGAAAGATTTCTCCGCATTCACCGACAAGGTCATCAAGTGTACAGTGACATCACAGGCTTCGGGAGCAAACGGCACGTTCGAGTCGGGCAGCGGTGACCCCGCGTGCGACGGTTAGTACCCAAAGATTGCCAATAAACCACTTTTTGTTCCGTCCGCCACGAAGTCCAGATGAATATGTTGCCTCCCGGCATCGATTAACATATATTTAGATGTCCGAACATGTCAGAAGCAATACTCAATATCACGAACCTTGTTAAGGATTACAAAACCGGATTCACGGGCAAGAAGACGCGTGTACTTAAGAACGTAACCTTCGACGTTTATAAGGGAGAGGTGTTCGGCTTCGTCGGGCCTAACGGCGCGGGGAAGACCACGACGTTCAAATCGATCCTGGGGTTCGTCACTCCGACCGAGGGGAAGATAGAGCTCCTCGGCAAAGAGCACTCGGACTCAGGGGCCAAGAGCAGGATAGGCTACCTGCCGGAGAACCCATACTTCTACGACTACCTCACAGGGGAGGAGCTCCTTTACTACATGGGCGAGCTCCACGGCCTGAAGCGAAAATACCTCCACGAAAAAATAGAGGAGCTGCTACGGAAAGTCAGCATGGAGCACGCGAAAAAAATGCAGATGAGAAAATATTCGAAGGGCATGCTCCAGCGTATCGGCATCGCCCAGGCCCTCGTAAACGATCCGGAATTCATAATACTCGACGAGCCGATGAGCGGACTCGATCCCATAGGCAGGAGAGAAATTAAAGACCTGATACTAGAAGAGAAACGGAAAGGAAAGACGATACTCCTCAGCTCCCACATGCTCTCGGACGTGGAAGCGCTCTGCGACAGGGTCGGGATAATCATGGGAGGCACGGTCATAAAAATCGGAAATATCGGGGAGCTGCTTAAAGAGATTCACACGGACTACGAAATGCATCTCGAAGGGCCCGGCGACGAAGTAAAGCAGTGCGTAAAAGACCTGAGGGTAGAGATGGACAGCAGGGCCGGATACATAGTGCTCAAGTTCGACGAAGACATCAAGCGTATGGTCCTCGAAGCCGTTACGCGCACGTCAGCCGAGATCGTATCTATCCACCCGCTGAGGAAGTCCCTCGAAGGGCTCTTCGTAGAGGAAGCCAAAAAGGGGAACCCGCAAAAGGAACAATAGAAACTCGGGTGTCAGTCACGCGAATAACATAAGATGAGAAGAATACTTAGCGTCGCGCACAATACGTTCATAGAGGCAATCAGGGACAGGGTCCTGTACAGCCTGATACTGTTCGCGATAATAATGATCCTGAGCTCGCTCGTCTTCGCCAGCATATCGGCGGAACAGTACAACAAGATAGTCAAGGACCTGGGGCTCACCGCCATATCCATAATCGGAATCCTCATATCCGTTTTTCTGGGCATCGGCCTCGTATACAAAGAGGTGGAGAGAAAAACCGTTTACAACATTTTCTCGAAACCCATCAAGAGATATGAATTCATATTCGGGAAATACCTGGGCCTTGGGATCACTCTATTCGTAATCACGCTCGGCATGGCGCTTATTCTATTCCTGCTCGTCCTGTTCATTGAAATCAGATACGAGGGGCTTATAAGTTTTTATTACGGGGGACACTACTACGCGGAATTTTTCAACGCGGTGTATTTCGAATACCTCGAATTCCTCGTCGTAATAGGCATTGCGCTCGTATTCTCGAGCTTCACGACCCCCATTATGAGCGCATTATTCACTTTCTTCGTCATCGCGATAGGGCGTTTCTCGAGCGATATCAGACTATTCGCCGAGGAAGTAAAGAGCCCCTTGACCGCCCTGTTTTCCGAGGCGGTTTACAGAATAATCCCCAACCTCGAGAAATTCGACGTGAGAAGCGAAGCCGTATACGGAGGGGTCGTCAACCCCGATCTAATTCTATACACGACGGTATACGCGGTCATATATACACTCGCACTCCTCATACTCGCGACCATCATTTTCGAGAGGAAAGAGTTTAAATAGCAGATGTCAGTCAGAACCGCGATAAAACCTTTGATCGCCCTCGTCATACTGGCCGCTCTTATTGCGGTATCGATCCCCTTTCAGATCAGGATCGACGATATAAGAGGCAGGTTCCGGTCAGTCGAAGGGAGCCTTTACATATCGTCTTCGTCCTTGAAGAAGCTCTCTCTCGGCTATAACGAGCTCCTCGCGGACATATACTGGCTGAGGGCGCTCCAATACTTCGGCAGTAAGAAATCTAATGAGCAGAATCCCGACCTGCTTTATCACTATTTCGATATTATCACGGACCTCGACCCGAAGTTCGTGAACGCATACAGGTACGGGGGCACTTTCCTGGCGGAACCCCCGCCATTCGGGCTCGGAGAAACGAGGAAGGGGATCGAGCTCCTCGATAAAGGGAGAAGGAACAATCCTGAAAATTACAAGCTGCCGCTCGAAGAGGCTTTCATCTACTATTTTTACCCGAAAGACTACGAAAAAGCCGCCGAGCTGTTCAGGGAAGCCTCCGACAAACCGGGCATCTCCCCGCTGAGAAAGGCCTCGATGAAGGGCATGGCGGCATCCGCTCACGCGAGGGGCGGGAACAACGAGCTGTCGAGGAAGATCTGGGAAATCATTTACGAAACGAGCCCGAGCGATGGGAGGAGGGAATTCGCGCTCAGGAATATCAACGAGATAGACACGATGGCCCTCGAGGACAGGCTGACGGTATCATTAAAGGAGTACGTAAAGCGCTACGGAAGGCTGCCTTCGTCGCCTGAAGATCTGGCTCGGTCAGGCGTAGTCGGAAACGGGATCCCGGAAGCCCCGGTGGGAGGCAAATTTATCCTCGCGCCCAGGATAGAAGCGATTAAAAGCTCGGAGCTCTCGAAGCGGAAAATCCAGGAGGACATATCTTTTCTAAACGCAAAGTCCGCCAGATATAAAAAACTATACGGAGATTATCCGAGGAGCCTGGACGAGCTCAGAAAATTCATAGAGCTCGAGACGACGGCGGATTTCCCGGCCCATCCTCTGGGCGAAGAATACGTATACGATCCTGTGACGGGCAAAGTGGAATCGAGCGTTGTAATTGACTGAACCGCCCGGGAGAAGGCTTTGGAAGCTGTCAGCTTATCTCCAGAACCACGAACTCCCTTACGCCGCC
>JAHKKQ010000042.1 GCA_020027805.1 Candidatus Dadabacteria bacterium
ATGGAAGAAATTTTCGCCCTCGCGAAAAGAGAGATAAAGAAGTCGGGATTAGAAGACCTCGTCCCCGCGGGAGTGGTTATAACGGGGGGGAGCGTGATAATGAACGGGACAGTCGAGCTCGCCGAGCACGTTCTGGAAATGCCCGTAAGGATGGGCATTCCGACCGATGTCGGTGGGCTTACCGATATAATTGCCAACCCCGTTTACTCCACGGGAGTCGGTCTCGTCTTATACGGCTGCGGATACAAGGGCGACAAAAAATTACGGATACGCGATGAAAATGTTTTCAAAAAAATATTTGACAGTATGAAAAACTGGTTTCAGGAGTTTTTTTAGGTTAAAATGAGGTAACTATACTGGAGGAGGGTGTTATATATGGCAAACTTTGAGCTCGAAGACACAGGTATAGAACAAAAGGCGAAAATAAAAGTCATCGGCGCTGGCGGTGCCGGCGGCAACGCTATAAACGCAATGATAGAAAAGGGCCTCCACGGTGTCGAGTTTATCGTGACTAACACCGACGCGCAGGACCTGAGGAAATCCCTCGCATCCGCAAAGATCCAGATCGGCAGCAGGACCACCAAAGGGCTCGGCTCCGGCGGTAACCCCGTGCTCGGCAGGGAAGCGGCGATCGAAGACCAGGCCAAGATCGCTGAAGCGATCGAAGGCGCGGACATGGTGTTCATCACAGCGGGCATGGGAGGAGGCACCGGCACCGGGGCATCGCCCATAATCGCGCAGGTATCGAAAGAATGCGGCGCCCTCACTGTCGGCGTAGTTACGAGGCCGTTCGGTTTCGAAGGTCCCAAGAGAAACAAGCAGGCCCTCCTGGGCATAGAGAGCCTCGAAAAAGAAGTCGACACGCTGATCGTTATCCCGAACGACCGCCTGACGGAAGTGCACAAGATTACGATACTCGACGCGTTCAAGAGAGCCGACGAAGTGCTCCACCAGGCAGTGCGCGGTATCTCGGACATAATCACGGGTACGGGCTATATCAATGTGGACTTTGCCGACGTCAAGAGCATCATGGGCGAGAACGGCGGAAAGGCCCTCATGGGTACGGGCTACGCCGAGGGCAGCAACAGGGCGGTCGAAGCCGCCGAAGCCGCGATTACGAGCCCCTTACTCGAAGACATATCGATCGACGGCGCGACGGGCATTCTCCTCAATGTAACCGCCTCTCCTGACTTTGGAATCGAAGAGCTCAACGAGGCCTGCAATTATATCAAGGACCGGGCTCACGAGGAAGTAAACCTCATTTTCGGCCTGGTATTCAATCCCGAATTCAAGGAATCTGTTCAGATTACGGTCATAGCGACCGGAATACAGAGCATCAGGAACCAGAATATAAAAAAGCTTGTGACAAAGCTCCCCACGGACATCGGTGAGGACGAATTCGAAATCCCCGCTTTCATCCGGAGGCGCGGGTTTAAAGAAGGACAGTAAGTAGAGGCTGATATACGCGAAATATAATTCCGGGCTTACCCAGGTGAGGCTATGGGTTCACTTGTGGGCTTTATTAATTACCTCGATTCACAATTACCGAAATATTCTTTATCTATTGAAGATTGAGCCGATTACGGAATGGTTCATTCGGCGGCCTGGATTTCCTGAAGCCCGCCGGGTTTCTTCTTGATTTCGTCTTTGAAAGATGTTTTTACACGGGGGGCGTCGATCCAGAGGCTCTCTATATCGTAGAATTTTCTGCTTGGTTCATAAAAGATGTGCGCGACAACGTCGGCGGAATCGATAAGCACCCAGTTCCCGTCCGAATACCCCTCGATCCCGATTACCTTCTCCCCCGCTTCCTCGAGCGTCTTTTCTATATTATCCGCTATGGTCTTTACGCCCCTTGTCGAGTTCGCGCTGCAGACGAGGAAATAATCAGTTACGTCGCTCGTGGAGCCGACGTCGAGAAGCACCGGGTTGTCCGCCTTTTTCTCCCATGCCGCCTGTGCCATAACGAGAGCCTTCTTTTTTGAGTTTATAGTTATTCCTCCGTTCTATAAATGTTGTTACGCAGTATGTACTCCTCAACGGATGCCGGGACGAGGTACTTGATGGACCTCCCTGAATTCACGCAACGCCTTATTTCTGTAGAAGATATCTCGAGGCCCCTTATCTTGGAAAAAGCAATTAATTTAGAGTTCTTATCTATGTAGAATTGCACGCCGTCTTTTTCTTTATAATAACTAAAATCGTTTTCGAGGGCAAGCGGTAGTTTCGCTTCGTTTGAGTCCGGGTAGCCGGGCCTCGTGATCACCGCGAAATTGCTAAGCCTGAACAGCTCCCTCCATTCCTTCCAGGTCTCTATTTCCCCGAACAGCTCGTTTCCTGCCATGAAATAATAGTCCGAATCCGGATTAAGCCCGTTTAGGTGTCTTAGCGTCTCCACGGTATAAGATGCCGTACTTTTCCCAAGCTCGTAATCGCAAATGTCGAAGCGCGGGTTATCTCCGACCGCGAGCCTCAGCATATCGAGTCTCTGTCCGGACGGTGTGGTATGCGTCGTGTTCTTATGAGGGGGGATGGCGGCGGGTATGAAGTACACCATGTCTAAAGAGAGCTGCTCCCTTATTTCCTCCGCTGCCCGCAGATGGCCCAGATGCACGGGATCGAACGTACCGCCGAAAAGGCCCGCTCTCTCTTTTTTCTTATTATCCATTGGCTGGGTAAATCATATCATTTCTTTTGCCGGTTTGGTTTAGCCACACAGCCTTCGACCATGAATTCGTCGCCTAATTTCCTTATTTTCACCCTTTCTATGCCGAGGGAGTCTTTTATACGGGACACGCCCAGTTTCCCGACCATGCTCAAACCTTCGGCGCCTATCACCTTGGGCGCGTAAAAAAACACGATCTTATCCACTATCCCGCTCTTTAGAGCCAGGGCAGCGGTCGCGCTCCCCCCTTCTATAAGGAGGCTCGTAATTTCATTCTTCCCGAGCTTGCGTGCGAGTTCCCTGAGACCTAAGTGCCCGTCCCTCCCGAGTCCGACCTCGATAATCCTTGCGCCTGCCCCTTCGAGCTTCTTTCTTTTGGCCGTATCGTGCGCTCTCCCCGTTACTATTATCACGCTGTCATGGGCGGAGAATATTTTCGATTTAACCGGAGTCTTTAGCGTTCTATCGAGCACGACGGGCACGGGCTGTCTTTCGTTCCCGGCCTTCTTATAGAGCCTTACGTTCAGGCGCGGATCGTCTTTGAGGATCGTCCCTGTCCCGACCATGACCGCGTCCGCAAGGTTCCTCAATCTGTGTCCCATCTTTCTCTGCCTCTCGCTCCCTATCCATTTGGAGTCCCCCGTATGGGTCGCGATCTTCCCGTCGAGCGTGGCCGCGAGCTTGAGCGTCACGAACGGGGTGCCCGTGGTTATGTATTTGTTAAAGGCCTCGTTGAGCTCACGGGCCTTTTCCTCGAGCACGCCTGTCGTTACGCGTATGCCCGCGTCCCTGAGCGTTTTTACCCCTTTCCCGCTCACCCTCGGGTTCGGGTCGAGCGCGCCGACGATCACTTCCCGGACGCCTTTCTCTATAAGCGCGTCCGTGCAGGGCGGGGTCTTCTTCTCCCTGTGGCAGCAGGGCTCGAGCGATACGTAGAGGGTCCCGCCCCCGACGTCCCGTCCATTCCTCCCGGCGTCGATGAATGCCTCGATCTCGGCGTGCGGCAGCCCCGCCTTCCTGTGGTAACCCTTCCCTATGATCTTCCCGCTCTTCACGAGGACCGCCCCCACGAGCGGGTTCGGGCTTGTCATCCCTTCCCCCTTTCTGGCGAGGCTTATTGCGAGAGACATATATTTTTCGTGCGGTTCCTTTTTCATACGTGTCATTAATACATATTCATATTATAGAGCGGCCCGGCATGTCAATGCACGGATTCTTCACCGGAGTAAAACAGGGCTTCGACGAATTCATCGGCGCTGAACTCCCGGAGGTCGCTCAGGCTCTCGCCTATACCTATATATTTGACGGGAATATTAAGCTCGTCGGCGATAGCCACTATCACTCCCCCCTTCGCCGTCCCGTCTAACTTCGTTAGCACAATGCCCGTTACATCGAGGGCCTCGTTGAACATCTTCGCCTGCTGGATTGCGTTCTGCCCGGTGGTCGCGTCGAGCACCAGGAGAGTTTCGTTAGGCGCCTCGGCGAGCTCGCGGGATATCACCCTCTTCATCTTCTTTATCTCTTCCATGAGGTTCCCTTTCGTGTGGAGCCTCCCCGCGGTGTCTATGATAAGCACGTCGGTCCCGCGGGCCGAGGCCGCTCTCACGGCGTCGAACGCGACCGAAGAAGGGTCGGCCCCGCCCTGCCCCCTGATGAAATCCGATCCCACACGCTTCGACCACACCTCGAGCTGCTCCGTGGCGGCCGCCCTGAACGTATCCCCCGCCGCTACCATGACGCTCAGGTTCTCCTTTTTAAGCCTGTTCGCGAGCTTGCCTATCGTAGTCGTTTTTCCAACCCCGTTCACCCCGGCTACCATTATCACGTAGGGCCTCGTGCTGATGCGTATCGGGCTGCCCTCCGCCGTTTTCAGTATCCTCAGTATCTCTTCCTTGAGCGCCCCGGTTATAGCGTCCGCGTCCCGGAGCGATTTTTTCTGTATGCTCGCCCCTATCCTCTCCCTGAGCTTCATCGTAGTCCCTACGCCAATATCGGCCATAATAAGCGTTTCCTCGAAGTCGTCCCATACGCTTTCGTCTATCTCTTTTTTGGACAGTACTTCTCCGAGCCTGCCGAATAGCCCCGTATGTGTTTTGGAAAGGCCCTTCCTCAACCTCGCGAAAAGCCCTTCTTTTGTTTCCTCGGGCTCTTCTACAGCCGCCGCTGCCTCTTCCCCTAAGGCGGGTGCCTCAACTGCGGGCTCTTCGGGCTCCGCCTCCGGCTCAGAGGTTTCTATGGCTTCGGGAGCGGCCTTTTCCGGCTCTCTCGCCTGCCTTGTCTCCAGGTGTTCTGCCGTGGCCGGAAGGACCGCGGGAGTCGCCTCTCCCGCGGGCGGGGCTTTAAATACATCGAGATCAGGCGGCGCTAAAACTTTTTCAGTTTCCTTATAGGCTTCCTTCCCGGGTTCCGGTTTTACGGCTTCTTTCTTCGGTTTCTGCTCGAAGAGGAATGCGATTACGAGCGACAGGAGCAGGAGTATCAAAAATATTACGCCTACGGCGGCCAAGTCCGAATACGGGCTCGGTATAGTGTTCAAAACTGATAAAATCTCTTCCATTATTTTAAAAGCCTCCTTGATAGCGCCTTATATTAGCAACCGGACATCGTTCGGAACATTATGCGGTAATCAAAGATTTTTCAGCCGATTCTCTATATATGCTTACCGTTAATATACTTTTCAGGGAATTCTTTTCAATACGGGGCCCGTTCCGCTTTTTTTCGGCTCGAAGGCGTTAGTTTTACTTCCATCGTAACCCGTATGAAACAAATGATGTTTTACAGGCTCTTGAACTGCCCGAGCCTTCGCGGATATAATAAAAACTGATGTCTAACGGTTTTGTCCATCTTCACCTCCACTCCCAATATTCACTGCTGGACGGCGCGATAAAGTTTGAAGACCTCTTCCCGCTTGCCAAGGAATTCGGAATGGAGGCGGTTGCTCTCACCGACCACGGGAACCTGTTCGGCGCATACGATTTCTATAAAAAAGCAAAGGAAGCGGGCATTAAGCCCATCATAGGTTGCGAGCTCTACGTCACGCCAAAGATTAACCCCGATAACGCTTCCGAGGGCAAGACCCATCACCTGACCGTCTTGTCCATGAACTGGGCCGGTTACCAGAACCTCTCGAGGCTCGTGACCAAGGCTTATTTCGACGGGTTTTACAGGAGGCCGAGGGTGGATCACGAGCTCCTCGGCATACATAACGAAGGGCTTATAGTCTTAAGCGGATGCCTCAACAGCGAGCTTGCCAAGGCGATTTTCAACAAGGACATGAAGGCGGCGCTCAACGTCGCCGCAATGTACAGGGAAATGTTCGGGGACAGATATTACCTGGAGGTCCAGGCCACGGGCCTGCCAGAGCAGAAGAGGGTTAACAAGAAAGTAAGAGAGATAGGCGAAAAACTCGGCATACCCATCGTGGCGACAAACGATTGCCATTTCCTGAGACGCGAGGACTCGCGTCCCCACGACGCGCTCCTGTGCATTCAGACCGGATCGTCGCTCCAGGACGAGAACAGGTTCAGGTTTCAGGGAGACCAGTATTATCTGAAATCAGAGGGCGAGATGATTAAAGACCTCGAAGGGTTCGAGGACGCAATCAAGATGACCTCGGAGGTCGCGAAGAGGTGCAACCTGGAGTTCGAGAGGGGCGGGTACAAGCTGCCTGTATTCGAAGCCGAAGGGGGTAAAACGCTCGACGAATACCTTGCATCGCTCGCACGGGAAAAGCTTGAGGAAAGGTTGAACGAGAACGCAATTCCGCTTGAGAAACAGGCGGATTATAAGAGCAGGCTCGAGAACGAAATCGAGATTATACAAAAGATGGGTTTCTCGGGCTACTTCCTCGTCGTCGCCGATTTCATAAACTATGCAAAGTCAAGCGGCATTCCCGTCGGCCCCGGCAGGGGGAGCGCAGCGGGCAGCCTCGTAGCGTATTCGCTCGGAATCACCGAAATCGACCCCATCCCGTATAACCTCATCTTCGAGAGGTTCCTGAACCCCGAGCGCGTAAGCATGCCTGATATAGACATAGACTTCTGCGCTGAGGGCAGGGACGAGGTAATAAGATACGTAACGGAAAAATACGGAGCCGACAAAGTCGCCCAGATAGGCACCTTCGGGACAATGTCCGCGAAAGCCGTGGTCAAAGACGTCGGCAGGGTGCTCGGCATCCCGTATGCTGACGTCGACAGGGTTACGAAGCTCATACCGTCCTTCAGGGGAAAGGTATTCAGCATAGACAAGGCTATAGAAAGCGTCTCCGAGTTAAAAAAGCTCATCGAGGGCTCCCCGCAGCTCAAGGAGATGATTGAGCTCGCGAAGCCGCTCGAAGACATGGTCAGGCACTCCTCCACGCACGCGGCCGGCATCGTTATAGCCAACGAGCCGCTCGCAGACCACATACCACTCTGCAAAGGCTCGAAGAACGAAGTCGTGACCCAGTTCGATATGAACTCTATAGAAGAGCTCGGGTTCGTCAAATTCGATTTCCTGGGCTTGAAGACACTCACGGTTATAAGCAAGGCGCTCGCGCTTATCAAGGAGAACTACGGGAACGGAGACGAATTCAAGCTCAACATAAACAAGATACCCCTCGACGACCCTAAGGTTTATGCGCTCCTTTCGAGCGGCAGGACGCGCGGTATCTTCCAGATCGAGTCCTCGGGCATGAAGGAGCTCATGATTAATCTCCAGCCCACGGACTTCGAAGACATTATCGCGGTGCTCGCCCTATACAGGCCGGGACCGCTCGACAGCGGCATGGTCGACGAATACATAGAGCGCAAGCACGGGAAGAGAAAGACCCAGTACCCGCTCCCCGAGCTACAGGACATCCTGCGCGACACTTACGGGCTCTTCGTATACCAGGAGCAGATAATGAGCACCGCGAGCGTCGTCGCCGATTACAGCCTCGGCGAGGCGGATCTCCTCAGGCGCGCGATGGGGAAGAAAAAACCCGAAGAGATGAAAGCCCAGAGGGAGAGGTTCCTCGAAGGGGCGAAGCGAAAGGATATAAAGGATAAAAAGGCTAAAGAGATATTCGATGCGATGGAGAAGTTCGCCGAATACTCTTTCAACAAGAGCCACAGCGCCGCATATGCGCTCATAACTTACCAAACGGCGTATCTCAAGACCCACTACCCGGCCGAATTCATGGCGGCGCTCATGTCCGTCGAATCGAGCAATACTGATAAAGTCATATCGAGCATCACGGAATGCAAGCAGATGGGCATCCCGGTGCTCGCGCCCGACGTGAACGAGAGCCTGGCGGGGTTCACCGCGTCTAACGGCACCATCAGGTTCGGACTCGCGGCGATAAAGAACGTGGGCGAAGGCACTGTCGAAGCGATTATAAAGGCCAGGCGTGAGAAGGGGAAATTCGATTCGATCTTTAGCTTCTGCGAGCAAGTCGAAGCGAGGAAGCTCAACAGGAGGACTTTCGAAAGCCTGATCAAGAGCGGCGCCTTCGATTCCCTCTCGGTCGGCAGGGCGGCCCTTATGGAGTCCCTCGACACGCTCCTCAACTACACGTCGCTCAAGCAGAAGAGCTCGGTCGAAGGTCAGCATTCCCTCTTCGCTTTAAACGATTCGGTCTCATTGCCGCGTATGTCCGAAACGGACGAGTGGGGCGAGAAGGAGATGCTGAGGTTCGAGATGGAGGTCCTCGGTTTCTACGTTACGAGCCACCCGATGTCCAAATACGCGTCGGAGATATCGCGGTCGGCCGGGAATACGGATACGGAAGCCCTCTCCGAGTTGAAAGAGCGGCGCGACGTCTCCGTAGCCGGGGTCGTGCGCTCGCTCACCGTCAAGCACACCAAGAACGGCTCGGGCATATTCGGCAACATGGTGCTCGAGGATTTAAAAGGCTCGATCGAGGTCGTGATTTTTAATGACCTCCTCAGGAAATCCCTCCCCCTTCTCGAAGACAAGGTAGAGCCCGTTATCGTCAGGGGGGTGCTCGAGCCCGGAGAAGACAGGGTCAAGATGAGGGCAACCGACATACAGCCCATTAAGGCGCTCAGGAACGGCTCAACAGTGCACATCAGTCTCGACAGCGAGAAATCCGGAAGGGACAACTTCATTCATCTGAGGGAGATTTTCACAAGCTACCCCGGGGATTCGCTCGTGCACATACACATAGCGACCGGCGACGGAGAGGCCGTCATAGAGGTCGGAGATGCGAGGGTCGACGTGCACGACGATTTCATCCATGATATAGAAAGGCTTCTGGGCAGGAACTGCCTCAGGCTAGTTTAAATCGGCATCGGGCCTTATTATGTGGCATTTGGATCTGCCTGAATCATTCCAAATTTTAGCCCGCCTGGTTCTGCACAAGTCACATACCACCCGATACCGGGAATTGCCATCTTCTCTTCAATTACCTTACCGCCATTTTCTTTTACTGTTGTAATCAGGTTGTCGATGTTTGAAACGGGTATGGTTACCTGAGTTAATGGTTTACCGTCACTGACCTTGGTATCTTCAATGGCCCCTATTCCTCCATCAATTCCCGGTTCTTCAGGAGCGCCTGCCTGAATTCTATAATACTTATAAGGCATCGGAAAACGCTCAAATCTCCAACCGAAAACTTTTTCAAAGAAACTCCTTGCTGTTTCAATATCTTTTACTGTAAAGTCGAAATAGATTGGTTTCATTTTATTCCTTCTTTATCGTTAAACCAAATTTTATATCGTCAACAATCACAACAATGCAATGTGAGTGAATACCGCTCACTCTACATTTGCTAAGATGATGATCTTGAGATAAAACAATGTCAAATCGGAAGTGATGGAGTTCACCTGAATGCAGAATTCGGTATAGTCTCTTTTTACTTCTCAACCCTGGGAATTCTCGATTACCTCCCTTAACTTTTCCGGGTCGCTCGTCACCACGAAAACTTCCTGCACGGACGTACCGCTCCTGGCGATGAGCTTGGCGCCGCTCACTGTGCTATACTTGTAACGGACTTTGAGGTTCTCTCCGGGTTTTTTACCGACATTTATCTCGCCCGGGATAATCGATTCTACAAACGCGAGCGGGGAAATGTAGGTTTCGAGAAAGCTCCCGAGCCCTTTAATAATACTGTGCTGGCGCTTTATTTTATTCTTCCTGTGCTTCATAGAACCTTTAGGCATGGCGGCATCTAGCCGGCAAGCCGTGAATGGGCCGGCTTGAATATACGATGATCGACTTACTGTTTCTTTATCCCTATAATACACGTATTTCAGGTACTGCACTGCATTATGCGCAAATTGAACGAGCTCGAGTTCGATAATACATACAGACGGCTGCCCGGGGATTTTTACGACCTCGTGCGTCCGACCCCTTTCGAGAACCCCTGCCTCGTGAGCTTCAACCCCGAGGCCGCGCTGCTCATAGGGCTCGATCCTGAAGAGGCTCACAACCCCGACTTCGTCGAATACTTTTCCGGCAGGAAGCTCCTCCCCGGCTCCGAGCCCCTCGCGATGTACTACACCGGCCATCAGTTCGGCGTTTACAACCCCGATATCGGGGACGGGAGGGCGATACTCCTGGGCGAGGTCAGGAACGGGCCGGGGCGGAAATACGACCTTCATCTCAAAGGAGCGGGGCGCACGAAATACGCGCGCGTCTTCGACGGCAGGGCGGTGTTGAGATCGGCGATAAGGGAGTACCTTTGCGGCGAGGCGATGCACGGGCTCCGCATCCCCACTACCCGTGCCCTCTCGATTGTCGGGAGCGGCGAGACAGTCGAGCGCGAAACCCCCGAGAAAGGGGCTATGATGCTGAGGCTGGCCGAGACCCACGTGCGCTTCGGGTCGTTCGAGGCTTTCCATTACACTGGCCGGCCGGATTACGTGAAGCTCCTCAGTGACTATGTTATAGAAAGCCATTTCCCGTATTTGACGGATGCAGACGATAAATACGGGGAGTTCCTCGGAGAGGTCGCCCGGAGGACGGCAAGCCTCATTGCCCTCTGGCAGGCCTCGGGATTTACTCACGGCGTTATGAATACGGACAATATGTCCATAACCGGGCTTACGATCGATTACGGGCCTTACGGTTTCATGGAGGCATACGACCCGGATTACGCCCCTAACCACGCCGACCATTTCGGCAGGTATTCATATTCCAATCAGCCTCCGATTGCGCTCTGGAACCTCCGGAAGCTCTCCCTCGCTCTCGGGCCCCTCGTAAGCTCCGCGAGGTCGGAGGAGATTTTCTCCGGGTTCAGGGATATCTACGCCGGGTTCTATACGGACATCATGCGGAAGAAGCTCGGCCTCCGGGAAAGCATGCCCGGCGACGGCGCGCTCATACGCGGCCTCCTCGAAATCATGAGAGAAAGCAAGACGGACTATGCTTCCTTCTTCAGGGGCCTCGGAAATTTCACTACGTCAGCCTCGGGCGGGGAGACGAATGCATCTACATCGTTTCCTGACGCGCTTCAGTCAGGCGGATGGGCGGATCAGTACAGGAATAGGTTGAGAATGGAAAGCAGCATAGACCATGAGAGGAAAGCGGTGATGGATTCCGTGAATCCCAAATACGTGCTCCGGAACTATATAGCCGAGGGCGCTATAAGGAAAGCGGTCGATGAGAACGATTACTCGGAGATTGAGCGCCTTCGCATGCTCCTTAAAGACCCCTTCTTGGAGCAGCCCGGATCGGAACGCTACGCGGCCCCCGCCCCCGACTGGGCGCGGAACCTCGTCATCAGCTGCTCGTCGTAATTTCGTTCCCTCATTAGAAAAAGAACGAATACAAGCGTGCGCACATTCGGTCACCCAATAACAAAGGCACTAAGCATCTATTATGCTCCATGACAATATTACTTAATTAAAGCAGGGCTAGGGTATACATTAATCTTCCTTGTCATTTCGAGCTACGGTTCTGAGCAAGCGTAAGAACCGGACGCCCTCGCTAATCAAACACAGAGTTTATTGAGCCTGGCAATACTCTGAATCAAATTCTAATAGCGAGAAATCTATTTTTTGCTTTTGTCTTTATTCTTCTCCGACATTACAGAATTTGCGTCAAGAAAATCGATTGTACGAGCGTTAAAAATCTTCCACGGGCTGGGGTAGAATTGGAAGATTTAGCAAGTACATGAGATTTTTAGCAAATTATGTAGTCGGATGATTTTTGCTTCTTTGTATCCAGACAAAGAAGAAAATAATATTGTCTTTGTCTTTTCATAAAACACACACTGTGTGTCTTTTCATCAAGGAAAAGAAGAACACATAGAATGTGTCTTTACGATTCTTCCGTGCCTCCACAACACAATCCGGCAACCTCGGCAATTTCATACGTCCGCGACGACCCCGATACTTACCCCTCCAAATAGCTCGCGATTATCTTCTTGGTTCCGTACCGGGGAAACGATACGGTGACCTTGGCGTTCTCACCCGCCCCTTCCACGCTCTTTATAGTCCCCTGTCCGAATGACGGGTGTTCTATCCTCTGCCCCACCTTGTACCTCCCGCCGTTCCCGGCGCCACTGCTCTGTCTCGGTTCTTCAGCGCGCGCTCTTTTTTCCACGGGGTAATCGCGCGCTCCGAATCCTCCGTACGACGCCCCGTAATAGCTTTTCAATTCTATGAGCTCCTTCGGCAGGTCGCTTATGAATCTCGAGGGCACGGGTCTTTCCTCTTTCCCGAACACCCTCCTCCTCGCGGCGCTCGTGAGGTGTATCATTTCCTTCGCCCTCGTCAGGCCCACGTAAAAGAGCCTCCGCTCTTCCTCCACCTGCCCGTCCCTTGCGGAGTTGAAGTGCGGAATGAGGTTCTCTTCGAGCCCTATTATGAACGCCAGCGGGAACTCGAGCCCCTTTGCCGAGTGAAGCGTCATGAGCGCCACCCTGTCGTCCTTTTCGTCGTAGCTGTCGACGTCGCTCGCGAGCGTCAGGGTATCCAGGAAGTCGCGGAGCCAGGCCTTTTCCGACTCCTTCTCGAATTCCGCGGCGAGGTTCAGTATCTCGCCCACGTTCTCCCTCTTCTCCTCCTCCCTCTCCAGAATGTCCAGGTACCTGGTCTCCTGGAGCACGAGGTCGAGGAGCTTCCCTATCTCGTACTTCTCCCCGTATCCTATGAGCCGTTTCATTAGGCCGACGAACTTCCCGAGGCTGAGCGCCGCCCTCGCGGGCAGGAGGTTTCCCTCTACGGCCTTCCGCATGGCCTCGAGGAGGGATATGCCCTCGTTTCTCGAGATCTCGCCGAGCCTCTCCATCGTTCCCCTGCCGATCCCCCGCGGGGGGACGTTCGCGATTCGCCTCAGGCTCAGGTCGTCGAGCGGGTTCGCGATTACCCTCAGGTACGCCATGA
>JAHKKQ010000194.1 GCA_020027805.1 Candidatus Dadabacteria bacterium
GGTTAGGGTGAGGGGGTACTGTCTGTTCATCCCGCTCATCCGACGTAGACTTAGTGCGTACTGGTAACCAGGCGATCTCGCTTTATTCCCTCCCTTTTGTAAAGGAGGGTTAGGGAGGATTTAGCTTTTGTATTTCCCCTGACTGCACGAAAAACGTCAAGAAAAACCTGGGTGAGCACGCCCTCACACCTCATGCGGATCATACTCCAACGGGCACCCCGAGCACACCGGGTCACGTTTCTTACAATGCTCCTTCGCCAGCCTCACTAAAAGCGCATGATATTCGTTGAATATTGCCGCGTCTTCCGAGAGGGAATCGGTAAACAGCTCCTGAATTTCATCGTATGAAGTCGCCTCGGGCGCGAGTCCGTGTCTCAAGAGCACCCTCCACGTATACGCGTCCACGACGAACACGGGTATTCCCCCCGCGTACAGCATGATGCTGTCCGCTGTCTCGGGGCCGATGCCCTTTATGGAGAGGAGCTTCTTTCTAAGTTGTGACCTTTCCGTCGCGAACATAAGCTCCAGACTTCCAGAGAATTCATCCACGAGGAAGGATATAAAGTTCTTTATTTTGATCGCCTTCTGATTGTAGTAACCGGAGGGGCGTATGAGCAGGACGAGCTCGTCTGCGGTTATCGAGTTTATGCCCTCGACCGAAATGAGGTTTCCTCTTCTCAGGTTGTCGATTGCCTTTTCCACGTTCTTCCACGACGTGCTCTGCGTCAGTACAGCGCCCAGGATGCATTCGAGAGCCGTCTCCGCGGGCCACCAGCCCTGGGGGCCGAATTTTTTATACAGCGCCTGGTAAAACTTTCTTATCCGCTCGCTATTCGTCATTGTTTTTATCAGGGACTGGATAAGTCGCAGTGTAATAATATACACCGGGCGTATCCGGGGTGGGGCTACTTCGTGATAGCGTTATTGGGTGCTTTCTGGGATTGCTCGTAATACGGCAGCGCCTGGGGCAGCCACTTTTTGAGGTTGTTGATCCTGGTCCCGTAGCCCGGGTGCGTGGAAAGGAATTCAGGGGGCTGGGGTTTCCCTTTCACAGCCGCGTCCATCCTCTCCCAGAACGCTATCGCCTCCCTCGGGTCATATCCCGCCTTGGCCATGTATATGAGCCCGATCTGGTCTGCTTCGGCTTCCTGTGTCCTGCTGAAAGGAAGTATCCCTCCGACTGTCACCCCTATGCCGTACGCCTGCATTATAGCCTCCGATACCCAGGGGTCGCTCCCCCCGAGCGCCGCGCTCACGCCTACCGCTCCTATCTGAGCGAGAACGTCGGTCGAGACCCGCTCCCCGCCGTGGCGCGCGGCGACGTGCGCTACTTCGTGCGCCATCACCGTCGCGAGACCCGCGTCGTTTGCAGCGACCGGAAGAATGCCTGTATATACCCCGACCTTCCCGCCCGGAAGCGCGAACGCGTTTATCTGCTCGTCGTCCTTAAGCACCTTGAAGTCCCAGTTGTATTGCGGGGTGTCCGCTACCCCCACTATCCGCGTGCCTACCCTCGTCACGGCCTCGTTGTATTGAGCGTTACCCGAAACCTGCTCCTCCTTGAGCACTTCCTGAAAGGCCGCTACGCCCATCTGGTTCTCTTCCGACTGAGAGAGGATTATGAACTGGGACCTCCCGGTGACGGGCGCTTTGTAACAGGCGGCCGCGACTGCGCCCGATATGATCAGGACCAGCAGGATTAAAGAGGATTTAAACAGCCGGTTCTTCGCGGCTTTTCCGGGAATCGATTTCATATTAATGTAGTTTTATCGATTTAATGACGATTTGCAATAATAATTTGTGGTTGCGGTGAATCGGAATAAAAGCGGAGACAAACTTCTATCCCCCGTGCCCGTAAGCGTAAACAGGGCGGGAGATAAAAGCTTGTCTCCGGAATTTCTCTGACATGCTTATTTTTTAAGGTTGGCTGTTTTTATCCTTCTGATGCCTTCGTCTATGTCCTCGTCAGCGCACGCGTAGGTGATCCTCACATAACCTTCACCCTGGCTCCCGAACGCGGTCCCCGCGACTACTGCCACGCCGGCCGTCTCAACGAGCCTGTCGGTGAATTCCTGCGAGGTCAATCCCGTTCCCGTTATATCGGGAAACGCGTAGAACGCCCCGTCGGGGGTGTCGCACTGTATGCCGGGTATGGAGTTCAGCCCCGCGACCATCCTGTCCCTCTTCTTCTTGAGGAGCTCCCTCTTCTCGATAGTCCAGTCCTGCGGGCCCGCCATCGCTGCGTATGCGGCCTTCTGTATGAACGCGGCGACGTTCGTGATCGAATCCTGGAGGAATATCGACAGCTTGTCTATAACCGGCACGGGGGCGACTGCCCAGCCTATCCTCCAGCCGGTCATGGCGTATGTCTTGGAGAACGTATCGATTACGATCGTCCTCTCGGCCATTCCCGGCACGGCGGATATCGTCTTGTGCGGCTTGTCGTACGTCACGTGCGAAAAGATCTCATCCGATATCACCATCAAATTCGGGAATTTAAAGCAAAGCTCGGCAATCTCTTCGGGGTTCTCAACAAGGTGTCCGTTCGGTCTCTGCGGGGTATTAATAATGAGAAGCTTCGTTTTCGGCGTGATCATGGCTTCGAGCTTTTCCATGTCGAACTGCCAGTCCGGCTTGGTAAGCGGCGTATGGTTGATCTTCGCCCTTACATACTTGGCCCACACTTCGTCGGGCGGGTAACCGGGGTTCGGGAAAATCACCTCGTCCCCCTCTTCCAGGAACGTGAGGAGCGACATTGTGAGGGCGTGCTTCGCGCCGGCGGTCACAATCACTTCTTCCGGTTTTGTCTTTCTCCCCTCCCTCGTCATCTCGGCGGCTATGGCTTCCCTTAGCTCCGGAAGGCCGGGTCCCGGATCGTACCTGACGTAGCCGTCCTTGAGCGCCTGCACGGTGGCTTCCAGAACGTGATCCGGCGTATAGAAATCCGGCCCCTGATAGTCCCCTTTCTCGAAATGGATTATCTTCTGCCCGGTCTTTTTCTCCAGATCCCGGGCGACCCTCATGCTGGCCCATTGTTTCGGTGGAACGAAATGGCTGATCTTAGAGCTGAATGGATATGAGACTGCCATTTGTAATACCTCCTTGTTGATGAATGATTTGTGAATGCTTACTTCTACATCCTCGCGGCTTCGGCCTTTTCGTAACCGGGGGCCAGGATTCCCTCGGAAATCATAGAAAATACCTCTTCCGCGATACTTTCCGCGCTTTTTTCGCTCTTGTAATAAAACATTACCGACCTGACGAGCCCGAAGATAATGAGGGCCGTTAGCTCGGTTTTGAAGGGCCTGAAAGACCCTTCGTTTATTCCCTTCTCGAGTATCTTCTCATAGAGCTTGATCCTTCTGAGCCGCCAGTGCTCGGTAAACTCGTAGTGCTCTCTGATGAGGTGTGTCTCGTCCCTGCTCAGGATACGGAGTACGTCCAGGTTCTGAAGGTAGAATTTAAAGATGAGTCCGAGTACCTTCTTGAGCTTCAGCGGAGCCGGGTCGCTCTTGGCCGTTTCCCTCTCCAGTATCGATTCGATTTCTTCGTAAGTCTCTTCCATTATTTCGAGATATAGGTTTTCCTTGGAGTCGAAATAGAGGTATATCGTTCCCTTCGCGACGCCCACTTTCTCGGCGATATCGTCCATCGTTACGTCGTGATAGCTCTTCTGTGAAAAGAGTTTGGCGGCGGCTCTTATGATTTCTTCCTTGCGGGCGCCTTTCGGGATCTGGCCCCTGTGCGCGTGAGCCTGCTCTTTGATCGATTTACGTGTCTTAGCCATGTTTAACCCATCACCCGTGTTGTACTGACTAGTCAGTCATTCGATATTAGTACATCTCGAATTTTTTGTCAAGTGGTTTTTTTTCAGGGCTTAAAATTTTTTTCTGGCGATGCTGATATGCCGTTTTTGGTGCTCTTTTGGTGTATTTCCGGGCACTTTTTGGATACCCTTGGCCGGGGCGGGGAGGCGGGGGCCCGGTGGAGGGGGAGGACGGCCCAGGCGGCGCCCTAAAACTTGGCTTTTTTGAAGCCGCAATGATAGAATAATCACTCAAAAAAGAACGGAGGATTTCATGAGGACTTCGAATTTTCTTTTAGTAGTGCTGTTCGCTTTTGGTTTGATCTGCGCCGGGTGCGAAAAATCCGAGGATAAATCCGATACCGGAAACGAGACTGCGACGACGGAACAGGCGGAGGGTCC
>JAHKKQ010000195.1 GCA_020027805.1 Candidatus Dadabacteria bacterium
CCAACCGAGACCGAACCTCTCGAAATTTCCGTTGTTGAGCTCCCGGTTGGTCCACATCAGATCGTACGTTTCCCTGGTAAGCAGCTGATAGCTGAGATCGTGGAGCGCCCTTTCGAGCCTCGTCATGTCTATCTGGTTCGTTATAAGCCACCCCGCGGCGAAAGACTGCTCGGGCAGCCTGAGGTCATCAGTCGGAATCTCTTTACATTTCACGTCCGTCGGTGCGGGGTTCTTGCAGTTGTCGGGCGGGTCCGCGAACGTTACGCAGTCGAAACCCCCTTCGTCGGCGGGGTTATGCTTGTACGGCTTCGCTAGCCCCTCTATCGGGGGCGGCGGGACGTTATTCGGCCTCGTGACGTCCATTCCGAGGGGAGCGAGTATGAGCTGGTTAATATAGTCCTCGTAGCTCAACCCCGAGACCCCGGCTATCAGCTCGCCCAGTATCACGAAATTCGTATTGCTGTAGAAGTACTTCGCGCCTCCGTCGAACTGGAGCGGAATCACGGCAGCGCGCTCGAGATATTCGGGATAAGGCACCCTGTTCGCGCTCACGCACTTATGCCCCTCGCCGCAGAGGTTAAACGTGTAGGGCGAGCCCTGAGGGTGGTCTTCGCACGCCTCGTCTTTCTTGGGCCCGCTTTCGCAAAAGGCGAGCTCGGCAATTCCGGAGCTCATTGACAGGAGGTCGCGCACCGTCCTCTCCTTCCATTCCTCGTTCGGGAGGTCCGGGAGATATACGCCTATTTTATCGTCGATGTCTATAAGGCCCCGGTCGTGGAGATTCAGAACCCCTATCGCGGTGAATATTTTCGTCACAGAGCCGAGCGCGAATATCGTTTCTGGCGTTACGTCTATCCCTTCCTCCAGATCCGCCTTGCCGTAGCCCTGCCTGTACACGAGCTCCCCTTCCCTGAGGACGGATATGGAGATGCCGGGGACCTGCTTTTCCAGCATCTCGCACTCGACTACGTTGTCGATCTGTTCCTTTAGGCCGGAGCTAATGCCGTCCGACTCTTCGCACCCGGTCATGAGCAGGGAAACGGACGTCAATACCAGCGCGGAAGTTATGAAAGATAATAAAAGAGAGGTTTTGTTTATCATCATTGGCTACTATTCTATTTATCCCGGTCTGCCTGTCAATGCTTATAACAGCCCTTACAACAATAAATAACCCGGAGTCTTCCCATCGTTGCATTCGCAACCAGGATGTATTATATTAGGCCCATGAAGAAAAAAACGGCAGTCAGCAGCGCCGGCGGATGGACGGACACCGAGACGTCGGCCTGGATCGGCCTCGTCAGGGCGCAGCAGTACCTCATCGGGGCGGTCGAGGACGCGCTCCGGGCGAAGGGCCTCCCACCCCTCCCCTGGTACGACTTCCTCTGGGAGCTCGACAGGGCCCCCGGCGGGAACCTCAGGCTGAACGAGATAGGCAGGCGCGTGCTCCTCGACAAGTACAACGTCACGAGGCTCTCCCAGAGGCTCGAAAAGGAGGGGCTCGTGAGGCGCGTCCCCTGCGCGCAGGACGGGCGCGGCATATTCGCCCACATCACCCCCGGGGGCAGGAGGTTAAGGAAAAAAATGTGGCCCGTTTACGAGCGCGCGGTCAAGGAACACTTCCTCTCGAAACTCGGGAAGGAGGACATAGCCCGCATCGACAAGCTCATGCGGCGTATAAGGGAGGAGTCCGGGCCCTGATGCGCGAATCAGATGTGCCCGCGATTGTGCCGTCATGAGAATGACAGTATAATGCTTGAGAAATGCCCTGCTCAACGGGGCCGGTCACAGGAGGATGTTTCGTGAAGATAATTACAATAGCGCTTCTCTTTTTATCACTATCCGTACCAGCATTCGCCCAGAACCAGTCCGAATACCCCGTCGCCGCCATTAAGGACGGCTACATGATAATAGGGCAGAAGCCTTATAAGATGACGGGGGACTGTCCCGAGATTCAGGTAGGCGACCAGGTGACATTCTCCGAAGACCCCATAACCTGCGAGACCGTCACGGCTATCGACACCGTGAGCCTCTCGAAGTGCGAGCTTATCTGCATCGAGAACCTCGGCACCCCCGAGCCCAACTGACGCACACACGTAGTGTGTCTTTACGATTCGTCCGAAACTCTTCTGCTTAAACCAGCAACGAAGCCCTACCCGTTCGTCCTGAGCTTGTCGAAGGATTGAACGGGTTATACCCTCGAATGTCCGCGAAGGCCCGCCGCCCGTTCGTGCTTCGGCGCAGAACCTGCGCTCGTAATCGCTTCTGCTCAAATCAGCAACAAAGCCAATACCGTTCATACTTCGACCCTTCGACAGGCTCAGGACAGGCTCCTGCTCAGAACGAACGGTATTTAAATGATTTGTCATTTCTCCCAACGGGAGAAATCTATCTTTCGCCTTTGTCTTTAATTCCCTCCTTAGAAAAAGAACGAATGCGAACAAGTACTGTTTCGAGCGTGCGAGAAATAGGTCGATTCGTGCTGATTTCTCGACTGTTCATAATCCATGGAAAAGCCGCCTGAATACAAATACATTCGGACGCCGAGCCCTAAAGAGCATCGCAGGAAATATACTTCCGGTTCAATGCCGCCTTATCCAAAATAGGTTAGGGAGGATTTAGTTTTTTCTTTTCTTCCCCCCGACATTCACAGAATCAACCGCCGGCAAGCGCCCCCTACTCCCCCTCACACCGCCCGTCGTG
Organism: Candidatus Dadabacteria bacterium; assembly: GCA_020027805.1. GTDB lineage: Bacteria > Desulfobacterota_D > UBA1144 > Nemesobacterales > UBA2774 > 2-12-FULL-53-21. Next base: position 2,701 of record JAHKKQ010000195.1, read on the forward strand.
CGCCTTCCGCTGGCCCGAGCCGATCCTTATACAGTCGTTTCCGTACGTCCTCCCGTCGCAGCCGCAGACGGGCCTGTATTTCCCGTCGCATATCTTTTCCAGATAGACGCACGCCCCCTCGATCTCCCCGACATCTTCATCGCACTTCCCGGCCTCATAATCGCAGCGCAACTCCCCGGGGCACACAAACCCGGAAGGCCCCCCGCACGGCGGCCCCTTCGTGTACTTTTCAAATTCCCCGCACCCCGCGGCGGCCAATCCCGCCGCGACGGCAATAATAAGGAGTATGAACACCCTCACCGATATTGTTTTTCTCATCAGTCGCCCGACCCCGGCATTTTGAGCCCCATGACCCTCCACGAACAGCCCCCGTTTCCGCAGTAATGAATTAAACAAATAATAATCTCTCCGCCGCACGGACACAAGCGTCCGGGCGGGAGGCACGTAACCCGGACCGCCCCGCCATATTCCCCCTACTCTCTCCACCGATTTGTAGTTATAGTTAATCCTTAATTCCAGACGGCAGCGGAGAGATTTATGCCTCACCCAGAAGAAAAAGAGACCGGCTTCCTCACCCGGTTCATTAACCGCATGAGGGCCAAGAGGTTCGGCTACCTGACGAAGTTCCTGGTCCTGCTGATAATCGCGTACCCGTACCTCGAGACCGACATCACCGGGCAGGTGGTGATGACCGTCATCACGATATTGGTGATGGTTTCCCTCATCGTCGCCGTGGGCGACACGAGGCGCAGCATCATCATCGCGCTCTGTCTCGCCCTCCCCTGGTTCGTGTCGCTCGTGATAAACTTCCCCCTGTTCGAATCCGAGCGCGGCATAGTCATAAGGAAGGAGATAGTCTTCGCGGTGCTCCTGTTCCTCTTTACGACCGTCACCATATTCATACACCTCCTGAAGAGCCGCGAGGTGACTTCCGAGATACTCTTCGCGTCAGTGTGCGTTTACCTCCTCATAGGTCTCACCTGGGCTTCGCTCTACATATTCATAGACTTGGTATACCCGCACTCGTTCATCGACGTCGGGGACAACCTTGCCATAACAGCGCCGAGGTTCCTCTTCTTCAGCTACATCACGCTCACGACCGTGGGCTACGGCACGATGACGCCCGTGTCGGACCCCGCCCGCTCGCTCGCGCTGCTGGAGGCTATCATCGGCCAGCTCTACCTCGCTATACTCGTCGCCCGCCTCGTCGGACTCCACATATCGAAGCCCAAGGCCGTCGAATAACGGGGCTGGCGCGGCAGCGGGCCGGGTGCGGGCATTAGGCGCATCCGCCGGTCCCCTCCGGATATGACTTAACGTACCTTCAATACTCTACTTTTCCGTCTTCATATGAATTCTATCAACGTGTATTGTGAAAAATTACTTCTGTAATACAATCTAAATGAGGGGTTCTTCGTTTGTCCATTGCTAATGCACAGCCAAGGCTTCCGCGACTTCTTAAGCATCTGGAAGAATACCGTGTGCTTT
>JAHKKQ010000196.1 GCA_020027805.1 Candidatus Dadabacteria bacterium
GGTATTACAGGGATCGCGTTCTTAAACGCCGTCTATCTCGACCCCAAACGTTACCCGGCTCTCGAGCACGAATGGAAGCCCGAGTACCAGTATATACCGTCCGCGCCGGGGACCATCACGCAAATCACGGAAACAATCGAACAGCTCTCGGACAGCATAGACAACATCGACTTTAAACAGATATCCGAGGAAATAGAAAAACTGGTCGTTTCGCTGAACAAAACGGTAGAGGATGCAAAGGTCGGAGAGCTGAGCAAGGATTTGAAAGAGCTCATCAGGAGCCTGAACAGCACGGTTACCGAACTCGACACAATGCTGAAGAGCAACGATGCGAAGCAAACACTCGCCAATGTCACCGCGATTACTTCCGACCTGAGGACCGCGCTCAACCGGACGGACCGCCTGTTATCGAGCAGGGAGCACAGCCTGAAATTGACTATGGAGAACATCGAGCGGGTCACGGAGGACGCGAGGGAGCTGATGGATATGCTGAAGAAATACCCCTCGTGGGTCCTCTTCGGAAACCCGCCGCCGCATATGGAAGGGGAGGATAAAGCCGAATGAGATACTCAACTTATATAAACGTATATCCGCTTATTTTCTTCGCCGTTATCATGTCCGGATGTGCCGGCCTCAGTAAGAGTTATCCTGAAAGGAGCTTCTACATGTTCGAGGTGCCTCCGATAACCGTAAAATACCCGCGGGTAAAGGGCGCAGTCGTCGAAATCTCGAGGTTCAACGTCTCTCCGGGCAGCGACGGGAAGGAGTTCATATACAGGACAGGAGAAATGAGCTACGAGTCCGACTTCTATAACCAGTTCTTCAGGCCCCCGGGCGCCATGCTGACCGAGGTTGCCGGACGGTGGCTCAACGACACGGGCCTCTTCCAGGACGTTTTCGGCTCTGTCACGCAGGCAGACGCCAACTACTTCATAGAAGGCAACGTCATCCGCCTGTACGGGGATTTCAGATCCTCTCCTAAAGCCGTGATGGAGATCCAGTTCCTGCTCTTAAAATATACTACGGACAGCAGCTACGACGACAACACAAAGATAATATTGGGGAAGAACTACAGCTCCGAGATACCTATCGCGTCGACTGCCGCCGGGGACCTTATGCAGGGCTGGAATACCGCTCTCGGTGAAATATTGAACGCCTTTCTCGCAGACCTGAAAAATAACGTCAACTGACCGCATCGCGCCTGATTCAGGGGGTCAGGGGTACCGGCATATAAGGCCCCCGACCGGAATATGAGAGAAGAATTAACGATTATCGGACAGAGTTGATTTTTTAATGTTAAAAGAAATATAATTATAGGACATTTTAAGCTATCGGGAGACAAAAATGCGCCGCGTCATACTCGCTATAGTACTCGTTATCGTTCTGGCATTATTCGGACTGCCTTACTGGTTCGGCATCCAGACCGAGAAGGCTTATAACGATATCGTAAACAAGTATTCGGAAACGGGCAGCGTATCGATCGTCGAAAAAAGCTACGAGAAGGGCTGGCTGAATTCTAAAGCAAAGACCACTTTCGTTATCAAAAACGGCGATGCCGATCTGATCAAGATCGAAGAAAGCGATACGATCTTCCACGGACCGTTTCCGCTTCAGGCGGTTCTGAGCGGGCGGGCGGGCCTCACGCCGGTCATGGCTGTTATAGATTCGAAATTGGTCCCGATACCCGTCGGGGAATCGGAGTATTCGGACGTCATAAAGAAGATACCGCCTGCGAGTCTGCTTACCAGGCTCTCCCTCGACGGCGGAGGCATAACGGACATCACCATGCCCGGCATAGAAACGGAAGAGGGCGGGCAGGGAGAAAAGCTCAAATGGGAAGGGCTGACCGGGGACGTAAAGTTTAGCCCCGAATTTAAAGACGTGGATACCGGATTAAAATCGCCCGGGCTGCATATTGCCGGGAAGGACAGCGACGTAACGATAACCGGCCTCGAAGCGGAGTCAAAAATAAAATACGTCGGGCCCGAGAATAAATACCCGGTCGGGGACATCAGTTTTACGGTCGGAGGAATCATCGTCAAATCGAAGGACGAAAACAGCGGCGAGTACGATAATTTCTCTATAACCGGCATCGGGCTTACCGGCACTTCGACCGAGTCCGAAGGCATCCTCGACAGCACTCACAGTCTCGGGTTCAAGGAGCTCGACGCGGGAGGCAGCAAATACGGCCCGGGCGGATACGAGCTCGCGATAAGGAATATAGATATGGCTTCGTGGGTTCAGATCCAGGAGCTTCTCAAAAAGAATCAGAACGCTTCGCAAACGGAAGAGGAGAGGGCTTTATTCATGTCGGAGCTGATGAAGATCGTTCCCGGCCTGATCAAGAAGTCCCCGGAGATAGAGCTCACGAAATTATCCATCAAGACATCCGCGGGGAGCCTCGACGGCCACCTGAAGATCTCGGTCGACGGGTCCAATATGGATAACCCGGAGCTTGCGTCGAACCCTCTCTTTTTAGTTGCAGCGATCAAGGCAAACGCGAAGCTGTCCGTGACAAAGCCGCTCCTCGAAACGGTTATTACCGACTACAAGCGGGAAGAGGTAACGGAAGATTTCAGAAAAGCCGACGACGAGATACCGCCCGATGAGGAAATCGCCGAAATGGCGAAAGAAGAAATGGGCGACGAGATCAAGGGCCTCATGGATCAGGGCATCATCACCGAGACCGATAAAAGTTACGAGCTGAACGCGAGCTACGAGATGGGCCAGGTAACGCTCAACGGGCAGCCGCTCGATATGCAGTCGCTGATCGGTGATTAGCCTTTAGGGACTCCGAACCTCTTTTCCAGCTCCCTGTATTTGGGAACGTCGATTATCTCCTCGAAGTCTTTAAATGAGAGCATGTCCCCGTACCCGGCCGTAGTCCCGTGCTTCCTGAGATATGCGAAGCAGGACTCGATAGCCTTCGTGGCCGAGAACAGAGCCGCGAGAGGGAACACGGCTATCTTGAACCCGAGCTCACCGAGCTCCCGGGCGGTGAGAATGGGCGTCTTTCCGCCCTCGACCATATTGGCGAAGAGAGGCACTCCCGGAAAAGCGGCTGCGATCTCCTTAAGCTCCTCCACGGACTCAGGCGCTTCTATGAATACCACGTCGGCCCCGGCCTCATAATATGCTCTGCCCCGCCTTATCGCGTCCCCGAGACCGTTGGGCGCCCTCGAGTCGGTGCGGCCGATTATGACGAGCCCGCTCTCGCCGCGGGCCAGGACAGCCGCGCGGATCTTCTCCGCGTGCTCTTCCATCGGAATTACCTTCTTCCCTTCGAAGTGTCCGCATTTTTTTGGCCACACCTGGTCTTCGAGTATTATCCCGGCGGCCCCGGCCTTCACGACCTCCTCCACGGTATTCATTACGTTAAGAGCGTTCCCGTACCCGGTGTCTATATCGGCAACTACGGGGATGCCTACAGAAGCCGTGATACGGCTCACACTCGTTATCATCTCCGTAGCCGTGAGAAAGCCGTAATCGGGTCTCCCGAGCGAAGCGCCCGAGATGCCGAACCCGCTCGTGAACGCGACACTGAACCCGGCCCGCTCCGCGAGCCTCGCACTTATGCAGTCGTGGACACCCGGCAGGACCAGAATCCCCGGCCCGGACAGTATATCTCTCAGCATCCGACCCTTTGTCATTATCGGTCTCCGAACTATTTTCTTTAGAAACATAGTGGCGTCACAGGGGGGTGTCAAGCGGGTTTGCGTTAGCGGGACGTTTGTGATATTTTGAAGTCAGAATACCCGGCTCGAATGTTTTCCCGGACATCCGAAAGTGAAGAAGAGAGCGGAAAATGCTGCCAAGGAGAAACCCGAAACGCAGGGAAGGCTGCAGGCCGGGCTCAAGAGCAAAGACGTCATACAGCTCATAGAGGCGCTCGAGGGCGTCAAGCTCGATTTCGACCATCTTTATTACTACGAGCACACGGGGCTCATAGTGCCGAGCCTGAGGAGCTCGAAGGGCAGGGGGGTGCCCAAGCTCTACTCGACCGAGGACTTCATAGTCCTCAGGTGGCTCATATCGCTCCAGAAAAACGGCATAGCCGTCAGCCGGTTCCGCGAAGTCCTCACGTTCCTCAAGGAAAAAATGCCCGAAGTCCTGAGGCAGCCCCAGAACTGGGTGCTCATCACGGACGGAAAGACCGTGCAGTTTTTCGACAGGGTATCGTCGAGGGC
>JAHKKQ010000043.1 GCA_020027805.1 Candidatus Dadabacteria bacterium
CTGGGGCAGATTGCCAAGTATATCGGGCTTCCCGCCGAGAACGGGCACAGGGCGCTCGCAGACGTGATGACGACGAGGGACGTCTTCCAGTATTTCCTCACCGATCTCGGCAGGAGGGGGATAAGGCTCAAAAGGCTTAAGGACGTAATGAAGCTCCAGGGAAAGTCTGTGGAGCTCGAGAGCAGGAAGGAGCTTGTGCTTCCCGTCGAGATAGAGCAGGCGCTCCGGGCAAAGGGGAAGCTCCGGATCAAGTACCTGTCGGCTTACAACGATGAGACCACGACCCGCGTCATAGAGCCCTACGATATAAGCGTCACCAGGGAAAGCACGTACATACACGCGTTCTGTCACATGAGGAAAGAAAGGTGCACCTTCAGGCTCGACAGGATACTCGAATTCAAAACCGTAAATTCCTGAAATAAATGATCTACTTCTGAATCGCCCTGTGGATAGTCCCGGCTTCGCCGACTGCGCCTTTATTCCCGTCGGCTGGGTTCTCCGGCAGGGATTCCGGCTGTTCGGTGCCGGTGTTCTTCGAGTTGTCGCCGGGCTCGGAGTCCTTGTCCAGCATATCGGCTGAATCCGAGTCGGGCACCTGCCCCAGGTCGAGCTTGAGGTCGATTATCTCGGCTTCGAGTCTCTTCGTCTGGGCTATCAGTCTCTGGTTTTCGATCTTGAGGGCGTTGATTTGCTCTTTGAGGTTGGTGACGTATTTTTCGAGCTCCGTGCTGTCCTTCTTTATCTGCTCTAGCTCCTTCTGTGTCTGCGTAAGCTCGGAGCCGGTCCCGCTTGTTTCCTGAGTTTTATCCCCGTTCTCGCACCCGGCGAGCACTGAAACCGAAAGAAACAGGGCCGCCGTAAGTAAGAATGCGTTTAGATTTCTCATCATGTATTCTCCTCTAGAGTGATAATACCGACTGATAATTTACTCTATATTTATTAGGCGTAAATGTCAATGAAAAGGGAGAATCCGGCGTATGTTACGGGGAAAACTTGACAGTACGGGGAATATCCCATACCCTTATTCTTCCTAATCAGACGCGGGGTGGAGCAGCTTGGCAGCTCGTCGGGCTCATAACCCGAAGGTCGGAGGTTCAAATCCTCCCCCCGCTACCAATTACATCAATAACCTACGCAGCTATCCATTCAAAGCCTATTCTCTTTTAAGAATAATTATTATTGGCTACATTATCACAGCGTAAAAGGAGAGGTATTTTTTAAGGGGGTGAAATTATGACGGCCACCGACGACGGAAATCACCGCTTCATATTACAAGGACTTGCGCGGCGGGCGATGCTTGAAAGAGGACTAAATCCGGATTTCTCGCCCGAGGAGCTCGACGAGCTCGACAGAATCCACGGGCCTGCAGCACAAGCTGATGAGTCCGCGCGCGATCTCGGAAACCTTATCTGGTGCTCGATAGACAACGATGATTCGCGTGATTTGGACCAGCTTACCGTTGCCGAAGCCATGACCGGAGGGGCCGTTAAGATACTTGTCGCCGTCGCCGATGTAGACGCTATAGTAAAGAAAAAGTCGGCAATTGACGATCACGCCTGGCAGAACACCACTTCGGTCTACACCGCCGCCGAAATATTTACGATGCTTCCCGAGAAACTCTCAACCGATCTTACCTCTCTCAACTATGAATCAGACCGCCTTGCCGTCGTTATGGAAATGGTCGTCGCCGGGGATGGAATGCTTCAGTCTTCGAACATTTATCGAGCGATTGTCCGCAACCACGCAAAGCTTGCCTACAACAGCGTCGGGGACTGGCTTGAGGGTAAAGGGCCTATGCCGCAAGGGGTCGAAGCGGTGGACGGTCTTGCCGAGAATCTCCGGCTCCAGGACCGTGTGGCACAAAAACTAAAGGCCCTTCGACACGCGAACGGCGCGCTTGACCTCGAAACAATTGAAGCGCATCCGGTATTCGACGGAAATGTTATCAGGGACTTTGTAGCCGAAAGAAAGAACAGGGCCAAAGAGCTTATCGAAGACTTTATGGTCGCCGCGAACGGCGTTACCGCACTGTACCTCGAGTCCAAAATGTTTCCTTCGCTGAGGCGCGTTGTCCGCACGCCCGAACGCTGGGACAGGATCATCGAGATCGCCTCGGAGCGGGGCTTCTCGCTAACTAAGGAGCCCGACTCCAAAGCCCTGGAGCAATTCCTGGAATGGGCTAAAGCCGCCGATCCTCTCCGGTTCCCCGATCTTTCCCTTAGCGTCATCAAGATGATCGGCAGCGGTGAATACGTCGCCCAATTGCGGGGCGAAAGCGCGCCCGGGCACTTCGGCCTCGCGGTCAGTGATTACAGTCACTCCACGGCGCCTAATCGCAGGTATCCCGATCTGATCACCCAGCGGCTGCTGAAGGCGGCGATGGCGGGACGTTCCTCGCCCTATGAGGACGATGAACTGCTGGCGCTCGCGGAGCATTGTACGGAACAGGAAGACGAGGCAAGGAGGGTCGAACGTCAGATCGGAAAATCTGCCGCGGCGATACTGCTTGAACCGAGAATCGGAGAGCGGTTCGATGCCATAGTAACCGGCGCATCCGAGAAGGGTACGTGGGTCCGTCTGCTCCAGCTGCCCGTTGAGGGTAAGCTGGTGAGCGGGTTTAAAGGTCTGGACGTCGGCCAAAGGCTCCGCGTGAAGCTGATCCGAACCGATGTGGAGCGCGGATATATCGACTTTAAGAAGTTCGGGAAATGAAGGAGGTGTTTCGGGTACGCAAGCCGAAGGCCGGAGGTTCAAATCCTCCCCCCGCTGTCAATAACATCAATAACTTACATTACGCTCACGTCATTGGTTATCGCTCATGTCAGCGGATTTGCCGGCAAGTGAGTCTGAAAAATAGGCGGAGAGTCCTTATGAAGCAGTCCTCAAAGGTTCATTCTGGTGTCCATATCTCATAGCCGTGTCGAGGAAAAGCTCCTAATGGGGCTTCCTGTACAACTCGTTCATTATTGGTATAATCCATCAAATTTCAAAAATTGAAGGAGATTGAAATGAGCACAAAATTAGAGGAGGTTAATCGTTATATGAGCAAATTTGAGAATCTCGTGCCGGAATTAAATGACGCATGGGCCGGCTTTCGTGATGAAGTATTTAAGGAAGGCTTGATCAGCGCGAAAGACAAGCAGCTGATTGCGCTTGCTTGTGCTTATATAACGGAATCTTCCGACTGTATCAGAACAAGGACAAAACTGGCAAAGGAGCTCGGGGCTACGGATGAAGAAATTGCGGAATCGGTATATATTGCGATGAGGCTCGCGATCGGGCAGCCCTATGCTTTTAGCAGCATCGCTCTTGAAAACTATGATTTAATGAAGAGCAAGGGGAGTGTATTTCAGGGCTATTTTATGAGCAAGAATATAACGCCGCAAATACAGGAGTTTCATAAAATAAGCGATACAAAGTACACGAAATTCGCTGCTTTTCATGATTTGGTGTACGAGGATGGGCACTTACCCAAAAAGCTCAAGAAAGGATTGATGGGATTAGCCTGTGCGATTTTGGCTAAATGCCCTTGGTGCATCAGAAGCTGTATAAGGGATGGGCTCCAGGAGGGTGTAACTAAAGAAGAGATCGTAGAAGCTATCAATATCGCAATGGTTATGAACGCAAGTGCCGCTGTGGCGAATACCGGCATATCAATGGAAATTTCCGAGCAGATGTCTAAGTAAGATTGGGGGTTGGTTTGTGTAAACACCGGCAGCGTGGGGATGAAACTGTTTGTCACAATGTTGCTCGGAACATCACAAATCCGAAATATGACTTTCATGACCCGAAGGCCGAAGTTTCAAATCCTCCCCCCGCTGCCAATTAAATCGACGATTTAAGCTGTACTCAATACGCATCGCCAAGCGCGGATCGATTTATCACTAAAGTGAAACGAGCGGAATCATTTTTTTGCGGCACGGCATCATATAGTTTATAACGGGAAATTGTCATCCCCCATCTCACCGGTTCATGATTCCGCACGACGGCTCCCGGTGTTATCGGTCGGTGACAGAATCCGGCGGGTCGCGGTAAATCCAGGTGTAAATCCAGGGTTGTCTTGACACCTCCTGGGACGGCTGGTAAGTTGTAAGTAAGTACTTACTTATATTACTTGCAGTCGGCTGAAACTAACTGTAGATGCCGCATATAATATATAATTAATGCGGACTTCGGATCAAGATGCGAGGGTATCCATACGATGAAGATAACTATTAAATATATAGCTTTACTACTGCTCATTCTCGCCGCCCCCGCCTTTGTGCTTATCGGATGCGAGGGGCAGCAGCCCCAGGCGCCCCCGCCGCCCAAGGTCACTGTGAGTAAGCCCGTGGCCGAGGAAATCATGGAGTGGGACGAGTATACGGGGCGGCTCGAGGCCGTAGATACGGTCAACGTGAGGGCGCGCGTAAGCGGCTATCTGCAATCCATACATTTTAAAGACGGCCAGACTGTGAAGGAGGGCGACCTGCTTTTCGTAATCGACCCCAGGCCCTACCAGGCCGAGCTCGACCGCGCCCTCGCCGAACAAAGGCTCGCTGAGGCCCGTCTCTCTCTGGCCGAGAACGATCTCAAGCGCGCGAAGCACCTCCTGAGCGCAAGGGCGATATCGGAAGAGGAGGCCGACACCAGGGCTTCGGACGAGCAGGTGGCGCGCGCCACGGTCGAGCAGGCTCAGGCCGTCGTGAACGCCGCCAGGCTGAACGTCGAGTTCACGCAGGTGAGGGCCCCCATAACGGGTCTCATAAGCAGGAAATTCGTCACGGAAGGGAACCTTATTAACGGCGGTACCGGCGGCACGCTCCTCACCACCATAGTATCGCTCGACCCGATTTACTGCTACTTCGAGGCCGACGAGCAGTCCTATCTCAGATACGCCAACATGGAGCGGGAGGGTAAGATGCCCGAATCCAGGAAGGGGGAAAACCCCGCCTACATGGAGCTCTCGAACGAGACGGGTTACCCGCACAAGGGCTACGTCGACTTCATAGACAACAGCATGGACCCGAATACCGGGACTATAAGGGGAAGGGGCGTATTCCCCAATCCCGACGACACGCTCACGCCTGGACTATTCGCCCGTATGAAGATCATGGGCAGCGGGCAGTATAAGGCCCTGCTGGTGCCCGACGAAGCCGTCGGCAGCGACCAGTCACAGAAGTTTGTCATGGTGGTCAACCCCGAAGGCACGGTCGAGTACCGCCAGGTCACTGTCGGGCCCAGGGTGAGCGGCTTGAGGGTGATAAGACGGGGCGTGGGCCCGGAGGACCGGATAATAGTCAACGGGCTTCAGAGGGCCATGCCCGGGATGAAGGTAAGCCCCGTCGAAGAAGATATAGTCGTCAAGGAAAAGAATTTCCTCACACCCGGAATCGTAATAAAAGATCCCGAGAGCAATACTGGAGGGTAATTAATGGTCTCCCGGTTTTTCGTAGACAGGCCGATATTCGCCACAGTGCTCTCGGTCCTGATAGTAATTGTCGGTTTGATCGCCTACTTCACGCTGCCGGTAAGCCAGTACCCGGAGGTTACTCCGCCGACGATAGTCGTGCGCACGAGCTACCCCGGCGCTAACCCGGAAGTCATTGCCGACACCGTAGCCACGCCGCTCGAGCAGGAGATAAACGGCGTCGAGGACATGCTCTATATGTCCTCCCAGTCGACGAGCGACGGCCAGATGCAGCTAACCATAACGTTCGAGCTCGGGACCGATATCGACAAGGCCAAGGTACTGGTCGAGAACAGGATCGCCGCGATGGGCATGACCGTGAGCGATGTAGTGCAGTCGCTCCGCGAGCAGAACGTCGAGGTCGCCGCCGGCGTCATAGGGCAGCCCCCCGTGCCCCAGGGCAACGCCTACCAGCTCTCGGTCAACACGCTCGGGAGGCTCGTAGAGGCCGATCAGTTCTCAGACGTAGTCATCAGGACAGGCGAGGAAGGGCGGATCACCCGCCTGAAGGATGTGGCGCGTGTAGAGCTCGGAGCGAGGGACTACGGCGTCAACAGTTATCTCGACGGCAAGCCCGCGCAGGCTATCGGCATATTCCAGCTCCCAGGGTCAAACGCGCTCGCCACGGCACAGGCCGTCGAGAAAACGATGGCCCGGATCAGCAAGGACTTCCCCAACGGGCTCGAATACAGGATCGTCTACAACCCGACGATATTCGTACAGCAATCCATCAACGAAGTGTTCCACACGCTTTACATCGCGTTCATCCTCGTATTCATAGTCGTCATAATATTCCTTCAGGACTGGAAGGCAGCACTCTTGCCGATGATAGACGCGGTAGTGTCGCTCGTCGGCACGTTCGCCGTAATGTCGGCCTTCGGGTTTTCGCTCAACAACCTCTCGATGTTCGGCCTCGTGCTCGCGATTGGCATCGTGGTGGACGACTCTATCGTCGTCGTTGAGAACATCAAGCGCTGGATGTCGAAAGGACTCGAGCCCAGGGAGGCCACGTTAAAAGCAATGGCCGAGATCACCGGCCCCGTGCTCGCGATCACCCTCGTACTTAGCTCGGTGTTCATACCTACTGCGTTCCTCCCCGGCATAAGCGGCCAGTTTTACAAACAGTTCGCGCTTACTATCGCGGTATCCACTATCCTGTCCGCCGTAAACGCGCTTACTCTCGCGCCAGCGAGGGCGGTACAGCTCATCAAGCCGGATAGCGAGGCCGAAAAGCAGGAGCCGCTGCCGCGCGTGGGCATAGCTGCAATTGCGGGCTTCGCGGTATATTCACTGCTGACAGGTTCTGTTGCATCCCTTCTCGGAATACATATTCCTGGAAACGGTTACGACCCCGCGGCAACTTCCGAAAGTACCGCGGCCCTTTGGGCGGTCCGCATCGGGCTATTCGCCGCCGGATGCGCCGCCGGATGGTTCGTCGGGCCTTATGTCAACCTGGTTTTGAAAAAAGTGTTCGGCGCTTTCAACCGCTTCTTCGACCGCGCGTCAAACTCTTACGGCCGCTCCGTCAACAGACTGTTGCGCTTCAGCACCATTGCAATAATCGTTTATTGCGGGCTCATCGGGCTCACGTATCTCGGATTCACGAGGGTGCCTTCGGGGTTCATTCCCGCTCAGGACCAGGGGTATCTCATCGTGGACGTAGCGCTTCCGGACGGCGCGTCCCTAGAGAGGACCGACGCCGTCATCGCCCGCGCGACAAATATCATCCTCGATACGCCGGGCATCACCTATGCGGTAGGGTTTGCGGGCTTCTCGGGGGCCACGTTCTCGAACAGCTCGGACGCGGGCGTCATATTCACCCCGCTCGCCCCGTTCAGCGAGAGGGCCAGGAACGGCCCCACGCTCGATCAGATAATAGCCGACTTGAGCCAGAGGCTCTCCGTTATACAGGAAGCGAGGCTGATTGTCATCTCACCCCCGCCGGTCAGGGGACTAGGCACGGCGGGCGGGTTCAAGATGATGGTCCAGGACCGCTCCGGCGTGGGCTTGAAGGAGCTCGAGAAGGCGGCTTACGCCCTGATCGGAGCCGCGAACCAGGAGCCTGGCCTGACGAGGGTATACACCACGTTCAGTACGAGGACGCCCCAGATATATGCGGAGGTCGACAGGACCAAGGCAAAGAAGCTCGACGTCCCGCTCACCAATATCTTCGACACGCTTCAGGTGTATCTGGGCTCGGTGTACGTGAACGACATCAACCTCTTCGGCCGTGTGTACCGCGTCACGGCGCAGTCGGAAGGGGGCTTCCGTCAGCAGCCCGAGGACATCGCGAAGCTAAGGACGCGCAGCGCAAGCGGGGACTCCGTCCCTCTGGGCTCGGTTGTCGACATAAAGAGCGAAACAGGGCCGGACCGCGTCGTGCGCTACAACCTTTTCCCCGCGATCGAGGTGAACGGCGCCACTCTGCCGGGGTTCAGCTCGGGACAGGCGATTCAAGCGATGGATAGGCTCGCCGGGCAGATACTGCCCGCGGGCGTGGGATTCGAATGGACCGACCTCGCCTATCAGGAGGTCACGCAGGGTAACGCGTCGCTATTCATATTCCCTCTCTGCGTGCTGTTCGTATTCCTCATATTGTCCTCGCTCTATGAGAGCTGGTCGCTGCCTCTCGCAATCATACTCATCGTGCCCATGTGTCTTCTGTCCGCGATAACGGGATTGTGGCTCCGGGGCATGGACAACAACATCCTCACGCAGATAGGATTCGTCGTGCTCGTGGGTCTCGCGTGTAAGAACGCCATCCTTATAGATCGCGGCCGGCGCGGGCGCCGAGATGCGTCAATCTCTGGGCACGTCCGTATTCAGCGGCATGTTCGGGGTCACGTTCTTCGGCCTCTTTTTAACCCCTGTGTTCTACGTCGTCATCAGGAAGTTCACAGAATCCAGAAGGTCCCGGAGCGTCATAACGAAATGAAATATCTATCGGCGTCTATACTGATAATTTGCCTGCTGACATCAGCGGGCTGCATGGTGGGCCCTGACTACAAGACCCCGCAGGCGGAGCTCCCCGAATCCTTTCAGGACTCCGGCGCAAAGGACTTCTCCACGGACTCGATAGAGATCGAGTGGTGGAGCGCGTTTGGCGACCCCGTGCTCGACAGACTCGTCCGGGACGCGCTCACGGGTAACTACGACATACAGATAGCGACCGCGCGGATCATGGAGGCCCGCGCGTTAAGGACGGAGACCGAGTTCGAGCTTGCGCCTATAGTGCCGTTCGACGCGAGTTACACGAGGCAGAGGGTCGGGGAGTCGACTGTCTTCCCGGGCGTTGACAGGGAAGCCGATCTCTACGACGCGGGGTTCGACGCCGTTTGGGAGCTCGACTTCTTCGGACGCATAAGGCGGACTATAGAGGCCGATACGGCCGAGCTCGAATCCCGCATAGCCGCGAGGCGGGACGTGATAGTGTCGCTACTGGCCGAGGTCGCGAGGAACTATTTCGAGCTCCGGGGTGCGCAGAACCAGCTCGACGTTGCCAGGCGAAACGCTGCCAACCAGCAGAACACGCTTGACCTCACGATAGTGTTATTGGAGGGGGGCAGGGGGACCGAGCTCGACACCTCCAGGGCAAGGGCGCAGCTCAACAATACGCTCGCAATCATACCGCCGTTCGAAGCCAGGGTGAAGAGAACCATATTCAGGCTCGGCGTGCTCACGGGTCAGCAGCCGGCTGCATATTTGACCGAGCTCCTTGAGCCCAAGCCGTTCCCCAAAGTCCCCGATGTCATCAAGGTGGGCACCCCGGTCGAGTTGCTGGAGAGGAGGCCCGACATAAGGGTCGCCGAGCGGAACCTGGCGGCGTTTACGGCAGCTATAGGCATCGCCACGGCCGACCTCTTCCCGCGGATAAGCATATTGGGAAGCGTATCGCTGCAGGCGGATACATTCGCGGGCGTGTTCGAGAGCGGCGCGGGGGCTTTCTCCATCGGCCCCAACATCTTCTGGCCGGCTTTCGATCTCGGGCGGGTGTATCAGAGGGTCGAAGCCGCGGACGCCCGCACCCAGGCGGCGTTCGCCCAGTACCAGCTCACGGTGCTGAGCGCTATTGAGGACGTGGACGGCGCGCTCGTCGGCCATAATCAGGAGATCGAGAGGCACAAGTACCTTGTCGAGGCGGCGGCCGAAAGCGAGAAGGCGATGAAGCTTGCCAGGATGAGGTACGACTTCGGGGTGGCGAATTTCCTCGACGTCCTCGACGCCGAGCGCACTCTGCTGCAGGCTCAGACACAGCTTGCGGCGAGCGAAACCGACCTCCACACATCTCTCGTCGCGGTCTATAAGTCTCTAGGCGGCGGATGGGAGATTTACGATGAAAACAATATGGCCAAGGCCCCAAAATAGTTTTAAATCGCCCTCATAACCCGAAGGCCGGAGGTTCAAATCCTTCCCCCGCTGCTATTTTTACCTCCGATTAAATTTTGGTTATCATTCCCCCTGGACTAAACACATGAGTAATCTGCCGACAAAGGAAGGGCTTGCGGAAGCTTTGCGCGCAGCGGGGGCCGCGCATCACGAATACGAGGAGACCGTGCTCCGGGGCGTGCGCCACGAGGAGTGGGCCGCTTTCTACGCCGCGTATGTCCTCGGAAGGCTCGGGGACTTCGCTCAGCCGAGCAATATGACCAAGTGGCTTACTGAAGCGCCCCTCACCCCAAATTGGGCGGAATCGGCAGCCGCTCATATACTTTCTGAAATCGGCCGCAGCCGTCCGCCGGAACAATAAAGAAGAGCGGAGCAGCGTTCTCCAGGAGTGGATCAAGGCCTTGCGACGTATCAAGCCGTACATTGCGGTCTTATTAAGCGCATTAGTGATAGTGCTAATTTGGTGGCTTGCGGTCGCAGGACCGGTGACAGTCTATCGGACCATTTATTACAACTTTTCGGGCATCGATGACTATCGCATCTTCCCCCAGCGCAAGCTTACACCCGCACCGCTGACCTTCCGGTTTCGTGAGGGTGCCGGTCCGGAATACTCTTCTCTGAAGATTAGCTTCGGCGGCCGCAAGGACATCGAACTCATCGATTTACTCGAGAAGAGTCAGACAACGGCTTTCCTGGTGGTAAAGGACGGTCAGATTGTATTCGAAAAGTACTACCACGGATACGACCGCACAACTCCATCGCTGTCGTTTTCAATGTCAAAGTCGGTGCTCTCCCTATTGGTCGGTTGCGCCATCGACGATGGCTATCTCCGGTCGGTCGATCAGCCTGTGACGGATCTTGTCCCTGAACTGGCGCGGTATGGGTTCGATTCTGTCACTCTCAGGCACCTCTTGCAGATGACTTCCGGCATAGACTACGAGGAAAACGATTTCCCCCTGGGGATTCATGTCCGCTTCTACTACACTGACCGGCTGGAAGAGGAGATATTAAAACTCAGGCTGCGGGAGCCTGCTGGCAGCCGGTTTCTCTACAAATCGGGTGATGCCTTTCTGCTGACCCTCGCGCTCAATCGCGCCCTCGGTCAGAAGAGCGTAACCCGGTACATGCAGGAGCGCGTCTGGAACCCGCTTGGCATGGAGTATGAAGGAGCGTGGAGTATCGATCATACGCCGGGCGGGTTGGAGAAAACTGGCTGCTGCCTCGCTGCTACCGCACGGGACTTCGCCAAGATTGGACAGCTCTACTTGAACAAGGGTGCGTGGAATGGTCGCCGGATCGTTCCCGAGGCGTGGGTTGTTGAATCCACGCGAATCGATACAAGTGCAGGCAGTTCTTGGGATTATCAGTATATGTGGTGGTTAATCTCCCCGGACCGATCCGACTTCATGGCTGTAGGCCACCTTGGACAGTTTCTCTATGTAAATCCCGACGCCAAGATCATCGTTGTGCGTCTGGGCGATGGCATGGGGAATCTGAGTCTCGAAGAGTGGAAAGAAGTCTTCTTATCGCTGTCAGATAATGTACTCTCGACAAGAGGAGAATAACCGGGCGGGCCCAAGAAAGCGCTACAGGCATGGTACCAGGGGTGCCGCGAGATAATTCGTTGCTCCCCCCCTTCCACTAAGCGTAAAATCGATTGACACGGAAGCGTGCTTTATATTAGAATGATTCTTAACTAGAAGGGCAAACCATTTGAAAGAATGGGACGCAAAGTCACAGGCCTAAGAACCTCCCGTTTACGGCGGCTGGATTGCTATAGTGAATCTGAGTAAGTCGGGCGACTGCACGCACCTTCCCGGATTTACTCCATTTGCTTCCCGTCTACGCAATCGGTCTGTCCTTCGAGAAATCCGCAGAGGAGGCACGCTATGGCACGTAAGAGAAGTATTCCGAAGATGTCGGCAAAGGGGATGGGCGGGGCGAGGCTCGATTTCGCTGCCCTGAAATTCAGTGCCGCGATCGGGGAGAAGAAGAACTACAACTTCCAGCCCGAGGTGACGGAGTATGACCTGTGGCCGTTTTCGACCATTGAGTGGGTAGCGGCGGAGGGGAAATACAGGGCGCGGGCGATGGTTCAGCATAATGCCAGTCACGACATGGTCGCGTTTAATTCCTGGCACCAGGATTACGGCGACGCGGAGCGTCCCATCGATCTTTTAAGGCACAGCCTCCAGGGGACCGCCGAGAGGCCGATTTACAATATCTTTGGCGAGACGATCGAAGTCCACACCGCTGACATCGGCGGCGGGTCCGTTGTGAACGTCACCGAAGTGCTCGCGCTCATCTGGTCGATGACCGAAAGCTGAGAAGCACGCGGCCGGATCACGTATGCGCTTCTTATGCAGCCGTTGTGCAGTGTTAGCCTGGAACTCATCCGGCATTCCTGCAGGCGCCGGTGATGTCGCGTTCCTGTTTCAGTTGCCCATCGCGCCGGCCAGCGACGACTTGCAGTCGGGCGTAAGCTTGGCTTCGTTCGACTGGAGGCACTGCATGACTTCGGCCTTCTTGTCCCCTGCGCTCGCGCATAGCGACGTGATGTCGTCCTCGCATGCCTGGTTTACCTGTTCTACCTGCCTCGCAATCTTAATCAGGTGAATCTTGCAGCCCCTCGAGAGCTGGCTCGCGTTTTCCTTGAGACACCCGGAGAGCTTGCCGCCCCCCGGCTTGATGCCCGGGCATACTGTCTGTATATCCTCTGCGCAGGGCCCTGCGTCCTGTGTGAACGCGCCTATACTCCAGGAAAAAATTAAGCCTAGTGTGATTATGGCTACGACTATCGATGTTACGAGGGGTGCATTGCTTCTCATGACTGTCTCCTTGGATTTGGTTCCTAATTATAAGCCTTA
Source organism: Candidatus Dadabacteria bacterium (assembly GCA_020027805.1). GTDB lineage: Bacteria > Desulfobacterota_D > UBA1144 > Nemesobacterales > UBA2774 > 2-12-FULL-53-21. The sequence goes on from JAHKKQ010000043.1 coordinate 12,703, forward strand.
TTGCGGCCGGTTCATAAGGTCCTGAAAATACTTGCCGGGTTTGCGGGTTTCAGACTGACGTGCCGAAGAGCGCGCCGACGCCCGCCGTCAACCCCATTGCGAGAGCGCCCCAGAACGTGACACGGACAGCGCCTTTCAGTATGGAGGCGCCGCCCGTTTGCGCGGCCAATGCGCCCAGTATTGCCAGGAACAGGAGAGACGTCCCTGAAACAACGGGGACTGTGACGGGTAGCGGGGCGGCGAGCACCGCGAGGAGGGGAAGGGCCGCGCCCGCCGCGAACGTGAGCGCCGACGTCAGCGCCGCCTGTATAGGACGCGCGCTCGCGGCTTCCGTTATGCCGAGCTCGTCACGGGCGTGCGCCGCGAGCGGGTCGTTCTCCATGAGCTTGAGCGCGACCTGCCTCGCGAGCCCGGGGTCGAGTCCCCGTCCGATGTATATTGACGTGAGCTCGTCGCGCTCGCTTTCTATATCCGTAGTGAGCTCCTTGCGTTCACGCCCGAGGTCGGCCTGTTCAGTATCCGCCTGCGAGCTCACGGACACGTATTCGCCGGCCGCCATGGAGAGCGCCCCCGCCACGAGGCCCGCGACGCCCGCGATGAGCACGCTCTGGTGCGAGGCGTTCGATGCTGCGACCCCCACTACGAGGCTCGCCGTGGATACGATTCCGTCGTTGGCCCCTAGCACCGCGGCGCGGAGCCAGCCTATACGCTCTGTCTTGTGCCTTTCCCTGTGGCTTATGACCATAACGGCTCCTCTGCTTTATTTAATGCTTAGGATTATAGGGATCGAAATTATCTTTGGCAATCCGGGACGAGAATTAAGGGATGGATTTTTTAGATACGGTATACATTCAGAAAACATATATGTAAAGGGTTTAACGGGAGAAGCGCTCCCGGCCGCAAACTGATAAACAGCGCATGAATTAGTAAAATATGTTATATTTTTAACATAACGGGGTGAAACTCGTTAAACCCGAAGCGGATGAGGGTGGAAATGAGAAAGTATCTCTTGGCTATTCCATTTATTTTTTTAATGCTCGGCTGTAACGACGGCGATGACGCTCAGAATTTCTGCTATATATTGACCTCGTCCGACCCGTGCTTCGATGCGAATGCGGGAGGGAGCACGACGGTCGTGACCGACCAGACTGTGGAGGAGGTGATCGCGGAAGAGGAGGGCATGCCGGGGTTCGAGGGCGAGCTCGAGGTCACGGACATTTTAACCACGGCGGGCTTCTTGGGAGAGCGCCCTCCTGATTGCCCCTGGGCACAGACTCAATTGGTTATAAAAACGGCCCGGGATTGGAACAGGTTCAGACAGAGCTGTTTATTCAGCTTCTTCGAACTTCCGGACGTGGATTTCTCTGAGAACATCGTTCTCGTTTCGACTCAGAACTTTGATGGGTTTGGTACGAGCATACTGGCCGCTTTAGAGTTCGACACCGAGCTTGCAGCCGTAATCAAGGATGAGGTTAGCGAATTTGATAATCCTGCGCCGGCATTCAGGTTCTCGATAGTTTCAATACCCAGGCGCGATCTGCCCGTCGATTTCATAAGAGTTGAGGAAGATATAGTTATTATAGAATAAACCAAGTGATAGCTCTCGGTTTCCGCATTTTAGGCGATTACACCTGCGAATCGGAAAGTATTTATTAGCTCGTCCCTGCTCTAATGTTTATCGTCCGCTTCGGATGCGCGCTTCTCTCCGGATTGACTGGGGTCGTATGCCGGTTCTTCCTGAACGATGACGAGGCTTTGGGCCTTGTCCACTTCGGAGTGGTCGTAATAAAAGTAGTCGAGAAGTCTGATGTCTATGTCCTCCCTCACGTAAATCACCTCCCCTGCCTATATAGATGTACTTACATTTTAACACTTGCGGACTGATAAAGTAAGAGGTTTTTTATAGTTCGCTTATGTTCGGATCATCGGATCACTCATAAAAAAAGTTCTCGGGCGTCCGGGAAAAATCGATTAAACTGTCCTTTATTCGGGCGTTCGTTCGTCGTATAGTCGGAATAAAAAAATAGGGGGATTGTTATGCTCAAAAAAATCCTGATAGTTCTGGCTGTAATCATTATAATATTTATCGGTCTCGTCGCCATGCAGCCGTCCGAATTCCGCGTCGTGCGGTCGGGAGTGATTCCGGCCCCCGCGCCCGAGGTGTTTGAGCGGGTGAATAATTTCCACAACTGGGAGGCATGGTCCCCCTGGGTCGGGATAGATCCGGCGATGAAGCAGAAATACGAAGGTCCGCCCGCCGGAACAGGCGCGGTCTACAAATGGTCGGGGAACTCGGAGGTAGGCGAAGGGATTATGACGATCACCGAGAGCCGTCCGAACGATCTGGTCAGGATCAAGCTCGAATTCCTTAAGCCTTTCGCCGCGACGAATACTGCAGAGTTCACATTCGAGCCCGAGGGCGAGCAGACCATGGTGACCTGGAGCATGGAGGGTAAAAACAATTTTATAGCCAAGGCGATCAGTATGTTTATCGATATGGACAAAATGATCGGCGGCAACTTCGAGAAGGGCTTGGCGAATATGAAGACTATTGCCGAAGGCGCGGCAAGGAATTAAGCTTCGATGCGCGACAAGTTTGTGAGGGATTACCGGGCAATAGAAATTATTTGTCGGGCTGGGAGAAAAAGATGCGAATAGGAGAAAAGGCGAATGAGTCTGATGATAAAAACGAACGCAACTTTACTTAACATCTCTTTACTTCTGCTGCGGTTGACAGTCGGTATAATTTTGTTCCTGGCCGGAGCCGGGAAGGTACTCGGATGGTTCGGCGGCCAGGGAATCGATGCTACCATAGATATCTTTGTTTCCCAGATGGGCATTCACCCGATCCTCGCTTACCTGAGCTGCTATACCGAGTTCATCGGCGGATTTCTGCTGATCGTAGGGCTCCTCACCAGGCCAGCCGCTTTCGCCATAACGATCAACATGCTCGTGGCGGCGCTCGTCACACTTCCGAACGGCTTCCTTAAGGGCGCTTCATACCCGTTCAGCATGATGGTCAGCTCGCTCATCATACTCCTCGCAGGTCCTATGGCGTACAGCCTGGACGCGTGGCTGCTGAGCGGGCGAAAGAACCGTTATTCAAAGATTTCATAAGCAGGCCTGATATGAAAAATTTACTCACAAAGACCTTCGGTAACGGTCTCGTCCTGCTTTGTTATCAGCCCGAAGAAAAAATACCCAGCGATAACGGGGCGGTTATGAAATTTAGACAATCGGAGTATCCATGAAAAAGACATATCTTGGAAGCTGCCACTGCGGCGGCGTCCGCTTCGAATGCGAGGCTGACCTCGCGCGGGATACTAGCAGGTGCAACTGCTCTATCTGTGCAAAGACGAGATACTGGAAAGTCCTTGTCAAAGCCGACAAGTTCCGGCTGCTTCAGGGAGAGGACTCTCTCACTGATTACCAGTTCGGGAGCAGCACCGTACACCACCTCTTCTGCAGCCGTTGCGGAGTGAAGCCGTTCGGCAGGGCGTATCTAGACATCACCTTCCTCGGCGAGGTAGTGCGCGGCGAGTTCTACGCCGTTAACGTCGCCTGTCTCGACGACGCTACGGCCGGGGAGCTCGCGGGAGCGCATGTGCGTTATGAAGACGGCTGGAACGACGCTTGGGAGTCGGCACCTGCTGAAACCAAATACTTATGAACGGCATCAAACAAATTATAAATAAAACTTCATGAGGGCAATTATGGCTAAATTAAGCGATTCTATGCTGGATTTTCTAAACGGGCGTCACTATGCGACGCTTGCAACGCACAACGACGACGGCACCATACACCTCACACCGGTCTGGTATCTCTTCGAGGACGGGCGTTTTTATGTAGAGACGTCTCCCTCCGCGCGGAAGGCCAGGAACGTTGCCGCCCGCCCGCAGGCTTCGGTCGTGGTCGACAGCAGGAGGAGGCAGGGGGACGAGTTGTGGGTGAGCGCGTCGGGGACTGCGGAGATAATCCAGGGAGAGCGTTTCAATGAGATTGCCGCAAAGATTCTTAAGCGCTATATAACAAAGACCGGGCTCGAAGACCCGAGGGTAGGGCCGGGGTTTTCAGCGGGGGGCGGGGTAGTTATTTGTCTCACGCCGCATTCCTGGGGGTCGTGGGATTTCAAGAGCCTCGACGATCAATATTTCGGCGGTATCCTGAGACAGACGCCTGAGAAGTGGTTTCATACGGTTGATTAACGCCAAAACTGCTCTGCTTTTTGACCGGACAGATAAAAAATCGCAGAAAGTGTCCTGAAATCTTCCGCTCGTTCGTCGTATATATGCAAATAAATACAAAGGAGAAAAATCATGAGCGCAAATAAAGTCAATGACGAAGCCCGCATACGGGAGCTGATAGACAATTGGGCAAAGGCGTTCCGTGCTAAAGACATCGACGGGATTATGTCCATCTACGCGCCGGACATAGTGTCGTTCGACGCCATAGCCCAGCTGCAATTTAAGGGAGCAGATGCGTATAAAAAGCACTGGGAAGCGTGTCTTTCTTTCTGTCAGGGCCCGATAACCTTTGAGATCAGGGACATGAATATCGCGGTTGGAGACGGCGTCGCATTCTCACATTATCTTAACAGGTGCGGTGGGACTGACGAGAGCGGAGAGGAAAAAGCCTCGTGGATGCGTGCGACCGTATGCTTCCAAAAGATAAACGGACAATGGATGGTTGTGCATGAACATTACTCCTCGCCATTCGATATGGAGAGCGGCAAGGCGTTATTCGACCTTCAGCCGTAGCGTTCGTGTTAATTTCGACTGAGGTAGTAACTGTTGCGAAATTATCTGTCTGCGAATGAGACTGCGCGGACTTGGAGTAGAGGAGAGAACCCATGTTTAAAAACACTAAGGCGTTCAGCGGCTTTTCTGTAAACGACATTGAAGAAGCCAAAAGGTTTTACGGTAAGACGCTCGGGCTTGAAGTTTCGGAATCGCACGGCCTGTTAACCCTGCACATCGCGGGCGGAACCGATATATTAATATATCCGAAACCCAACCACACTCCGGCGACTTTTACCATCCTCAATTTCCCCGCGGACAATGTTGAAGATGCAGTCGAGGAACTGACCTCACGCGGCGTGCGGTTCGAGATCTATAACGAAGACGAGCTCAAAACGGACGAAAAAGGTATCTTCCGCGGCGAGGGGCCCAAGATAGCGTGGTTTAAAGACCCTGCCGGTAATATATTGTCAGTCCTGGAAGAAAAATAATTTCATTGAAAGGAGAATAACATGAGCACTAAGAAGGCGAATCAGGAATCTGGGATAAGGAGCCTGATCGACGATTGGAGAGAGGCGATGCGGAGAAGAGACATCGACGCTATAATGTCGTTCTACGCCCCTGAAATCAGGCTGTTCGACATCATGCCGCCCCTCGAATACAAGGGACGGGATGAGTACAGGAAAATCTGGGAGATGTGTTTACCTGCGTTCGAGGGCCCTATTGAGTGCGAAGTCCGCGACCTGAGCATTACTGCTGGTGACGGTATGGCGTTCAGCCACGGACTCTACCGCTTCACCGGAAAGATGACCGATGGGAAGGAGATGGACATGTGGGCGCGGGGGACGGTTTGCTACAGGAAGTTAGACGGTAAATGGGTGATCACGCACGACCATCACTCGGTGCCTATAGACATGCAGACGAACCAGGAGCTCTTTAACCTTAAACCATAGCGTTGAATTCTCCACACCGGGGGGAGCGCCGGCGCGGGTCAAGACGGCCGGCTCATTGAAGTTTATGTGGTTCCGGGGAGCGGGACTGCGTATAATTATTCAGGTAGTGTCCGGGGGCTGATTATATAAATCTTTGATGTGTTGTCCTGAATGCCCTCCGTTCATTCGTCGTTTAGGCGTAAGAAATAAATTTGGTAAGGAGAACGATTATGGCTACGCAGCCGATAACCGAATATATGTTGTTGTTCCGGGGCACCGGGTGGCATAAGGGCCTTTCGCCTGAAGAAATACAAGAGGTTATTACGCGGATGTATGCCTGGTACGACCGGTTGATTGCGGAGGGCAAGGCTAAGGCCGGTAAGCCGCTCATGTTCGAGGGCAAAATCGTCTCACAGAAAAACGGCAGGGTTGTGTCGGACGGTCCCTTTGCGGAATCCAAGGAAGCGATCGCCGGTTATTTTCTACTCCGTGTGGACAGCCTCGACGAGGCGGCCGAGATCGCGAAGGAGTACCCCGCCTTAATGTATGGCGCGACGGTCGAGGTCAGGCCGGTTGCCCCCGAGTGCGCTGTTGCGCTTAGCCTACTCGACAAAGATGAGGAGGAAGAGGTATCGCAAGCGGGCGCATCGCAATTCAATTGAGAGGCGAAAGTATCGGATGACTGACCCCGACATCTCCCCGGGAACTGAGCCCGGGGAGATAACCAGTGTCGTGGAGCATTGTTTCCGCCATGAAGCGGGTAAGATGGTTTCTACCCTGACGAGGATTTTCGGGGCCAGGCACCTGAATCTTGCCGAGGACGTGGTCCAGGAGGCGCTCGCCAGGGCGTTACAGACCTGGCCTTATTACGGCGTCCCCAGGAATCCCGCCGCCTGGATCACGCAGGTTTCAAAAAACCTGGCGCTCGACCTGATAAGGCGCGACAAGGTCTTCCGGAATAAGGAAATCGATATCGCCTTTTTTATGGAGGATGCCACGGCAATTTCCGGAGGAGAGGATTCGGTGTCTTTCAAGGACGAGATCAGGGACGACCGTTTGTGGATGATGTTCATGTGCTGCCATCCGCTGGTTCCGCGGGAAGCCCAGGTAGCGCTTGCCCTAAAGACCCTTTGCGGGTTCAGCGCCGGAGAAATCGCGAAGGCATTCCTTACATCCGAAGCGGCAATTGCCAAGAGGCTCACGCGCGCAAAACGAAAGATCCGCGAGGCCTCGATCCCCTTCGAGCTCCCGACGGGCGATGAGTTGAGAGCGCGTCTCGACGGCGTGCTGCAGACCCTGTACCTGCTGTTCAACGAGGGCTACAAGGCCTCCGAGGGCGATAACCTCATAAGGAAAGAGCTCTGCCATGAAGCGGTCCGCCTCTGCGCGCTGCTGGCCGGGCACCCCGTCGGCAATCGGCCCGGCGTCCATGCGCTCCTGGCGCTTATGCTTCTCAATGGGGCGCGGCTTCAGGCCCGGTTGGACACGGACGGAAACATTCTCCGGCTTAAAGATCAGGACAGGTCGCGATGGGACCGGGGGATGATAGCCAGGGGTTTATTTCACCTGATGCAATCTACTGAAGGCGATGAGCTGAGCGTTTATCATCTTCAGGCGAGCATCGCCGCCTGCCACTGCGCGGCCAGGGACTACGAATCGACGGATTGGCGGCGGATACTGCACTTTTACGACCTGCTGGTAAATATGGACGATTCTCCGGTCGTCGCGCTTAACCGCTCGGTGGCCATTTCAAAAGTCCACAGCCCGAAAGCGGCGATCGAAGCGGTCGAAGCGATAAAGGACCGCGAGCAGCTTGATTCTTATTACCTTCTCTACGCGGTCCTCGGCGAGTTCGAGGAGCTCCTCAATAACAGAAAGGCCGCCGCAAATTATTTCCGCAAATCGCTAGAGCTTGCCACGATCAAATCCGAACGTAAGTTCCTCATGAAACGGCTCCGCGCGGTCGAGGACGGCCGGAGCGGCAATTAACCCGCTTTACCGCCATGCGAGATGTTTCATTGGTTAGCGGGTCGCGTATTTATATTCCATTTCCGCAAACTCGTTCGTTATCCCCGCACCTGATCTGTATAATGTAAAATAAATCCATCATCTTCAGCCGTACCATCGGGGGATAATATGAATTCGGATTTCTGGCCCGGGCAAACAAGAAAACTCCGCGATATGATTGGTATAGAGCACCCGATTATACAGGCTCCAATGGCGGGCGGGCCGACGACTCCCGAATTAGTCGCCGCCGTGTCGAACGCGGGAGGCCTGGGCTCTTACCCCGGCGGGTACCTTCCGCCCGGTGAGATAGATTCAGCGATACGGCAAATCCGCGCGCTGACCGGTAAACCGTTTGCCGTAAACCTGTTTATCCCCGGGAAAACCCCGCGCAGGAAAACATCGGCCAGGGTGA
>JAHKKQ010000044.1 GCA_020027805.1 Candidatus Dadabacteria bacterium
AGATAAGCGAGGTCGTCCGCGGAGAGTTTGAAATTCATGGCCCCGGCGTTATCCGCCGCCTGATCCGTGCTCGTTGCGCCCGGAATGACGATTACGCTCTCACCGTGGAAATTCATGAGCCAGTTGAGGGCCGCCTGAGAAGGCGTCGCGCCGTACTTCTCGGCGACTGCCTTGAGTGCCTCCGCGACGGGCCTCGATCTCTCGAGATTTGTCTCGTTGAGAGAGCCGTAGAACCTCCTGAAAATATTCCTCTCACGGATCGTCTCAGGGCGGTCGTGGAACTTCCCGGTCAGCAGCCCCCGCGCGAGGGGCGAGTACGCGATTATAGTCACGCCCAGGTCCATTGCCGCCCCGAGCACCCCGTTTGACTCTATCTCCCTCCTGAGCAGGCTGTAATTCACCTGGTTCGACACGAGCGCGAGGCCGAGGCGCGACAGCTCGAGGTGCGCCTTCCGCATCCTGTCGGCCGAGAAATTACTAACCCCCGCGTACCTCACCTTGCCGCTCCCGGCGAGCTTCGCTATCTCCCTCATCTGCGAGCCGACCGTGGAAAGAGAAAAGGGGTTGTGTATCTGATGGAGGTCTATGTATTCAGTATTGAGGAACCGGAGCCTGTCGTCTATGGTCTTCCCCATAGACCCGGCCCTCCTAAGGGCGGGCCACCACTTTGTGGCGAGCGCCACGCTCGCTCTCGGAATTTTCAATTCCCCGAGCGCGCGGGAGAGGGCTTTCTCCGATTCCCCCCACCCGTATAGCTCCGCGGTGTCGAACCAGTTTATCCCTCCCTCGACCGATACCCGCACAATCTCCCTTATCCGGTGTGCGCTCAGGGGCGGCCAGAGGAGTCCCGATAAACCTTTCCGCCCGCTGAACTGGACGCACCCGAGCCCGACGGGGGAAAGGAACATATCCGACGTGCCGAGCCTCCTCTTATCGCGCGTGTGCTCTCGCTTCATGCGGCTCTCCCTCTCTTTTAATCGACGGGGAATTTAAATATAATAGCCGTATGACCCCCCGAAGACGAATTATAGACCTCGGCATTACGGTGGAACCGGCCCCCGGCCCCGAGCACCAGAGGCTCGAGATAACATACGAAAGGCACGAGGACACGGCTGAATACATGATGATGCGTTTCGAGTGCGCCCGCACCGACCTGCCGGGGGGACTCGGCTGGGCGAACGAGTACGTGACGCTCGGCACTCACGTAGGCACTCATATGGACGCGCCCTGGCACTATCACCCGGTATCCGAAGGGAAGAAGGCGAAGACCATAGACGAGCTTCCGGTAGAGTGGTTCTACGGGGACGGGGTGGTGATAGACATGAGGCACAAGAAGCCGGGAGAGCTCATTTCGACCGACGACCTGAAAAAGTCGCTCGGCGAAACGGGATATGAACTGAAACCCTTCGACATTGTCCTCGTAATGACAGGGGCCGACAGGCTCTGGGGAAAGCAGGAATACTGGTCGGAGTTCCCGGGCTTGGGGAAGGAGTCCACACTCTGGCTCGCCTCTCAGGGCGTGAAGGTGATGGGGACGGATTCTGCGGGGTGGGACAGGCCCTTCCGGGCGATGGTGGATGAATTCAAGAGTACGGGGGATAAGAGCGTCATCTGGGGGGCTCATTTCGCCGGTATCGAGAGTGAATACTGCCAGATAGAAAAACTCACTAACCTAGACCTGCTCCCCCCTTACGGGTTCACGGTCGCATGCCCTCCCATAAAGATTTTGAGCGCGAGCGCCGGATGGGTCAGGCCCATAGCTATTCTCGAAGATTAGCCCTCTTCAATACCCCCTCGTCGGGAGAGGCGAAAACAACCGTCCAGTACGTTTTGTTTTTGGTGTCCTTGTTGTGAAAGCACGCGGCTCCTATCTCCGTGAAGCTCGCCCTCATTACGTTCTCGCAGTGCTCGGGGCTGAGGAGCCACGCCACCACCACCTCTTCCGAGCTCTCCCTACCGGCCGATATGTTCTCGCCGACGCTCATCCACTCGTAATTAAGCTCCTCTACCCTCTCGTCCACGTGGCTGCCGTCGGAGCCGCTGTGGCTTACGAAATCCGCTGTCGCCATATCGACGGAATGGTCGAGGGCGGCCCTCGCAAGCGTCGGGTTCCACGTAACTTCCCCGGCGGGCGTGTATATCTTGTAGCCGCAGTTCCTGCTCTGCGCCCTCGCCCTGTTAATGAGCACCACCATCTTTTCCTTGATCACTTCGAAGTCCTCGCATCGGTAGGAGTCGTTCGCGAGGACGTAAACGATTTCGTTATTTTTTCCGCAGCCGCAGAGAAACATAACGACTGCCGTTATGGTTAGCAGTCTCTTCAACGACTATATTATACTCGGCGCGGCATAAAATATCACGGGGTTTAATCAGTGGCTGAGCGCGGCCTCGCCCCAGTATTTCTCGATGAACTGGTCCCTGCCGGAGCCCCACCTGTAGGTTTTATACCTGACGGGGCTCTTCTGGTAGAACTTCTGATGGTAGTCCTCCGCGGGGTAGAACTCAGTCGCCTCGACTATCTCGACCACGACGGGCTTATCGAACCTGCCCGATTTATCGAGCTTGGCTTTCGACGCCTCGGCCGCCTTTTTCTGGGCTTCCCCGTGATAGAAGACAGCGGGCCTGTACTGCATCCCCCTGTCGACGAACTGTCCGCCTGAGTCGGTGGGGTTTATATTCATCCAGAATACTTCGAGGAGCTCTTCGTACGCGACCCTCTTCGGGTCGTAGACTATCTCTATAGACTCCGCGTGCCCTGTCTTCCCGTAAGAAACCTGCTCGTAGGTCGGGTCCTTTTCCTTCCCGCCCGTATAGCCGACGGTCGTGCTGACTACGCCTTCGAGCTTGTCGAACGGGGGCTCAATACACCAGAAACACCCCCCGGCGAATGTAGCGGTCTCGTATTTAGAATCCTGAGCCTTGGCGGCGCCGGCGTTTTCTTCAGCGCGGAGCACGCCTGTAAGCGACATTACGAGCAGCGCGGCAAATACGAACGAAAATTTATTCATATATTTCTCCTGTCGGGACGCTTCGACCCCGGGATAAAACAATCCGGATCGAGCTTATAATATATATACGCAATTTCCGGCCAAAGGGTTTCAGGGTTTATTTGATTTCGTTAACAAATGCGGCGGCTGTTCCACAGATGCATGGGAGGACCGGAGCAGAATATACCCTCAGCTCAGAAGCCCCCACTTCTTCATCCGGTACCTGAGGACCTCCCGCGTGATACCCAGCATCTCGGCGGTCCGGGTCTGGTTCCAGTTGTTGAGGTCGAGCGCCTTGGTTATAACCTTCTTTTCTATCTTATATAAAGAGGCTTCCTCTATCGGGATGTCTATGACCATCTTATCGTCGGAATTCTGCACCTTGAGGCTCTCCCCCTCTTCGAGCATTATGTATTTGGGATTGAGAACGCCGTCCTCGCTCAGGAGCGCCGCCCTCTCGATGGTGCTCCGGAGCTCCCTCACGTTCCCGGGCCAGTTGTAGTTCATGAACGTCTTCTTTATATCTTCCGGAACGACCGTGATATTCTTGCTGAGGTCGGTATTGAAATATGTGACGAAATGGTCCGTGAGCACGGGGATGTCTTCTTTCCTGCTTCTCAGCGACGGCATTTCGAAGCTTATCACCCTGAGCCTGTGATACAGGTCCTCCCTGAACTCGCTGTGCTTGACCAGGGACTTGAGGTCGTGGTTCGTGGCGGCGATTACGGAGAGGTCCACCGATATATCCCTGTTGCCCCCTAACCTCCTGAAAGAGCGCTCCTCGACGGCTTTGACCAGCTTCGCCTGGAGCGAGAGGCTCATATCCCCGATCTCGTCCAGGAACACCGTCCCCCCGTCCGCCTGCTCCAGTATCCCCTTCTTCATCTTCTTGGCGTCGGTGAATGCGCCCGCTTCATGTCCGAAGAGCTCGCTTTCGAGCAGGGTCTCGGGTATCGCGGCGCAGTTTATCTCTATGAACGGGCCCTGCTTCCTTGCCCCGTTGTAGTGGAGGATCTTTGCCGCAAGGCCCTTCCCCGTCCCGCTTTCACCCGTGATGAGGATAGTCCGCGGGTCGGATTCCGTGAGCTTCTTGAAAAGCTTTTTCATCTCGATTATCGCCGCGCTCGTGCCGATCAGGGTTTCGAACCCGTATTTTTCCTGGGCCCGCGTCGCGGCCGCGCTAAGGCTGTTCTTGAGCTCGCTCGTCTTGAGCGCGTTTCGGACCATCACTTTCAGTTTATCGAGCGGGAACGGCTTCTCTATAAAGTCGTAAGCCCCCACCCTGATGGCCGTGACAGCGACTTCCACGTTTCCGTGAGCCGTCATCATTATCGTAGTGGGGGGGTGTTCCCACCTGGAAAACGCCTTAAGCACCTCGAGGCCGTCCGTGTCGGGAAGCTTGAGGTCGAGCAGCACAAGGTCCGGGTCCTCCCTCTTCGCGAGGTTGATCCCTTCTCCCCCTTCATAGGAGGATATAACGGAATAGCCTTCCTGCGTGAGCGCCTTATGCAGCTGTTTGCAAAGGAGCCTTTCGTCTTCGATGATGAGTATAAGCGAGCTCATTTTAATCTGGTTTTCTCCGATCACTTCGTATTAATTGAGTTTCAAGTTATTCTCGGCCTGCCCGGCTGCAGCTTTGCCATCCGGTCCAAACTCCGCATTGAGGTCTCCCGGAATTTCTACGACAAACGTCGAGCCCTCACCCACCCGGCTCGATATATGGAGCTTGCCCTTGTGAGCCTCCACTATTCTGCTGGAAATAGCAAGCCCGAGTCCGGTGCCGGTCTCTTTGGTCGAATAAAAGGGCTGCAGTATCCTTTCCATCTCGTCGTCCGGCACTCCGCAGCCCGTATCGGAGACGGATATTTCGACTGAACCGTTATTGGATCTCGTCTCCACGCGCACCTCGCCGCTGCTCCCCGTGGCCTCTATGCCGTTTATGAGCAGGTTCAGCACGACCTGTTCTATCTGCTCGTGGTCCACGTAAAAGGTGTTCCTGCAGGCGAGGTCTTTTTTAATCGTTATCCCCTTCTCCTTCGCCCTCATGCTCACCAGGTTTAGCGCCCTCTCCACTATATCGTTCGGCGTGCATTCGATGAGCTGAAGGCTCTTCGGATGCCCGAGCTGGAAGAGCCCTTTAACTATACGCTCGAGCCTCGATATCTCGTTTAGAATGTCCCTTATCGTCTGCCTGTGCTCCTCGTTCTGGGTTTCGTCCTTCATGAGCTCGAGCGCGAGCCCGATCCCGGAAAGAGGGTTCCTCACCTCGTGCGCCACACCCGTGGCGAGCTCGCCTATCGCCGCCAGCTTCTCGGCCTTCATCAGCTCCCAGTGCTTCTCCTCTATCTCGCGCGTCGCCTGCGCGATCTCGGACTCGAGGAGCTCGTTGAACCTCCTCGTGGTCTCCAGCAGCTTCATTATTTCTTCGTTCTTCTTCTGAAGCTCCCTGTTGTTCCTCTCTATGTTGTCTATCATGTTATTGAAGGCCTTGGCGAGCGTATCTATCTCGCTCGAGGTCTTCACGTCCCTGAGCCTGACGGAGTAGTCCCCGCCCGCCACCGACTCGGCCGCGTTGAAGAGGCTCTGTATGGGTTTCGTTATCATCTTCGGGATAAATATCGTGAGCACGATACCGAACAGCATCGTAACCCCCACGACGGTCAATACCATGACGTACGAGAACTTGATCTGTTTGTCGGAGATCCGTATGGCTTCGAGGAGCATCTCGTTCGCGAATATCCCCTGCTTGCCCTCCTCTTTCTCGGTCAGGAGCTTCGAGAGGGTGTTATACCTGCCCCTTATGTTCAAGGCCGTCTTGTCCAGGTTATAAATGCTGTAGACGGACAGCCCGCTCACGAGCAGCATAAAGAAAAACATCAAAGCATATCCGAGGGTTATCTGTTTACTGAGGTTCAAGGGGTTCGCACCGCTGTTAATCCGCACATATTTACGTTAAAAATTCTACCTGTTATTAAAGCCAACTCATATCGAATTTTCTTCACCCGGCATCGGAATGCGTCACGCAGCGCGGTGGGGGGAAAGGCATCCGCCCGCCCAAAATTATATCCCTCAGCCGTTATTAGCTTAAGAGTACCTGAAAAACAAGGGCCCCCCGCCGGGTACCGGGATTCCACCCCCCTCCTTTGCAGTCTCTCGTTACACGGGCACGGCCCGCCCGCCGGTTAACGGGGTTAAATTCATATAGATAAATCCGCAGAATCTGGTAGAGTATTAGCCCTTGGATGGTTATTGTTAAATCCTTAACATGAAAATCACGAGTTTGAAGCCGATTTCCGTCATAACCCCGTTAATACTGATTATTCTCGCAGGCTGTTATCCCAAAACGGACGAGATACAGGAGCTTTACGAAAGGCAGGCAGTCCTCGAAGCGAAGATAGACAAGCTCACTCAGGAAATGGAAACGGGGCTCTCCGGAATAAGTCTGGACATCGACAAGGTCGAGGCGAACCAGCAGAAGCTCTCACAGGACGTTCAGGCCCTGGAGGTGAAAAATGCCGCCGCTGCAGAGCAGAACGGGAAGACGGATGCCAGGAAAAACGTAAAAAACGGCAAGAACTCACAAGCGAAGCGGAAACCCCCGGCAAACACGCCGGAATTCATATATTCAAGGGCGGCCTCGAACTATAGCGACGGGCAGTATGAGGACGCGATACTGGAGTATCAAAAACTGATTGACACATACCCCAAGGACAAGAGGGTCCCCGAAGCCTACCTCAAGCAGGGGCTCTCGCTCATTAACCTCGGCAGGAAACAGGAAGCCAAGTACTTCCTCAACACGCTCATAGACAAATACCCCAACTCCCGGGAAGCCCGGACCGCGCGGGAGAAGCTTAAAACCATCTAACCGGGTTTAACCGGCAAGCCCGATCCCCGGTTTCTGTTTCAACGTCAACGCTACTCTCTCCGATACGTTTAATTTAGAACCTCCGGTACAAGCCCGTCCCGCGCAAATATTCGGAAAAAAATAAATCTCCTTTAAAACCAGACATATGCAGTTGCAACTATAAATACCCCGCATCCCTCCCGCTTTAAGATCATCACAAACGTAAAATTCACAAGGAGGTGCTTCATGTTTAAAGTCAATCTCTTGGCAGTTGCTTTTGTTTTGGTTTTCGGTCTGGCCGCATTCGGCGCATCGGCTGCTCACGCCGGTGACGGTACGGAGGTAGCGACCGTTGGTGTCGGCGGATACGACCCGGTCTCATACTTCGCGGGACCCAGGCCGGTGAGGGGGAACGGGAGATACACCGTAGAGTATCAGGGCGTAACGTACCTTTTCGCAAACGAGGCGGATAAGAACGCGTTCGAGAAAGAGCCGGAGAAATACCTCCCCGCTTTCGGCGGTTATTGCGCCTACGGTGTTGCGATAGGAAAGAAGTTCTGGGGAGACCCCGAGGTGTGGGAGATAGTGGACGGAACGCTATACCTCAATCTGGATAAATCCATCCAGCAGGAATGGGACAAGGATAAGCCGGGCTACATAAAGAAAGCAGACGGGAACTGGAACTCTATCAAGGACAAATCCCCCGGAGAGCTTTAAACGTTTTAAATAACAGACTCGGAACACAACTGGGAGGGCGCCCGGATCCCGCGCAGGCGCTCTCTCCTTTACTTTGGTTTCGGATTGATACGGAATAGACCGGTAATTTAATCTTATATCCGCTCTAGACCTGTGCGGACTTTTTCGAGGCGGCGATGAGAACCGCCACGGCGCAGGACGCGATCTTCGTGCGGAGCGAATCCGACCTGCTCGCGAGGATTATGGGGACCCGCGCCCCGAGCACGATCCCCGCCCCCTCCGCCCTCGCCATGAACGTGAGCTGTTTCGCGAGCATGTTCCCGGCTTCGAGGTCGGGCACTATCATGATGTCCGGGTCACCCGCGACCTCCGATTTGATCCCCTTTATCTCCGCAGCCTCTTTGTTTATCGCGTTGTCGAAGGCGAGCGGCCCGTCGAGTATCGCCCCCGTTATCTGGCCCCTCTCGGCCATCTTGCACAGCGCCGCGGCATCGAGCGTCGAACGAATCTTGGACGTAACCGTCTCCACCGCGGAGAGTACGGCCACCTTGGGCCTCTCGATCCCGAGTATGTGCGCGAGGTCTATGGCGTTCCTGCATATGTCCGCCTTGTCGTCGAGTCCGGGGTATATGTTTATCGCGGCGTCGGTGATTATAAGAGTCTTATGGTACGTAGGCACGTCCATTATGTACGCGTGGCTCAGCCTCCTTTCCGTCCTGAGACCCGTGTCCTGCTTGACGACCTCCGACATAAGCTCGTCCGTATGCAGGCTCCCCTTCATGAGGACCGTACACTCCCCTTCCCTGACGAGCCTGACCGCCTCGGCCGCAGAGGCGTGGCTGTGGGGGGTGTTTACGATCCTGAGTCCCGTTATATCTATGCCGTTTTCCGCGGCTACTTTTCTAATTCTCTCTTCCGGGCCCACGAGCACGGGCTCTATGAGGTCATCCTTCCAGGCGGTCACGACCGCCCTCAGCGAGGATTCGTCGCAGGGGTGCGCGACCGCGGTCAGGGGCGTATCGAGCTCGGCGCACTTGTCTATGAAGTGCTCGTACTTGTTATATGTCTTGACTATAATCTCGGGGCCCTCGGTGAGCGGGACGGAAACCTTCTCGGCGGGGGCTATCACGGACGCGCTCCCCGTCATTACGGTCTCGCCCTTTTGATTGAGACACAGGCAGTCGAACCCTACGATCCTTGTATCAGGTTCCTTCCTGTTCACCCGTATGGTTACAGTGATGGAATCCCCGGCTTTGAGGGTCTTGATGAAATCGAGTTTCTGCGATACGTAGACAGTGCCCGGCCCGGGCAGCTCGGAGCCGAGAAGGGTCGATGCCAGAAGACCGCTCCAGATGCTCTGCGCGGTGAGCTTACCCGAATTATATTTTATCGCGTAGCCCTCATCCAGGTGTATCGGATCCAGGTCCCCGGTCAGCGCCGCGAATTTCTCGAGGTCGTCCTTCGTAAGGGTCTTCGTGATGCTGGCGGTGTCGCCAAGTTTTATCTCTTCGAAAGTTTTGTTCTCTAGCGTCCTGCCCGTCACAGCCTTTCACTCCCTTGATTAATTATAATGCCGTTCTATAGAGGGATTATTATGCCCGATTTGTATGAAGCGGCCGTTAAGATGACGGAATATCGATAAGAGAGCTAACTCCGGACTATATTTTTCCTGTACCACTCGATTGTCTCAACGAGCCCTTCCATAAGGGATATTTCGGATTCGAAGCCGAACTCCTCCTTCGCCTTCGAGACGTCGAGCTTCCTCCTCGGCTGTCCGTCAGGGCGCGACGTATCCCACTCTACCTCCCCCTCGTAACCGACAAGCTCCTTTATCATATAAACGAGCTCCCCTATCATGATCTCCTCACCCGAGCCTAGGTTTACAGGCCCGCTCTTTTCGTACCTCTCCGCGGCAAGCACTATCCCCCTCGCGGCGTCCTTTACGTAGAGAAACTCCCGCGACGGGTTGCCTGTGCCCCATGCCGTGACCTTTTTCAGGCCTTTTTCCCTGGCGTCATAAAACTTCAGTACGAGAGCGGGTATGACGTGGGCGTCCTCGGGATCGAATCGGTCCCCGGGGCCGTAAAGGTTCACGGGGATAAGATATATCGCGTTGAAACCATACTGCTTCCTGTAGGACTCGGCCTGGACGAGGAGGGCTTTCTTTGCGACGCCGTAAGGGGCGTTCGTCTCCTCCGGGTATCCGTCCCAAAGATTCTCCTCCTTAAACGGGACGGGCGTGAGCCTGGGATATGCGCAGACGGTCCCGACGGCGACGAACTTTTCCACCCCCGCCTGTCTCGCGGCCTCCATCAGCTGTATACCCATGACCGCGTTATCGTAAAAGAGCTCGCCGGGGAATTTGAGGTTGTATCCGATCCCCCCGACTTTCGCCGCGAGGTGAATGACGATGTCCGCACCCTCGACCGCTCGGACGCAGCTCTCCCACCTCCTCAGATCGAGGTCCCGGCTCCGGGGTATTATTATATTGTCTCTTTTGACGCCCCTTGCGACAAGCTCTTCCGAGACGAAAGAACCGAGAAACCCGCTCCCGCCGGTAAGCAATATTTTTTTCGAGACGAAATCCTTAGTCATATTCCGAAGTCCTCATGATAAAAATTGCGATAAGCTCGCCGTTCCTCCGCCCGGCTGCGGATATCAATCTATTTCCCACCATCTGTCAGGGAATTTTGCTTTCAGTATCCTGTCCCCTTCCCCGGGGGGCGCGAGGCCCGCTTTTCTCATGTCCGCATCGACCATTATTCTTACTAGGTCTCCGAACCTGACCGCCGGTTCCCATCCGAGGGCTTCTTTCGCTTTCCCTGAGTCCGCTCTCAGGCTCTCGACCTCGTTCGGCCTGAGGTAGGCGGGGTCGGTCATTACGTACTTACTCCAGTCGAGACCGGCATAAGAAAAGGCCTCCTCGACGAACTCTCCGACCGAATGCGCCTCGCCCGTCCCGATTACGTAACTCCGGGGGGCGTCCTGCTGGAGCATCTTCCACATCGTCACGACATACTCGGGGGCGTACCCCCAGTCACGCTCAGGCTCAAGGCTCCCGAGGTAGAGGGAGTCCTGCTTCCCGAGCAGGATATTTGAGAGCGCCATTGTAATTTTTCTGGTCACGAACGTCTCTCCCCTCCTCGGGGATTCGTGGTTAAAGAGTATACCGCTAACGGCATAAAGCCCGTACCCGTCGCTGTAGTTCGTCACCATCCAGTGCGCCATCAGCTTCCCGCACGCGTAAGGGCTCCTCGGGCGGAATTCGGTGGATTCGTTCTGGGGGGGCAGCGAGGCGCCGAACATCTCGCTGCTCGATGCCTGATAAAAACGGCAGTCTATTCCGCTCTTTCTGATCGATTCGAGGATCCTCACCGTACCGAGACCGGTAATGTTGTTACTGTACTCCGGCATATCGAAGCTCACGCGCACGTGGCTCTGGGCGGCGAGGTGGTATATCTCGCCGGGCCTGATGTCGTATATCAGGTTCGTCAGGTTGCTGGAATCGCTCAAATCCCCATAGTGCAGATAGAGCCTGGCGTCAGGGACGTGCGGATCGACGTATATGTGATCGATCCTCTCGGTATTGAAGGTGCTCGACCTCCTTATCAGGCCGTGTACTTCGTATCCTTTTGACAACAGGAATTCAGCGAGATACGACCCGTCCTGCCCGGTTATTCCGGTTATAAGAGCCTTTTTCATCGTCAACTCCGCCGCTCCGTAATATATATGCTGGCGGACTGCATTCGACGCAGCCGGACCGCATTGCTAATTATCGCAGAAAATCGCAGCAACTGCATATTATAGATCATATTTGAACAGATTTATCCACGAGGCGTTCCCGTCTTTATTCCGGAATCACGATATTTGCGCCCGCCGGCTTCGAGTACGGAGTAACGAGTCAGGATATAATAGTTTTTGCGTACAGGCTCGCGTAATTGGAAAACCACGACCCGGGCGGAAACCTCACAAGTATGTCGCTCCTCGCCAGCAGAAACATCTCGATTAGCGTGGCTTCCGCCGTTTCTACAGGCAATTCCTGGTGCAGCTCCTTCGAGCTGTCCCTGCCGAATTCCTTTTCGTATGATATTACATTACCGACGGATTTAGAGACAAACTCCTGGACAACGCGGGAATCGGTGCATAGAAAGACCACATATTCCGATTCTTTAAATCCGGCCGCCGCCCTTTTTATTTTATCCAGACAGGCGGCGAGAGCATTCGCCTGGTCGAGCCAGTGTTTCGTGTGTTCGGAAAGAGGCATGCTTTGATTGTAATACCTTATGTGCGTGCCTATAACCTTTTTGTTCGTGAAATTCCCTTCCGCGAAATCGTCCGCCCTCTCTTTAAGCTCCGCCCTCAATTCAAGCGCGTCGAAAAATGGTTTCAGATTGTGATTCGGGCCGTAGCAGCCGTGCGTGACGATGATTCTTCGTCTCACGTCGATAAGATTGTTTATAATAAGGTCCGCCTCTTCCTGCCGTCTCTGCATTCTTCGTTTGAACGGATTGTCCGTGACTGCGCCCGCTTTACTCAACACTTTGTAGAGGATTAAAGACGGGTCGGGCGCCGGGGAGAAAAAGTAGGGGTGTAGGATAAGGAGGGACGACAAGGTGTCGATCCTCGGCTCGGCTATAACCGGAACCCCTTCGATATGTTCAGGGATTTTAAAATACCGGGTGAACGCGTTCTCCCCTTTATCGGCGAGATATAACGAGTGCTGCCAGGATATGACGAGAGACCTGTTCGTGTTCCTGGCGTAATACCATGCGTTGGCCGCGGCCAGGAGGTTGTCTCCCAACCCTCTGTTCCTGTGCGAAATAATAACCCTCGGGTGCCTTTTCAGTAGCTTCGTAAGGAACATGCCTTGCGTTATTATGACTGATAAAACGCAGCGGTCGAGACCGTGTTAAGGTTGAAACCGGCAACTACCGGACTTCATTCAATCGAGCCCGAGGCCCCGGAGCTTTGAAAAATTAAATATCCATGCATAATGTATTCAGGCTAAGGAGGATATCGATTCATGGATTTACATAAAAAGCATAAATCCCTTTCGCTCGGGGGGCATCTTTA
>JAHKKQ010000197.1 GCA_020027805.1 Candidatus Dadabacteria bacterium
GCCGTTGCGAGGGGCATGGAGATACCCAAGACAAAAAAAGTCGACGAGAGCGAGGCCGCGAAGAGGGGCTCGGCGCTTCTGGTCTGAATGCCCTGGTTCCCGGAGCCGGGAGCCTGTGCCCTGCTGCACAAAAGTATCGACCGTCGGGAGGCGGAGCATGAAGAATATTAACGTCGATGTGGCTATCATAGGCGCTGGTACTGCCGGTATGGTCGCCTACAGCACCGTCAGTAAACATACGGACAAGGTCGTTCTCATCGAAGGCGGTCAGTACGGCACCACCTGCGCGAGGGTCGGCTGCATGCCGAGCAAACTGCTCATCGCCGCCGCGGACGCGGCTCTCTCGATCGAGGAAGCCCCGGCATTCGGGGTATTCCCCGGCGGGAAACCGGTAATCGACGGAGTAAAGGTTATGGAGCGCGTGAGACAAGAGCGCGACCGTTTCGTAAGCTTCGTCGTCGATTCGATTGAATCGATGCCTTCCGGGAGTAATCTCAGGGGACACGCCCGCTTTATGGACAACAATACACTCATGGTCGATGACCACACCGCGGTCAAGGCCAAATCGGTCGTCATAGCTACGGGGTCGAGCCCGTCCGTGCTCCCGATGTTTCAGGGTCTCGGGGACAGGCTCGTCCTCAGCGACGACGTATTTTACTGGCAGGACCTCCCTTCCTCGGTCGTCATTTTCGGGGCGGGCATCATCGGGCTCGAGATAGGTCAGGCGCTCGGGAGGCTCGGCGTAAGGGTCGTGTTACTGAGCAAGCAGGGTCTTCTGGGCCCCCTCAATCACCCCGAGATAAAAGAGTACGCGAGAAAAACGTTCGCCGGCGAATTCTATATAGATACCGATGCCGATGTGCTCGGCGTGGAAAGGAAAGACGGCGGGGTCGAAGTCCGCTTTAAAGACCTCCGGGATAAAGAGCGCGTCGAAACATTCGAATACGCGCTTGCGGCGACAGGGAGGGCACCAAACGTCAGGAACCTCGGTCTCGAGAACACGAGCCTCGAGCTCGACAAGAGGGGCGTGCCGGTTTATGACCGGTACACGCTCCAGTGCGGCAAGAGCCCCATATTCATCGCAGGGGACGCCAACAGCGATGTCCCTCTCCTCCATGAAGCAGCGGACGAGGGCGGTATCGCGGGAGAGAACGCTTACCGGTTCCCGGACGTGAGTGCGGGCAGGAGGAGAACCCCCCTCACTATCGTTTTTACCGAGCCCCAGATGGCTGTCGTCGGCTCCGGTTATAACGAGCTCAAGAAAAAGGATGGGCTTTGCTTCGTCACGGGCCGGGTCTCGTTCGAGAACCAGGGGAGGAGCAGGGTCATGCTCCGGAATAAGGGCCTCCTTCATATATACGCCGAGTACGGGACGGGCGTGTTTCTCGGCGCGGAGATGTTCGGCCCTCGCGCCGAGCACATAGGGCAGCTGCTCGCCTGGGCGCATCAGATGAATATGACCGTCCCCTGCATGATCGAGATGCCTTTCTACCACCCTGTGATCGAAGAAGGACTCCGCACGGCGCTCAGGGACGCGAACGAAAAGCTCCACATGGGACGCGCTCTTGCCGAGAACAGCATGGAATGCGGCCCGGGTGTTTAAAGAAAGAATATCTGAGGAGGGTTGTTGATCACCGTGCACCGAAAGTTCACCAATAGCACACCAAGAGTTCACCGGATTCCGGGTTTTGGACGGATGTCTTTTACCCCCCCCCTCATTTGACGCTCTACAAACGGGAATCGGTAATCCATATATGCTATATATATAATATATTCCAGAAATAGTAACACTAAGAAAGGGAGCGGCCCCATTTGTTTCCCTCTCCCGTACTAAGTAAAATTTCCGAATTCAACTCATAGATATCGGGAGGGTCGTAGAGATGAGACTCGAAGGAAAAACAGCATTGATCACAGGCGGAGGCGAGGGCATAGGCCGGGCTACGGCGCTCCTCTTCTCGAGCGAGGGCGCAAAAGTAGGCGTAATGGGAAGGACGAAATCAAAGCTCGACCGGGTGGTGTCCGAGGCGAAAGGGCCGGGCGCGATAGCCGCCTTTCACGGCGACGTCTCAGTCGAGGGGGACGTAAAAAGGGTAGTGGATGAATTCTACAAGAGGTTCGGAAGGATAGACATTCTATTCAATAACGCCGGCATACTCGAGGGCGGCACGGTCGTCACGACCTCGATGGAGGTCTGGGACAGGACAATCGATATCAACGTCAAGGGCGTATTCCTCATGAGCAAACACGTCGTCCCCTATATGGCGAAGCACGGGGGAGGCTCGATCATTAATAACTCTTCCGTCCTGGGCATCGTTGGCATGGAGAACTGCGTCGCCTACAACGCGTCCAAGGGGGCGGTGAGGCAGATTACGAGGAGCATGGCGCTTGACCACGCGAAGGACAATATCCGCGTGAATTCCGTCTGCCCCGGATATATAAAAACGAAAATGGACGTCGAGTTCATGGGCAACCCCCCCGACGCCGAGGAGCAGCTCGACAAAATTGCGGCCGGGATGATACCGCTCGTGAGGCGCGCCGAGGCGGTCGAGGTGGGCCACGCGGTGCTCTACCTGGCGGGCGACGATTCGAGATACGTCACGGGCTCAGACCTCGTTATCGACGGCGGCTGGACTACGTTGTAACGCCCGCTCACGTGGCGATGAAAGATTAATATTTGTGTATAATAGATTCGGAGCGGTGCACGGAAATGCCGATTTATGAATTCTACTGCAAGAAATGCAATACGGTCTATAAGTTCTACTCCCGCACGATAGATACGGCCACGGTCCCCAAATGCCCAGGATGCAAGAGAGTCAAGCTCGAGAGGGTCTTTTCCACCTTCGCTACCCTTAGTAAAAGGGACGCGGAGGGCGGCCCCGAAGGAATGCCGGATATAGACGAGACTAAGCTAGAGAGGGCTGTGGCCATGCTCGAGAAAGAGGCGGAGGGCCTGGACGAGAACGACCCCACACAGGCGGCGGACCTCATGAGAAAGCTCACGGACGCGGCGGGTATTTCGCTCGGAGAGGGTATGGAAGAGGCCCTCGCCCGCATGGAAAGGGGCGAGGACCCCGATAAGATTGAAGAGGACCTGGGCGGCCTGCTCGGAGAAGACTCTTTTCAATTCGAATCCAAAAAGAAAAAGGGTGCCAAGAAAACCGTTTCAAAACCCAGAGTGGACGAGACGCTCTATGATCTCTGATCCTGTAAAACGGTAAAAGAAAAAACATGAACAAACTTTTGAGGACTTCTCTCACGGTAATTCTGATCTCTTTTGTTTCATTCGGCTGTGCCGGAAATAAATCAATCACTTCTACGAAGGCGCCTCCCGAAGCCCCTGCCGCGCCGCCCATATATCAGGCCACGGCGGACTTTGAAAAGCCTCCTTGCTCTACCCCGGAACTAAAGATAAAGCAGGGCTCGCTGTGCGGGACTCTCACAGGCGCATCTGACGGGAAAGCGGTAAACGCGTATCTCGGCATTCCGTTTGCCGAATCCGCGGGCGGGCAGAACCGCTGGCGGCCTCCTGTCCCCAAGGCGGCATGGAACGGGACATTAAAGGCCACACGGTTAGGACCTTCATGTCCTCAGGTTACAACATTGATGAATCCACAGAGCGAGGACTGTCTCAGCGTCAATGTCTGGACTCCCGCCGAAGCTTCCGCGTCTCCGCGGGCCGTCATGGTGTTTATTTACGGCGGGGCGTTCATCTACGGCTCAAACGCCAACCCACGTTACGACGGCGCGTACACCGCCGCCTACGGGGACGTCGTCGTCGTGAATATGAACTACAGGCTTGGGGCTTTAGGCTTTCTGGCCGGAGTCAAAGACAAGAAAACAGGAGAGGAGATTAACGGCAATTTCGGCATACTCGATCAGGTTCTCGCGCTAAAATGGGTGCGCGGCAATATTGGCGCCTTCGGCGGCGACCCGGACAGGGTAACTATCTACGGCGAGAGCGCGGGCGCCATGAGCGTCGGGCTCCATATGCTGTCGTCCCCCCGGTCGGAGCCCCTCTTCCGCGCCGGGATTATGGAGAGCAACCCGCTCGGGCTTCCGTATAAGAACCTGATACAGTCCCGTTCGA
>JAHKKQ010000045.1 GCA_020027805.1 Candidatus Dadabacteria bacterium
ATCGGAGGCGATCGGCTTTTAGGACCGGGGCCGCGCGCATGATCGAATAAGGTGTTACCGGAACTCTCCCGCTTCGTGCCCCGCCCCGCTCGTGCTCGCATTCCCCGCGGAAGCGCCTGACAAATTTCTAATATTTTCAGGCTACATATGCAAACCCCGCTGACGCCCCGTAAACTTGCCAATTAGGTATTTACATAGTATTTTTTTGGATTCTCAAGAACCTTCGAAGGAGCCGATAATGAAGGACAAAATTGCCGTACTCGAAGAAAAGGAAAGGGAGGCTGAAGCCGGGGGCGGCGAAGCGAGGATAGAGAAACAACACGAAATCGGCAAACTCACCGCGAGAGAAAGAATTGACCTGCTCCTGGATAAGAACTCCTTCGTGGAGCTAGACAAGTTCGTCGTTCACAGATGTACCGATTTCGGCATGGACAGTAAAAAGTTCCTCGGGGACGGCGTCGTCACCGGGTACGGGAAAATAGACGGCAGGCAGGCCTTCGTCTACGCCCAGGACTTTACGGTATTCGGCGGCTCGCTCGGAATGGTACATGGAAAGAAGATATGCAAGGTAATGGACCTCGCCATGCAGGTAGGCTCCCCTATAGTCGGCTTGAACGACTCCGGCGGGGCCAGGATACAGGAAGGGGTGGAGAGCCTCGGCGGATACGGGGAGATATTCTGCAGGAACGTGCTCGCATCGGGCGTCGTACCACAGATATCGGCCGTGATGGGCCCCTGCGCAGGGGGCGCGGTATATTCCCCCGCGATAACCGATTTCACGGTCATGGTCAGGAATACGAGCTACATGTTCATCACCGGGCCCGACGTGATTAAGGCGGTGACGCACGAGGAAGTGAACTCCGAAGAGCTGGGCGGCGCCATGGTGCACAACGCGAGGAGCGGTGTCGCGCATTTCGCGGTCGAGGACGACAAGGAATGCATAATGCTTATAAAAGAGCTCCTGAGCTTCCTTCCCTCGAATAATATGGAAGACCCTCCGAGAACCCCGACGGACGACCCTTCCGACAGGAGGGCGACGGCGCTTAGAGCCATAGTCCCCGAAAACCCGAACAAACCATACGACGTTAAAGACGTTATCAACGCGGTAGTGGACGAAGGCTATTTTTTCGAGGTTCAGGAGCATTACGCGCAAAATATAGTGATAGGGTTCGCCCGGATGGCGGGCAGGGTTATAGCCATTGTCGGGAACCAGCCCAATATACTCGCCGGCTGTCTCGACATAGACGCCTCCGTAAAAGCCGGGAGGTTCGTGAGGTTCTGCGACTGCTTTAATATCCCGATACTCACCTTCGAAGACGTGCCGGGCTTCCTGCCGGGCACATCGCAGGAGTGGGGCGGCATCATAAAGCACGGGGCCAAGCTCCTCTACGCCTACAGCGAAGCGACGGTCCCGAGGGTCACCGTCATTACGAGGAAGGCCTACGGCGGGGCGTACGACGTCATGTCGTCCAAACACGTGAGGGGCGATATAGTGATGGCGTACCCGACCGCGGAGATCGCGGTCATGGGCTCGGACGGCGCCGTCAATATCATATCGCGCGCCCAGATAATGCAGGCCGAGGACCCGGAGGCGGAGAGGGCGAGGCTCATCGAGGAATACAAGGAACAGTTCGCAAACCCTTACAGGGCCGCAGACTTGGGCTTCGTCGATGAGGTCATAAGGCCGGAGGATACGAGGCCGAGGGTTATCTCGGCGTTCGAGATGCTGGACGGTAAAAAACAGTCGAACCCCCCGAAAAAGCACGGGAACATACCACTTTAATACCAAAGGATTATCGAATGTTTAAAAAAGTTCTTATAGCCAACAGAGGGGAAATCGCGGTCAGGATAATCCGGGCGTGCAGGGACATGGGCATAAGCACCGTTGCCGTATATTCCGACGCCGACAGGCGCTCCCTTCACGTCGCTCTTGCGGACGAGGCCTGCCACATCGGAGGCTCGGCCCCCACAGAGAGCTATCTGAATAAAGAGAAAATAATAGACGCCGCAATAAAGTCAGGCGCCGAAGCCATACACCCGGGGTTCGGATTCCTCTCCGAGAACGAGTCGTTCGCCGACATGTGTGAAAAATCGGGCATCGTGTTCATCGGGCCCACGCCCGAGGCGATACGCCTGATGGGGGATAAAATAACGGCGAGAAAGATCGCCCACGACGTTAAAGTGCCGCTCGTACCGGGCTCGGACGGGGCTGTGAGCGATGTCGAGGCATCCGTGGTAGCCGCCGAGATCGGTTATCCGGTAATGATCAAGGCGTCCGCCGGAGGAGGCGGAAAAGGGATGAGGCTCGTGAGGGGCAAGGACGATTTCGAAAGCTCTCTCCGTATGGCGAGGAGCGAGGCCCGCTCCGCTTTCGGTGACGATTCGGTATTCGTCGAGAGGTTTATCGAGCGCTCGAGACACATAGAGATACAGCTCATCGCCGACTCAGAGGGCAATACCCTCTATTTATTCGAGCGTGAATGCTCGATCCAGAGGAGACACCAGAAGGTTATCGAAGAAGCCCCGTCGTCCGCCATCAGCTCGAGGACGCGGAAGAAAATGGGCGAGGTCGCGGTGAGGATCGCGAAGGCGGTGAAATACAAGGGGGCGGGGACGATCGAGTTCATCATGGACCAGGACCAGAATTTCTACTTCCTCGAGATGAACACCAGGGTCCAGGTAGAGCATCCCGTGACCGAGATGATAACAGGCTTCGATATCGTGAAATGGATGATAAGGATCGCCGCCGGTGAGAAGCTCCCGTTCAAACAGAAAAACATCGTCATGAAGGGACACGCGCTCGAGTGCAGGGTCTACGCCGAGAACCCGGAAACGAATTTCCTCCCGTCCCCGGGAGTAATCGAATACCTGAGGACTCCGAGCGGTCCCGGCATAAGGAACGATTCCTCCATATATAACGGCTGCGAAATCACGCCCTATTATGACCCCATGCTGTCCAAGCTCATAGTCTGGGCGGACTCGAGAGAAGCTGCGATCAGGAAGATGGAATCGGCGCTCAGGGAATACATAGTGCTCGGCGTGAAAACGAACATCGGGTTCCTCATCCGTGTTATGAACAACGACGAATTCCGGAAAGGAAAGATCGATACCGGGTTTATAGAAAGGCACCCGGAACTATTGAAACCGCCGGTACTGCAAATAGAGCCGGCGTTGATAGCAGCAGCGCTCTCGATGAGCAGTCCTGAAAGCGCCGGTCAACCGGCGCAGAAGCCGGCTTCGAACTGGAAGCTCTTCGGCAGAAGATCCGGATTATCCAGGAGCCCCCTTGCATGACATACACCTTTAAAATCAGAGACCAAATCTATAAGATCACCCTCGAGAAAGAAGACGGCCAGCTGCAGGCGGAGATCGAAGGCAGAAGCATCCCCGTGGACTTCGAGAAAATCGAGGACGACCTCTATTCGGTGCTGATAGACGGAAAGTCCGTGAGCATGGGGGTCTTCAGAAAAGGCAAGAAGGTGCAGGTCTTCATAGAAGGCGAGCTCTACGAGCTCGAAGCCGTATCCGAGAGGGAGCAGCGCAAGACCTCACACATCGTCTCGGGCATCCAGGAGATAAAGTCGCCGATGCCGAGCAGGGTCGTGAAGATACTGAGGGGCGAAGGAGACGAAGTCGCGCCCGACGAGGGCCTTATCGTGGTCGAAGCCATGAAGATGGAGAGCGAGCTCAAGTCCCCGATCGCGGGAAAGGTCAAGAACGTGATGGTCAAGGAAGGAGACGCAGTCGAATCGGGTACAGTGCTCCTCGTGGTCTCCTCCGAATAAACCCTTTTCATTACCCGTCCTGACAACACCGGCGACAAAACGAGCCCTCACCCTCGCTCAAATCCCCCTCTTACTCTTCGGGAGAGGACAGGGGCCCCGAGCCGCCCGGATTTCTTGTCCAGACAGTTCCGTTACTCCACCTGATCCTGGTGGCGTCGTTATTGACGTTTCCGGATATGCCGAGGGACGGTATGTACAGCTCGCGGCTGCTCTTCGCATAACCGTCGCTCGTCTGGCCGCTCTCGTTCGTGATGCTGAACCTCCACCCGTTGTCATAGACCTGTATGGAGGTCGGGCTGTTGTTGTGATACCAGGTGCCGCTTATATGGGTTTTGCCGCTCGGGTACCTGGTCCAGGTAGTGTTGTTCGACCATGAGATCTGAGTACCCCCGTTCTGGATATTGCCGACTACGTTCCAGCCGGGGACTTTTATCTGCCAGGGATTCACGAAATGGCCTACCGCCCTGTCGCCGCTTTCGTTTATCAATACTACATTTGTGAAGTCCTTCACGTTTATATGGGTCTGCGTACTATTGTGGTACCAGATTCCGCTGATTCCGAAATCCTGGGAAGACGATATAAGGGGCGTTAAGAATAAAACCGCAAGGAATACCAGCGATGACACTATCACGTTACGCATATTATTAATCCTCCGCTATGGTGAATTATTAAACAGAAGGAATTATATTACTTCCCGAAGACTCATTCAATGCCCGGGGAAGAGTCCGAAACCATCCCGGTTTTATGACCGCGCATTACCTCTTCCGCCAGCATGCCGAATTCTTCTATGGTCAGGGTCTCGGCGCGTCTCGACCTGTCTATACCGCACGAGGCCAGAACGCTCTCCACGGCTTCCTTCGGTAATAACGACCTGAGCGAATTACCGAGCATCTTCCTCCTCGACGAGAACGCGGCCCTCAGCACCCTCTCGTGAAGCCGCTCGTCCGACACCGGGACCCTCGGCCGGGCGAGGGGAACGAACTTGAGGACGGCCGAATCGACTTTCGGCTTCGGCCAGAATGAGGAGGGCGGAACGCGGAACACCATCTTAACATCCATGTACGTTTGAATGAGCACGGACAACGAGCCGTACTTCCTGCCGCCGGGCGCGGCGGTAATCCTCTCCCCCACTTCGAGCTGAAGCATCAGTATAAGGGACGAGAACATGCCGCGGTCTCTGAGCAGCTTTATAAGGACGGGCGTCGATATGCTGTAGGGGAGGTTAGAAACTACTTTCATCTTCCTGCCCCGATAGAAATCCCTGTAATCGAGCTTGAGGCAGTCGCCCTGAATAACCTCGGTACCGGGATAGCCGTCCAGGAGCTCGCGCAAATGGCTTATCACCCGTTCGTCTTTCTCGACCGCAACGACTCTCCCGGCCGCCTCGGCGAGCGCGTGAGTAAGCGCTCCCATGCCGGGCCCAATTTCGAGCACCTCGTCCTCACCCGAAATCTCCGACGTCTCGACGATCCTGTCTATCACCCTCCTGTCAGTAATAAAATTCTGACCGAGGCTCTTTCTCGGGAATGTTTTCCCGCTGTAGAAAAATTCCCTTGGGTCGAGTCCTTTTCTTCGTCCGTCCGTCATGTAATACCGGGAAAAGTGAATATGAGGAAGTATAACTATTAACTACGGGTACCGCATAAACTATCGGAATCGAATACGTCCCCTGAAGAATGCCGCTCGCCCGGGTTTAGCTCCCCAGCTCCTCGAGCGATATATCCTCATAGTGCGTTATCTTGTTTTTGCCATGATTCTTCGATTCGTAGAGGGCGCGGTCCGATTTCTCAATGAGCAATTCCTTACTGGCGGCACACTGGGGATAGGTCGCAATGCCCATACTGAAGGTGACCGGTATCTCCCTCGAATCCGACCTCAGGGAGACCCTTTTCAGCCTGCTCCTTATCTTCTCCGCGACGGCGATCGACCCCGGCTTATTCGTATTCGGGAGTATTACGGCGAATTCGTCTCCGCCGTACCTGGCGGGTATATCGACCTTCCTCAATGTCTCGCTCAATACATGCCCTATGGAAGACAAGACCGTATCGCCCGCCTGATGACCGTAAGTGTCGTTAATAATTTTTAAATCGTCCACGTCAATCATGAGGAGCGAGGCCTGGGCCGTGTACCTGTCCGAGTGAACGATGGTGTAGGAGAGCATCTCCTGAA
Source organism: Candidatus Dadabacteria bacterium (assembly GCA_020027805.1). Classification (GTDB taxonomy): domain Bacteria; phylum Desulfobacterota_D; class UBA1144; order Nemesobacterales; family UBA2774; genus 2-12-FULL-53-21. The sequence continues at coordinate 5,955 of JAHKKQ010000045.1, forward strand.
AATGCCTGTGATTATATAAACCCGTGAGCCCGTCCCTTATCGCGAGCTCTTTTACCTTCTGGAAGTTGAGGGAAGACGTCATCGACTTGGCGGATTCCCGGCAAATAATCTTCGCGAGACTTATCTCGCCCGCGTTAAAAGGGTTCTTCGTCCTCCGGCCTATAACAACACAGCCTAAAACGACCTGTTCCACGTTTTCAACGTCCTGAAAAGTCTCGTGGAACGGGTATATGAGAACGGACTTAATATTCTTGATACCCAGGGCGAAATCGATTTCCTTCCCGAAAACGCTCCTGTATTGAGACCTCGCCGATATGTCGTCGAAGTGAAAGTGCTTTCCACTCTCCGCGACGAACCCTATAAGGGTGTCGTCGTGCGGAATCTCCTTATCCTCCAGATGCCCCTTCATCGCTTCGCTAACCCTTTTGAGGTTACTGTAACCGCCCTCTTCATCCACGAGCGATATGCCCACGAAGTCGGCCTCGAACAACCTCGTCAGGGTATCGATTATGTGATCCAGAATTACGTCCACGTCACTCGTGGAATTAAGCTTTTGAGTAAAATCGTAAAACGAATTCAGCTCCTGCGAGCTGAGATAAACCTTCTCCGACAGGAGGAACCTGTCGATTATCTCAACTATTCTGTCCGATATGAGCGAAACGATCAGTTTTTCCTTATCGCCGAAAGCGTCCTGCTGGAAGCTATCGACTATGAGCATGCCGAATATTTTCTCTTCGCTTTCGGATTTTTCTCTATCGCCTTTAAAAAAAAGGGGCGTTGCAAGGAGAGCCTTGATCGGTACGTTCTTGTTATAGTATATGAGGTTCTTCCTCACATTCTTTATACTCGTAATAAGGACCTGAGTCTTCGTCTTTAAAACCCAGCCCAGATACCCTCCGCGGAAGTTGAGCCTCTGTCCCCTGTCTATGTAATCCTTGCTCTTGGATATGAAATCCGTTATGGCGTAAAGCCCGTCGTCCATCTTCATATACAGCACGATGCTGTGATTCGGTACGAGATCGCAAAGTATGCCGAGCGTGTTCCTTATCTCGCTCTTCAGCGCCTTTACGCCAACGGGCTCGACGCTGTCGTTTCTCTCGGCCCCTCCCGATATCATTGCCGGCAGGATGATATTCTTCCCGCTGCTCCTCTGGAACATATAAGAACCGAGCCGCTCCTTGTTACCTCTCAATAAATATCCTATCACCACTGTAGTTATCATGAGCAGGGAGAGCTCGACAAGCGTGCCCGCTCCAAAATGCATGCTGACGTGGAGAATCGATATAACCAGGAATGATATTATTCCGCCTGCCCATCCGAAACCGTAAATCAGGACGGGGACAAGCAAAAAGGAAAGCGGAAAGATATCGTTCCCGAAAATCTCTAAAAAGATTTCAAAAACAAGGGTATAGAGAATAGAGAGCTCGAGACTTTCCAGGAGCGGGATATCCCGGGAACCCGTCCTTACAAACTGAAACGTCCTGTAACCGGCCGTAGCAAGCAGAAGCAATGTAGCCAGAGCAGAGTAAAAATTAAGCGAATGAAAACTGTTTTGATATATGAGAACGAAAATGAGCGCGGAGAGTAAAAGAATTAATACCTTTCCGAGTAAAAAATTCGAATACGTAATTTTATTCTTTAAATCTGTATATTTTTTCACCTGTTTTGATCATCCCCAGCTCTTCTCTTATAATTTTTTCCATATAGACCTTATCCGTCTTTATCAGTTCTATTTTCATCCTGAGCTCGTTATTATCCATTTCCAATTCCTTCCCCTCCAGCTTAACTTTATCGTTCTCCCGGTGGAGGGCATATACCTGAGATATTTCCCTGGCGAACATATACACCAGGAACGAGACTACCGCCAGTACCAAGATGACTCTGAATATTAACCTTTCCAATTTATAAGATAATCAAATCGCCCGTCAGGAACGGATTCGATCTCCTTTCTATCCCGATTGTCGTCGAGGGCCCGTGGCCGGGGTGCACTATATAGGAATCCGGAAGGACCATGAGCTTCGTCTTGATAGAGCGGACGAGCTCCCTCATGGACGTCCCGCCGGTGAGGTCCACTCTTCCTACGCTCCCGGCAAAGAGTGTATCCCCCGAAATGACGTGATCGTCTATGACAAGACAAATACTCCCCCAGGTGTGTCCGGGGGTGTGAAGCACCTTTGCCCTAAGATTGCCGATCTCTATCTCGTCCCCTTCCTCGATATAACCCTCTATCTCCGGAACGCTTACTTCGCCGAACTGGGGGAACCTCATCGCGGACTCGGGAAGCGCCTGAAGCACGGGCTCCTCTTCCGGATGAATATAAAATCCCACACCCAGGACTTTTTTCGCCTCCACAGCGCCCGCTACATGGTCTATATGAGTGTGCGTATTTACGATCTTTTTAATCTCCAGTCCCGACTCTTCAACCCCCGCCAGTATTTCGTCGATCTGTTCGCCCGGGTCAATGAGTATGGCTTGGCTTGTCGCTTCGTCTCCGATTATATAGCAGTTGGTAAGAAAAATACCGCCCGGTATGCATTTAATTATCATTTTTTATCGAGTCTCCGCCGTATCTATACGATAGTGAATTCCGTATATTCATCTACAAAAGGCTCCCAATCAATTTCCACTCTATTGACGACTGCGTGTCTCGGGCCCCCATGGGACCATGCGACGAGCTTTTCGACCTCTTCGCCGGATCCTTCCGCAACGACCTCCACAGAACCGTCCGGATTATTCCTGACCCAGCCTTTCAGCCCGAGCTCCTTCGCTTTATCCATCGTAGACGCTCTGAAAAATACACCTTGAACCCTTCCATGAATCCTGAGATGCACTCTACTATTCGACATTCGACAAGCTCAGATACCAAAGCGACTATTTTGTTTCAAGGAAGCGGCAACGCTAAATCCAATTATCACTAATCCTCATATACTTATGATATAATTGTTAGAATTTCCTTTAATAATACACACTACATCATTTTTGTAAAAATTACCAGTAGGGACACGCGTGCAAATTGTAGAAGGATTTTATCCGCCGGTAACGGCGCCGTCGGGCCGGCTTTGATTGACAGTCAAAATACGAGGGGGTATTTTGTTTAACTATGAGTAATTACAGGGCATGGTTCAGCTGTATCGATGAAAATTGCGGAGAAACCTACCCCCTCAATGAGATAATTTACCGCTGCAGGAAATGCGGAAACCTCCTGGAAGTAACCCACGATATCGATACGCTCAAGGAAAAATCCGCGCAGGAATGGAAAGACATCTTCGATAACCGCTACCGGAGACAGAGCTGGCCCTACGGGAGCTCCGTCTGGGGCAAGAAAGAATGGGTGTGCCCGTACGTCGAAGACGATAACATAGTATCGATGTACGAAGGGGCGACCAACCTCTTCTGGGCGGAGAGGTTCGGCAGGCAGATCGGGATGGAAGACATATGGCTAAAAATGTGCGGCAACAGCCACACGGGGTCTTTCAAGGACCTGGGTATGACCGTGCTCGTATCGGTCGTCAATCAGATGAAATCCGAGGGGAAGGACATACCGGCGGTGGCCTGCGCGTCGACCGGGGACACGTCGGCCGCGCTCGCGGCGTATTGCGCCTCCGCGGGCATCCCGGCGATAGTCTTCCTTCCTAAAGACAAGGTTTCGATAGCCCAGCTGGTACAGCCCATATCGAACGGCGCGCTCGTGCTGTCGCTCGATACGGACTTCGACGGCTGCATGGAGATGGTGCAGAGGGTATGCACTGAAAACAACATATACCTGGCGAATTCAATAAACTCGCTCCGCATTGAGGGGCAGAAAACGATAAGCATCGAGCTCTGCCAGCAGTTCGACTGGGAGGTGCCCGACTGGATCATCATCCCCGGCGGCAACCTCGGCAACATTTCGGCGCTCGGCAAGGGGTTCCTTATCATGAAGGAGCTCGGGCTGATAGACAAACTCCCGCGCCTCGTCTGTGCGCAGGCGGAGCACGCGAACCCCCTATACCTGAGCTACCTGAAAAATTTCGAAGAATTCCATCCTGTCAAGGCAAAGACGACGCTCGCGAACGCGATACAGATCGGAAACCCGGTGAGCGTGAACAAGGCTATCAAGATACTCAAGGAATTCGACGGTATAGTCGAGCAGGCGAGCGAAGAGGAGCTTTCCAACGCCTGCGCGCTGGTCGACAGGACAGGGACGTTCAACTGCCCGCACACGGGCGTCGCTCTGGCGGCGTTCCTCAAACTGCAGGAAAGAAAAATCTTCAAGCCGTCCGACAGAATCGTGATAATATCGACTGCGCACGGATTAAAGTTCGTCGAGTTCAAGATCGGCTATCACAAGGGCGAGCTCGAAGGCGTATTCTCGAAATACGCGAACAAGCCGGTCGAGCTGCCGCCCGACTATGGCGCGGTGACAGACGCGATATTCAAGGCCATCGGTCATTAACCGGCCGGACCATCCGGCCCGGTTCCCAGGCGTTCAACGATTATTACATAGAGCCGCTACACACAGCCCCGTATCACCCGCCGAACCTGATCAGAAAATCCATTAGGAAGTCCACGTTCGCGAAATCGCTTATCTCGTCGCTCCCGAAAGGTATCTGCACGCCGGCCCCGAAGCTGTATTTGATGCCGCCCAGCCTTACGCCAGGGGTGACGTACGCACCGGTGACGTTTTGATCGAACGAGGTGGATGACGCGAGGAGGAGCTCGAGGAGAAAGGAGGTCGAAAACGGGAGGTTGAATTGAGGCGTAACGCTTGCGGCCGCGCCGTATTTAATAATGAGCTCCGTGTTATCGCCGCCGGTGCTGAACGGGCTCTCGTTCGCGTCCTCCGCGTTTGTCATGATATCGAAATCCAGATTAGCCTGGAACGCGAGGACGTCACCGCCGATCGCGAACACGCCGTATGGCACGAATGTGTATGCGTCGTTTGTAAAGTACGCGAAATCGCGGAAGTAAGAGCGCGCGCCGAGCGCACCGGAGTTATTTCCCGTCGTCGGGAACAGGACCTCGAAGCCCAGGGTCAGCGCGGAGCTGGCAGAACTCAGGAGCGCGTACTTCGTCCCGACCCCGATATTCCCGAAGTCGTAGTCCCCGCTCCCGAAGACCCCGCCCGTCACGCCCGAAAAGGGGAACTTCGCGTAAATTCCGAAGATATGCTCACTTAGGTTGAGGTCGGCGCGAAGCTGGTTCATGATGAGAGTCCCCCCTCCGTCCACGGAAACGAACTCGAGGTTCCCCCTCACGCCCGTCGAGCTGTATGGGTGCTCGAGGAAAAACGAGTATGGGACGCTGCCGCCCGCAGCGCTCACCTTATTCAAAGGCGCTATTACTATAGAAAACACGGCTAAGAATATGATGAACGGAATGAAATAGATTTTATTCGCCCTCATCTAACCTTTGCCTCCTCTCACTTCGATAAGATTTTATTATGAGAGGGGGAGTAATTCAAATTATTTCCAATAATACATTATAACGGCCTGATATTACAACGTATTAATCCAAGATAATATGAATTCTGGTGTGCGGCGGCGCAGGTCCGGCCCGCTCTCCCCACCATTTGCACAAACCCTAAATCCCCGATAAATTTCTAATGTTATGAAGCGGATGCTGAAAGGGCTCTATGTGATAACGGATAAGAAGCTCATTTCACGGGACAGCTTCGTGGCGGCTGTGGAAAAGGCCGTTAGAGGTGGAGCAAGCGTCGTTCAGCTCAGGGAAAAAGGCACGCTGCGGGGCGAGGTCTCGGGTCTCGGTAGAGAGCTCCTCAAAGTGACAGAAAAATACGGGGTCCCGTTAATAATCAATGATTCGATTGAATTAGCGAAGGAGATAGGGGCCGATGGGGTGCATCTCGGAGAGAACGACCCGATGATCAGACACGCGAGGGAGGCGCTCGGACGGGACAAGATAATAGGGGTCTCCTGCTACGGAAATCTCGAAAGGGGGCTCAATGCAGAGCGGGACGGGGCCGACTACGTCGCCTTCGGCACCCCGTTCTTCACCCCGACTAAGCCCGAGAGGATCCCTACTTCGTTCGATGTCCTGAGAGAAGCGGTATCGAGAATAAAAAGCATTCCGATATTCGCGATCGGGGGCATAACCCCTGAAAACGCCGATACGGTTATGGAGACAGGGGTCGACGGCATCGCCGTCATCACCGCCGTATTCGGCGCGGGAGACCCGGAGAAAGCCGCACGGGAGCTTGCCTCAATCACTGAAAAGTATTTGAAGAAGAGAAATTAATTTCCGAGAGCTTACCTAAACCACAATATTCACGATCTTCTTGGGGACTACGAAAACTTTCCTGGGCTCTTTTCCGGCGAGATAGCCCCTGACCTTTTCATCGGCAAACGCGGCCTCTTTCATATCTTCATCGCTTACGTCCGCATCCATCGAGAGCTGGGCCCTCACCTTCCCGTTCACCTGCACTACTACGGTTATCGCGGCTCCGGCCACGAGCCCCTTATTCCATTCGAGCCATGGCTCATCCACGAGCGAGGCGTTGTATCCGAGCTCACTCCAGAGCTCCTCCG
>JAHKKQ010000046.1 GCA_020027805.1 Candidatus Dadabacteria bacterium
CGTACCCTACACGACCGCCTTTCTTCTCCGTATCACGAAGAACACACCCACGAGCATAAGACCCGCGACTGTCGAGATCATCCCCCACTCGGAAAGTGTGGGTATATTTCTTGACAATTGAGCTGTATAGACAATGCGCTCATAGGAATCATCAAAAATGTCTTGTGTCGCTCCGCATCGATATCCCGCGGCATTATCTTGCAAGTGCCAACACAACCTTTCGTCGTCTGCGCCGCTGGAATCCACGTCGCAATTATTTTTTTCTACGCTGTCCCCCGCTCTGACAAATCCCCATGAGTCTCCATCTTCCCCCGAGCCAGTATTGTTAAAATACCAGCCAACACCATTTGCTATGTGCAGAACGTCTTGATTAACACCCGTATCAAAAGTGACATCGCTTCGGAAGCCCTGGGCAAGCAGGGTCAGTGTATCGCTTCCGGTTGGTCGACAGGACAGCATCAAGAGATCACCGGGACACGACGCTAACACTGTGTCGGCATCTAAATGGTCACCATAGGTATCATGGTAACACTCGGTCCACCCGCCCCCGGTTACCGTGTCTACAGGCACATTTGTTTGCGGCCCAACGGGCAAGAAGCTTTGAGCGTTTGCATTATAGCTGATAAAAACTAAAACGAATAAGAGGGGTAAGACTATAGAGAAAGCACGGAAATTGAACATTTTACTATCCTCCTTTGGATAAAGCCTTAGTCCATATTAATATGTTTTTATTAATAGGTCAATTATTCACTTCCCCTTCCCGCCGTACTTGTTCCCGTCTCTGAGAGATGGGCGGAGTATATAGCCGGATCAAGTGTCACGATGTCCCGTGCTTAGGGTAAGCATGGGGATATTACAGTCACTGTGCTTCGGGAAAGAAGGGCGCGCCCGGAGGGAACGATTCCGAGCAAGTGAGGAATCGGACGCCGCTGGCAGAATACAAGATAGTCAATGTTCTTCGGAGAGAGGTGGGCGTCTTGAAACGATTGAAAGCGAGCGCGCAATCGGACGCCCTTGAAAAATTGCAACACATCCAATGTGCTTCGGGAAGGTTTTTGCGTCCTTCTACATGCTCAGGACGAACGGTTTCGGCTGTGATTGTTCGAGTTAGCAAGGAAGTAGAGGAGAAACCGATTATGAGCACACATTGTGTGTGCGCGCCCGGAGGGATTCGAACCCCCGACCTACGGATTAGAAGTCCGTTGCTCTATCCAACTGAGCTACGGGCGCATTCTGTGAATCCAAGATAAAGAATTGAGAATACTACCCAAACAGCCTCCTCTCTTCAATAATGCGTGGGAACGATTGAAATTCGAATCCCTCTCGTCCAACCCCGCGCGGGGGTAGTATTCCAATCATTGTCGCACGTTATCAGGACGAACGGGATTGGCTTTGGTTACTGGACCAGCAGAGGAGCAACGAAAGGATCGTACCTGAGCACACATTGTGTGAGTGTCAGAACGTGAGCCTGATACCTGCCCTCGGGCTCACGCCGGGTGCGGGGAACCCGGCGAACTGCTCGTACGCCTCGCTGAACAGGTTATCGACGGCGACGTACATGCTCACCCTCCCGAACGGCGTCCATGTGAGGGCGACGTTGTACACGTCGTAAGGGTCGAGAGTTACGTCCCCGGTCGGTATCGAGGAATCGGGAACGCTCCCCGTAAATACGGCGTCCAGGCTGAACTTAACGGTGGGCGAAGGACTGTAGAGGAGGGAAAGCTCTCCCCACCACGTTGGCCTGTTTCTGAGCGGCTCGTCAGTGCCCTTGATGTCGCTATCAGCGTAACTCACGCTCCCGCTCAGGCTTAGCTCCTCCCAGGGACGGATATTTCCGATAATCTCGAACCCCTTGACCGTCACCCGGGAGCGGTTGACGAGAATGGGCGGCGGCCCTTCCTCGAAGTCTATGAGGTCCTTGAACTCGTTGTAATAGACGTTGAACTGCGCTCCGAGCTTGCCGTCCCATAGATTCTGGGTTATTCCCAAGTCGAGGCTCCTGCTCTCCTCGGGCACGAGGTCGGGGTTGCCTACAATCGGGTTCGCGAGGGAGAAGAAAGACGGGAGCTTGAACCCTTCCCCCCAGCTCCCCCGGAGTATGGTATCGGTCGCGGCGATTTTATAGGATACGCCGGCCCTCGGACTGAAGGCCGGGTCGAACCCTTCCGGGAAGTCCTCCCTCGCGCCAAGCACGACGTAAAGGTTCTCTACCATGCCGAACTGCACTTCCAGATAAGGTGACAATATGTACCTACCGAGGTCGAAAGCGGCGGGCAGCGGGAATTCGCCGAGTATCATACCGCGGCTCGACCCGTCCTGGAATTCAGCCTCGAACCCCGCGACGACATCGAGGCCTGGATATGCGGAAAATGTGCTCGTAATATTCGCATCGTAGTTTTTATAATCGCTGTCGGATTCGTTGGGGGGAATGCCGAACGGGTCGCGCTCGCCGGGCGCCACGCCCGGTGACGAGAACTTTTCTTTCGTATTGTAATAACTTAGTTTGATGCCGTACTCCCACCACCCGACGGGGCTGTGAGTGTAGCCGAGGCCGAGGAGGAACTGGTCTATGTTCCTGTCGTCCGTAGCGCGGAGCACCGCGAATTCGGGGCCGCCGCTGTCGTCAGGGAAGCTCGTGCTGTCAATGTGCGAATACCTGAAAGTGGATGTTATCTCCATATCGTCCCTGTTAATCAATCCCAGGTTCGCGGTCACGCTCGGGCTTTTGAACGTGCTCCCCTCCACCTGCTCCCCGTCGTCGAGCCAGGAGCCCGTGACGGTGTAATCGTAGAACTGTCCCGCGCCCGAGACGCCGCCCAGGAATTGATACTGCCCGTATCTCCCCGCCATGGCCTCGGCAGTCGCTTTCGTCTTACCCTCGCCCTTCTTCGTGATGATGTTGATTACGCCGCTGAGCGCGTCGGAGCCGTAGAGGGACGACATCGGGTCGCGCACGATCTCGATGCGCTCGATGTTGTCGGTGCTGAGCGCCGAGAAATCGAACGACCCGCCCCGGCTGTTCGTGGGGTCGTTCACCTTCACCCCGTCAATGAGGACGAGCGTGAAGTTGGGATCTCCGCCTCTTATATATACCGAAGTCACCCCTCCCCGGGACGCGGGCTGATCGACGTATAGTCCGGGGACCTGTTCCAGAAGCTCTCCCACGCTCACCGCATGACTCGCCTCGATCTCCTCCCCGGTTATGACCGTGACGCTCCCCGTGCTCTTGCTGAGCTCCGCCGGGTACGCAGTCCCGGTTACGACGACCGGGTCGAGGGTCTCCGGGTTAGAGAGGCCGGGGCTTTCCTCCTGACCTGAAGTAGAGGCGGTATAGAAAATCAAACAACCCCACATCACTATGGAGAGCAAATATTTCTTTCTCATAATATCGCCAAATGCGGAGTTATGCCGGATTAAGCAACTCCGGGTCCGCCCGCATGATGATATTTTGTAAACCTATATTAGTAAAGGCGTGTGAGGACGCCACGAGACCGCTATAATCTTATTTATATAGTATATGCAGCGATATTTGAACAGGGGACCTATTTCTGCCTTTTGATTAGGGTGTAGCCGCCCGCGATTACAAGGGCTATGGCAAACCCTAGGAGAAAAGAATAGACCAGATAACGATACCTGAGTATCGGAATCATTTTATTGAACTCGTTATATACGCGCCTCCCCAGGTCGGGCGCTTCGGGAACAAGGTGTAAGGTAATCACCTCCGCTTCCTCTTCGCTTACGCCGAGATTCGGCATTCCCGAATCAGGGTTATCGAACTTGGGCTCCATGATGTGGTACTTCACCCACGCCCTCAACTTCTCGATGCCGTCTTTTTGTATAACTTCGGCCCTTTCTTCCCTGTAGCTCTTATAAGGCTCGGAATCGAGCTTGTCAATCTCCCTCACACGGTCTTCGTACATTCCGGATCCCAGTCTTTCGCTGACCCTCGGGACGAGCTCATCGGTATCGAGCTTCGGGCCTATCGTGCCCCAGCCTATCTCATCATAGGTATGGCAGCCGAAGCAGCCGAACTCTTCGAGGAGTATCGGAGCAGTCTTGTCGTTGGCCAAGGTATAACGGTGTTTGGTTTCCGGGTCATAGGACACCTTGAACACGACGCTCCTGCCGTCAGAAATCGGCATAATCGGAACGAAGTATAGCCCGTCCGGTCCGATTGCGAGCGCCACTAGCGATTGCGGGCCCGACCCCCTGTACCTGAGAAACCTAGAAGGCGGGCTGATAAGATCGTTTCGCTCGAAACTGAAATCCAGCACGTCCACACTCCGTCCATTGTTCAATATCGGCCCGTCATTGGGGTTGCCGCAGAGGGCCTGGTAAAACTTCCCCCTGTACCTTTCGGGGAAGATATTCAGGTCTTCCGGGTAAAAATCGAGCTGTGTCACACCTGTAGCCGGCACGAAAACGACATCCGCATTCGTACCTATACTCGTATCCGTACCGTCCCAGAGGTAGTTCCTCCCTTTATGCACTTCGACGAACCTGTCCACGGAAAGGCCGTTGTCCGTAACGAACACGCGCCCGTCGACTATCTTGAGCCCGAAGGGGTTCCTGAATCCGACCGCCCACACATAGTTCCGCGCTTTCGTTATATCGCTGTCGACGTAATAGGGGTTCGAGCTTACGGGTTTTCCGTCGAGGGTCATGCGGAGAATTTTGCCGAGGAGAGAATTTTTATCCTGACTCCTGCTGTAATCGTGTTCCCGGATATATCTGATATCGAATCCGTCGCCGACCCCGACAAAGAGAGTACCGCCTGAAACCTGACAGGGCCCTATCTGGTGGGAGGGGCTTGAGCCCTCCCTGGAAAATATATCGGTGAACGCGGTCATAGAGAGCGGTTTCAGGGAAAATGTGCCGGGAGTGGAGTCGAACCTCGCGATATTATTCCGCAGAATATTATTCTCGTCCTGATAGACGAAAGTAACGAAGACGTAGCCCTTTTCAGGGTCGAGGCAGATGCCCGCAAGGCCGTTCTCGCCGGAAAACGCAGGAAGCTCCTTTGAAGGCGTGAATTTGAAGAAATCTTCGGCGAACTTATATACACTCCTGTCGTTCGTGACTACCTTTATCTTGCCTCTCAGCTCGAGAACGAAATAGAGCGGGTCCTTGGGTCCTTTCCCCGGATCGGAGACGAACGCTATCGCTGAGGGGAAATGGTACCCTTCGGTATCGACGTTTATGTCGAAACCCTCTTCGAGAGACCAGTCGCTCCTCCAGTCGTTATTTTCAGCGGCCCATAAGGATGAAGGACAAAACTGTAATAACAAAAGTAAGAAAATGAAAACTCCGGCCCTGAGAAACATGAAGCGCTCACCTGTCATCGTCGTTTAAACGTCTATTACCTTAATAGGGGCGAGAGAAACCAATACAGCCGCATTATACCCGTAATCCCGTAAAATCGAGATTCCCATGCCCGCGTAGATGCTGAATACAGGATATCGAAGGATCAACGGCGCACCTTTTTGCGAAACACCGAATAACAGCCCACAAGGAGGAACGACAACAAAAAACCGAGCCCGAAGGAATATACGAGGTACCTGTACTTGAGCTTCGGCATCCGGGCCTGGGGACTGTCGAACCTTGGCTCCATGATACGGTACTTGATCCATGTCCTGACCTTATCGAGCCCCTGTGTTTCCAGCACCTCCCTCCTCGCCTCCCTGTAGATGCTGAACGGTTCCCGGTCGATCTTGTCAAGCTCGCTCACCGAGCCGGAATATTCCGGCGACGTTATCCTATTTTCTATCACTGCGATCAAGGACGCTTTATCGAGACTCGGGCCGTCTCCCCCGAGCCCGTGCCCCTCGAACGTATGGCATGTGAAACAGCCGCGGCCCTTCATAAATCCGAAGGCGTCCCTGAAATTCTCGAGACCATAAGGGTGGCGGCGGCCCTTCTCATAGCCGATTTTGAGGACGTAGCTCCTCCCCTCGGCATCGGGGTAAAGCGGAAGGAAGTAGAGACCGTCCGGGCCCGCGGCGAGGCCGACGATCATCTGCAGCCCCTCGCCCCTGTACTTTAACAGGTAATCCGGCGGGCTGAGCATTTCATTATCCCCGAATCCGTACCGGAGGCCGACTATGCCCCTGTCGGCATCCCTTATAACTTGCGTGTTCGGGAAGCCGCATAACGCAAGATAGAACCTCCCCCTGTATTCCTCCGGGAAAATCATCCCGTCTTCCGGAATGTAGTCGAGCTGCGTCACTCCGGTCGCGGGGGAAAAGACCTGCACCGAATTAGCCCCGATACTCCAGTTGGTCCCGTCCCAGAGGTAGTCCTCACCTTCCCGAACCTCCGTGAACCTGTCCACAGACGGGCCGTTGTCGGCAACGAACACACGCCCGTTCACCACCTTGAGCCCGAATGGGTTCCTGAGCCCCTTTGTCCAAACGTAATTCCTCGCTTTCTTCATGTCACCGTCCACGTAATAGGGGTTCGATTCGAGGGGCTTCCCGTCGAGGGTCATGCGGAGTATCTTTCCGAGCACGGAGTCGATGCTCCGGCTCGTATTGTTTCGGTCCTGTTCGTCGTTGATCACAGTATATCCGTCACCCACCCCGACATAGAGGGTATCGTTATAGACCTGACACGGCCCTATCTGATGGGACACCCCGGTTACGGATCCATAAAAGATATCCGTAAACGCGAGCATGGAACGCGGCTCCAGAGAAAACGTTCCCGGTTCTGATTGGAACCTCACTACATTGTTCCTGAGGACTTTATTGTCGTCCTCATAAGCGAATGTAATAAAAACATATCCGTGAACGGGGTCGAGGCAGATACCGGTGAGCCCGCCTTCCCCGGACTGGGAAGGCAGCTCCTGCACGGGCTTAAATCGGAAGATGTCTTCGGCGAACGTGTAGACGCTCCTGTCGTTCGTGACGACCTTAACCTTTCCCCTGAGCTCGGTTACGAAGTATAGGGGGTCCCTGGGGCCGCTCCCCGGATCGGGGACGAAAGCGATAGAGACGGGGAAATGGTACCCCTCGGTGTCTATGGCTATATCGAAATCCTCCCGGAGACCCCAATCGCCCCTCCAGTCATGATTTTCAACGGCAGGGCAGGGTCGGGAGTGGACGGCCAGAATGACGAATAAGGATACGAAGACCCCCGCCTTATAAATTATAGAGCCATAACGATTCATATCAGATACCGGTGATGCCGCAGCCGGGAGTCCTTTTACCTCCATGAATATTAACTATATTGGAATGATGTGTAAATCGTGGCTCTTCAGGATTGTTCGGACTTTCCCTCCAGCTAATTAACTGGCAAAAACGGGGTTATAATTGGCAGAGGCATTATTATGGGTGAAAAAAGAAAATCCAGGAGACTTCCCAACAGGAAGAGGATAAGGCTGGGGAAAGAGAACCCGACATACATGGGGTACGCCGTGAATATATCCGAGCGCGGTCTCGAGATAGAGGCCCGGAATATATTCCCCTCCGGAACCGGGATAGTAATAAGCTTCCAGGACGAGAGCGATCCTGGAAAAGACAGCGAGGAAATACGGGTAGAAGGCGTCGTCAAATGGTGCACCAGGCTAGTGGGGAGCTTATCCGGAAGAATGGGGGTCGAGATAGTCGACGACTCGGTGGAGGTCGTCAAAAACATTTACAAAGATAAGATCAACAAGCTTATCAAAGAGTAATGCCTTTTTAAATTAGCGCAGCCTGTTCGCCCTCACAGGAAATTTTCCTTCAAAACAAGTTCATTCGCTAACTCCAAACGCCGTTTCCGGTCCCGCGTGTTTCCTAAAACCTCGGGGCGTAGGCCAGGTTCTGCAGCCAGAAATCTATTACGTACTCGATCCTCGGAAGCAGCAGCGACCGGTACTTGTCGAGGTCGGGAAGATGCACCCAGCGGCATTCTATAATCCCCTCCCTGAACTGGGGGGCAACGTCCGAATCCTCGCCGTGACAATGGACCAGATACCAGTGGGTCTTCTTCAGATACTTTGTTTTCTCGTGCCTCGTGGTATGCCACGTGGACACGAGCTTCCCCTGAATAGTGAGCTTGTCCTTATCGAGCCCTGTCTCTTCGCTTATCTCCCTGAGCGCGGTCTCGAGAGGGTCGGAGCCCATCTCGAACCTGCCCTTGGGCAGGTCCCACTTCCCGCGCTTGAATATGAGGAGGATGTGGTAGTTGTCGTTATAAACGAGCCCTCCCGCAGACCTGACACGAGGCAGGTTTAACGTATTGGCTAATGTGATATCTTCATCCATTTTGGGGTCCTGTCAGTACGTCCTGAACATGGAGCTTCTGCTCGTCGGCCAGTTCTTTCAGTACCGAGTATTGTAATTTATTGAGTCCGTCAAACGCAACTCCGTTTATCTCTATAGTATGCGTCTCCGTCACGTCCTCGCCGGTGAGGGGCACGAATTTCTTGTTCCCGTAGAGTCTCACCGTGTAGAGCATGCACGTGAGTCTTGACGTTTTCCTCGAATTCGAGTTTATGAGCACCCACGGCGACTTTTCGGACGCCGTATGGGCGAACATCTGTTCCTTGTACTTCGTGAAAGTCTCCCATTTCTTACGAGCATTGTAATCGTTTTCCGAGAATTTCCAAAATTTGAGGGGATCGGTCAGGCGCTCCTGGAAACGGTAGAGCTGGTGTTCGGGATCAACGGACAGGTAAAACTTCACAAGCTTGAGGCCCCCGTCTATGAGCTCGTGCTCCCAGTCGAGCACCTTGCCTATGAAATACTCGTACTGCTTCTGCGTGCAGTAGCCCATCGTCGGCTCTATGAGGGCGCGGTTATACCACGAGCGGTCGAAGAACACCACCTCGCCCGGTTCCGGCAGGTGCTGCTCGTACCTGTGGAACCAGTATTTGGACTCTTTAGGCGTCGGCACCCCCAGGTCCACAATGTGATAGTACTTCGGCATGAGGTTCTGTGTAAACCTGAGTATTGTCGAGCCCTTGCCCGCGGCGTCGCGGCCGTCGAAGCATACACACCACCTCTCCCCGTTCTTTACTATGCTCTGCTGCATCAGGAGCAGCTCGAGCTGGAGGCGCCGCTTCTCGATATAATAATCCTTGAGGCTGATCCCCTCATACGGGGATTCAATCTTTTCCACTCTGCTGCCCATAATCTTTTTCATGAAGCTGCTCCTCCGTATCTTCCCTTAGGCCGGTCATCCGGGAATAGGGTTTCCAAACGGTTTCCGGGAAGCCTACATGGACCGATTACAACCCTCCCCTTTTTATTTATTTCGGGGCGGTGAGTATGATTTAATTTACATACAAACACGGTTTAGTATCACTTCGGCAGGTTGGATTCGGTGCGTCAATTATTATATAAAAATACACCCGTTATTTCAAATCCCATCCTTTATCCGCAGGCCGGCATCCGCAGGCCGGGCGGGACCGGATTCATGCTATCGGAAACCCGGGCCGCCGTCAAACCCGGTGATACGTTGCCGAACCCGCATATAAGCACTATTATTAGAATTATACGGAACAATGTTAAGGAATCGTTAAGAAGATACGGAAAGGAGACGTTAAATGAAAGCGTTATTGAGAACGGCCGGGGGTTATCTGTCGATTTTCGTAATCGGCGCCGGGATAACCTGTTCGATCGACTGCGCCCTGGCCGGGGAATTCGCGCCTGAAACCCACGGTGGCGGGATTATGTTCCAGATAGACCCCGAGACAGAAGAGCTCGACCAGGTATCGGAACCGGTGGGCGATATATCCGAGCAGCCTGTAGGGGTACCGACCGAGCAGCTCGACGAGGTATCCGAAACGGACGACCAGGCTTCAGAAGAGGTCGGCGACGACATAGCCCCCACAGAGCCGCTCGATGAAGACTCAGAGACAGACGACCAGGCCTCCGAGGAAGTGGGCGCTGACTCGGAGACGGCCGGGCAGGCTTCCGAGGTACTCCCCGACGCTCCGGAAGGTGAGGAATATCCCCTCGAAGAACAGGCGCCGGTAGAGGAACAGATGCCTCTCGGCGACAGGGAGGCCGAGGGAAGGGGATTGGGGGAGTGAATACATAACATAAGAGAAAGCGCCGAACCCAAGACTACGTTATTAATCCGAAATCCCCCGCTATTCGGGCAGCCGCGGGTAATAGCTTTCACCCTTTTACTACGCCGATAGGTCTCAGGCGCGCGACCTTATTCGCAATACCGGCGTTGTGGACCACGTCGACGACGTCGTCTATAAGCTTATACGCCTCGGGCATCTCTTCGTATACGGTTTTTCTGCCTTTAGCCATTACTATTATCCCCTTCTCGCCGAGCTCGGAAATAATGTCCCTCCCCCTGCCCAGCTTAAGCGCCTTCGTCCGTGACATCATGCGCCCTGCCCCGTGACAGCTGGAGCCGAACGTTTCGTCGAGCGCCGCCTCGGTCCCTACGAGCACATAGGACGCCCTGCCCATATCCCCCGGGATCAGCACCGGGTGACCGACGTGCTTGTATATGTCGGGTATCAGGGGATGCCCCTTGGGGAATGCCCTGGTCGCGCCCTTCCTGTGGACGCACACCTTCTTCATTTCCCCGTTCACCTTGTGCGTCTCGAATTTGGCTATGTTGTGACTCACGTCGTAAACGAGACTGCCGCCGAGATCCCCGGGACCGATACGGAATACGGAATAGAAAGAATCCCTGACGAAGGACATTATCACCTGCCTGTTCACCCAGGCGTAATTCACGGCAGCCGCGAACGCCGAGAGGTACCTCCTCCCCTCTTCGGATCTGATATGAGCGCAGGCGAGCTGCTTGTCCGGGAGCTCGAGGCCCTTCTTCCTCATATAGGAAAGCATGACGTCTATGTAATCGGTGCAGATCTGATGGCCGAAACCCCTCGAGCCGCAGTGGATGAGCACGCACACCTGACCTTTGAAAAGGCCGAAGGAGTTGGCGACCGACGGGTTAAACACCTCGTCGACGATGTCGATCTCGAGAAAGTGGTTTCCCGAGCCGAGCGTGCCGATCTCGTCCTTTCCCCTCTCGTAAGCCCTCTCGCTCACGGCGGCCGGGTCCCCCCCGGCGAATGTGCCGTAATCCTCTACCCTCTGAGCGTCCTCCTTCTCGCCGTACCCTTTATCTATCGCCCATTTGATGCCCTTCGATATTATCTGTTTATAATCCTCCTGAGAGAGCTTGATCTTCCCCCCTTCGCCTAACCCGCAGGGGACGCGCCTGAATATATCGGTGACGAGGTCCCTTAGCGAAGGTCTCACTTCCTCTTCAGTGAGGTCGGTCCTCATTAGCCTCACGCCGCAGTTAATGTCGTAACCCACCCCTCCGGGCGATATGACACCATCCTCGGCATCGAACGCGGCGACACCCCCGATAGGGAACCCGTACCCCCAGTGTATGTCGGGCATGGCTATGGAGTATTTCTGGATGCCGGGGAGATAGGCGACGTTCATCACCTGCTCGAGGGCCTTTTCCTCTCTTATGGCCTCGAGCATCTTTTCGGTCGTATAGACCCTTCCCGGGACGAGCATCCCTCCTGTCCGCGGGATCTCCCAGAGGTAGTCGTGTATTTTCCTGACTTCTATCCTGTCACTCACTGCGGCCTCTTCTCTTTAAAAAATTTTGCACCCTGTTTTACACAAGATCGAATCTAAGGCGTTATAAGCCCGTATTTCCCCGACTTCTTTCTGTAGATTACGTTCAGGTCGCCCGTGTCCACGTTCCTGAAGACGAGAAAGAACCTGTCCTCGTCCTGGAGCACCATCAGCGCTTCCTCAGCCGTAAGCGGTTTCTCTATAGATAGCTTTTCCTCCGATACCAGCCCCGCCTCGCGGACCGGGGGTTCTTCGTTCCTCCTCTTCGCCTTCTCCCGCGCAATGTCCTTCCTTATCTCGATCCGCCTTTCCTTGAGCCGGTTCAGCTGCTTGTCGATATCGTCGAGTGTGAATTCGAGCGACATGAAGGTATCGTTCGACTCTTCCCATGCGTGGAGCGCCCCGCCGCCCGGGGTCTTGAGGTAGAGGTCTATGTCGACCCTGTGCCTCTCCCTGTGCTTCTCCACCGTGAAAGTTACCACCGCCTCGACCTCCCCCTCTCCCATCTCTTTCAAATGCCGTTCCAGTTTCGAGAGCCCGTGTTCCGTGATGCTCCTTATGTCTTCCGATATTCCGATCCCCTTTCCAATGAGCTCGATCTTCATATATTCACCTCTTGTATATTGTAGTTACCGGGAGCACAAGTACAACCACCGCATGCTATACTCCGGCTATTCCTGAATCACATAACGACCGGGCGCGTCCCCCAAAGGCGCATAACCCTTTCTCGCAGCGCCCATAGAAGGCGGACTGGTTCTATTTCCCGAGCGCTTCCTCAGCCATGCTCCCCACGCCTCCCACCAGGAGCCTTCCTTCTCGGGCGTCCTCGAGATCCAGCTCCCGGGGTCGATATACGTGTCACTCTCTTTCCTCGTCCCCAGGCGGTAGCTCCTGCCGGGGTGTCCAGGCTCGCTCACTATGCCCGCGTTATGTCCGCCGCTCGTGAGCACGAACGTCACCTCGGTGTCCGCGAGGAGGTTTATCTTGTAAACAGAACGCCACGGAGCCACGTGATCCCTCTCGGTCGATACCACGAACATCGGAACCCTTATATCCGTGAGCGAAACAGGCCTGTCTTTTACAAGGTACCGCCCTTCGGCAAGGTCGTTGTTGTGGAACAGGCTCGTGAGATACTCCGAGTGCATACGGTACGGCATCCTCGTCGCGTCAGCATTCCAGGCCAACAGGTCGAACATCGGCTCGCGCTCCCCCAGGAGATAGTCATGCACCATGCGCGACCAGATGAGGTCGTTTGACCGGAGCATCTGAAACGCCCCCGCCATCTGCTTCGTGTCCAGGTAGCCCTGGTCCCACATCATATCCTCGAGAAAAGCGAGCTGGCTCTCGTCGATGAAAAGCATCAGCTCCCCCGCCTCATGGAAGTCGGTCTGGGCGGCGAGCAGCGTAATGCTCCCTAGACGTCCGTCACCGTCCCGGGCCATCGCTGCTGAGGCGGCTGCGAGCAGCGTGCCGCCGAGACAATAACCGAGGGCGTGCACATGTCTCCGGGGGATAATAGCGTTGATTGCCCTGAGCGCCTCCATTATCCCGAGCTCCAGATAATCCCCCATACCGGTTTCCCTGTCTTCGGGCCCCGGGTTTTTCCACGAAATCACGAAGACCGTGTGTCCTTTATCGACGAGGTATTTGACGAGAGAATTATGCGGAGAGAGGTCGAGAATATAATATTTCATAATCCAGGCCGGGACGATAAGGACAGGCTCCGCGTATACGTCTACGGTAGAGGGCTCATACTGTATAAGCTCGATCAGACGATTCCTGAAAACCACCTTGCCGGGTGTGACGGCAACCGTTTTCCCGACCTCGAATTTTTCCGTCCCGACCGGTTTTTTGCCGATTACGGACCGCTCCCAGTCCTCAAGCAGGTTGAGCCACCCTCGAAAGAGGTTATTCCCCCCGGACTCGATCGTCTTCCTGAGTATCTCCGGGTTCGTCTGTATAAAATTCGATGGCGCAAATATATCGAGTATCTGGCGGGTGACGAACGAGACGACGTCTTCATGGTGACGGTTTACCCCGTCAACCCCCGTAGTCGCGTTATGGAACCATTGCTGGGTCAGGAGGAAAGACTGATACATCAGATTAAACGGCACGTGCTGCCACTCCTCGGCGCCGAACCGCTTATCCTGGGGCAGGGGTTCTATACAGGGCTCCGTTCCTGACTTAGCAACGCACCTGAAGGCGTAAACATAGAACCTCACGGCCTTCCTGAGCGCTTTCTGCACGAGCTCGAGCTGCTTCGCAGGCGAAATGCCCAGATGCACGAGCCAGTCGAGGTAGGCGAGCATGATCGCCGCAGGCGATATGCCGAGCGTAAACCGGCTTATCGTGGAATGCACCATCTTGTCCATGCCCGAAAGTGCGTTCGGCATGTCCGCTTCGCCGTCAATATCGTCCCTGATTTTAATGGTCATCGTCTTTATCCGAGCCGAAGCATGTTATCAAACCTCCGTATATCAATAATAGGTGCAATCATCGTACCACAGGATAAATGAATGCAACTTATTATTATTACTTGGTTATTTATAATGCGAGTCCGTGTCGTCTGTCCGAAAAACTTACAGAAGAAGGATAAGCAATTACCTGTCTGTTTATTGATATGGCAGGATTCAGGCTAACGATTCGGACCGGAGGATATAATCGACCTTTCGAACTCCCTTACGGGCTCGCCTCCGTATCCCAATCCTTGTTAAATTCTATATTCTCGACCACCTTATAGGCTTTTTCTCTCAATTCGGGATCTTTTTTCTCATCGACAGAAACATGAAGGAACATTACTTCGTAATAGAAGGCGTTCCTGTCCTTCTCGAGTTTGTCATATGGACCCGCGAACACGTAAAATTCGACCACTTCATAGAAATATTTATCGCTCGGCCTGAGCTCTTTATCACGGAACGTCGTAGTAGGGCCGCCCGCCTTGAACTGGAGCCGTTTGGATGATATGAAATTATAACTGGCCTCGGCGCAGATACCTTCGATACCTTTACACGTAACCGTTTCATAATTTACGACCTCAACCCCGAGGTCCTTATTATTTATTAACTCCCTGTCATGGTAATTCTTTACCCAGTTGCGTAGATATTCGTTGTCTAGCTTATCGCTCCATTTCCTCAAACCGGTCGTGATGTAAATAAAGTATAAATCCTCCTCGTCTCCGCTCGCGAGCCTGAGCCTGTCCTCGCATGGATCGGGGCCGTAGAGTATCTCGGTCCAGTGTTTATCAACGTACCACTCCCCTTCCGCGGGCGGGAGCATCGATATACAGCCGCTGATTATCCTCTCCGAGGGGTTCTCTATAGAGACGTATTTCGTGGACGTGCAGCCGAACAGGAAAATAACGGGAGAAACAAGCGATATTACGATGGATGCGGCTCTGATGGTCATGTCATAGCTTCTGAAAAAGCCTTATGGGCCTCGACCCCGTAAGCCGGACCGTTCGTACGATACGATGTGCCACTTCCCCAATATAAAGCAAACCGCTTTCGGTTGTCAAGGGAAATTGAAGCTATGCGGGGCTTGCAGAGGAGCGTATTTACGCGTGATGTATACGTCGAGCGATATGGTCGGGGTGAGAGGGATCGAACCTCCGACCTCGGCGTCCCAAGCGCCGCGCGCTACCAGACTGCGCTACACCCCGACAGAGGAAAAATGATTATACCCATGCCGGGGAAAACAACAAGGCAGAGCCCATGTGTCTTCTCAAAACCCTGAAGTCAATATTAATTCGGGGTAAACGCCCTGCCGTCAGGGCAGCCCCTACCCCAGATACTTATCGTAAACGTCCTTAGCCCAGAATATCTCCGTTCCCGAGGATAGGAGAGCAGTCTCCATTATAGCTTCGCTTATCTCCTGCTTGGTAATGCCGAGCGAGAGCGCCTTCTTTATCCGGGACTCCGTGCAGTGGGGACACCTCCCGTGCACCGCCACCGACACCGCTATCAGGGCCTTGGTCTTCTTGTCGAGCACGGTCTCCCCCTCGACCGCGTTATAGAAACTCCACCACCCCTCGGCCATCTTGGGGGCGTTCTTCTCGAACCATCTCTTATCGTCTGCCATTTCGCAAATCCTCCTTTGTGTGATTGCGCTTTCTTCGCACCTTTCCCGGAACGGGCGGATGGCGTAAATTTATTTCATATTTTTCATATGCTGTATATACCTCTCCCTGCCGGAGCCGACCTTGTAGTGTGAGTAACCGATGGGGTTTTTCTCATAATATTTTTGATGGTACTCCTCGGCGGGGTAGAATTCCATAGCCGGCCTGATCTCTGTCACGATAGGGGCCTTATATCTCCCCGACTCTCCGAGCTTCCTCTTCGACTCCTCGGCTGTCTTCCTCTGCCCCTCGTTATGATAAAAAATAGCGGTCTTATAGTGCCTGCCCCTGTCGACGAACTGCCCGCCGTCATCGGTCGGGTCGATGTTCAGCCAGAACACGTCGAGGAGGCTCTCGTAGGAGACCCGCTCCGGGTCGTAGACGACCTCTATCGATTCCAGGTGTTCCGTCATGCCATAGCAGACCTCGTGGTAATTGGGGTTCTTCTCCTTTCCGCCCGTATAGCCGACGGTGGTGAATATAACACCCTCAAAATTGTCGAAAGGCGGCTGCATGCACCAGAAGCAGCCCCCCGAAAAGGTGGCCTTCTCGTATTTCTTGTCGGTCATTTCCATAGTATTCGTCTCCGTGAAAAACTGACGGTCTGCATGTAAAAAGTATACGCTCTATCAAGCGGGTAAAAAAGCTATGCCTGGCTTTTACTTTATACGCTGAGACCGGAGGAAGGGATTGGGGATATTTTCATATAGAAACAAATAAGGACCGGGCCAGGAGCCGACGGGGCTTGTAACAGACCTTCCCGCACGGTTGAGGTCTTTTATAAGCAGGTAAACGATCGGAATCCCGAGAGCCAGCTATGCGAGAGACCATGCGAGCGGCTTTCCGAAAGAAGCGAAATTCCCGCTCAGAAACGCAGAAGCTAGTTGAAGGCCCTTATTATGAAGGCTTATCAGCGTAAGCAGGGAGGCGGCGATGAGATAAAGCCACGACACAAGGGCGAGGTAACTCCCCCGCCTCCTGCCCGTCATGAGCAGGACCCCTCCCGCAGTCCCGCATACACCCCTGAACACGATCGCGTTCACTACTATACTATGAACACCGCTCCCGGCGGAAGGCCCCCTAATTTCCACAGCAGGTAGATGCCGGCGAGCCCGGGGAGTGCGGCGAGCAGGGTAATCAAACCGATTGTCTTCTTCACGGTCTCCTTATCCCGCCCCTGACCTGTCCTCGTACTTGGGCCGCTCGGGCTTTATGGGAGGATTCTTTTTTAGCAGATCTGTAATTACCTCTATAGCCTTGTCGAGCTGGGGGTCTTTTGAACCATTGATATTAGGCGGCAGGTCCTCGACCTTGTGATCCGGGTCGACTCCGTGCCCCTCGACCTCCCACTTCCCGTGGGAGTTCCAGAAGGCATATCCCGGCGCAGTGATGTACCCGCCGTCTATGAGACCCGGGTTTCCGCTTATGCCTATCAGCCCGCCGAGCGTCCTCGTCCCGACGATCGGACCGAGCCCGGCATTTCTGAAGTAATAGGGAAAGGCGTCCCCTCCGGAGCCCGACCAACCGTTTATCATCATCACCTTGGGCCCGCTATTCGAGACCTCCGGGGTTTTCGAATCCTTAAAATCGCGCACCGCCCAGTAATTGAGAAGAGGCCTGTTTAGAAGCTCGATGAAGCGGTCGGGCACCTGCCCCCCTCCGTTGAACCTCTCGTCAATTATCATCCCCTCCTTCTCCGTCTGAGGGGTGAACTGGCGCACGAGCTCGTTCTGGCCCAAATAACCTGTGTCCGGGACGTAGACATATCCTACCTTCCCGCCCGTGGCAATATCCACCTTCTTCTTATTCTCCGCGATGCGGTCGAGATATCTGAGCTTCTGCTCGTCGCCCCTCGATATGACCTTCACAGTAACCTCCCTCGCGTTTTTCATATCGGGCGCGGAGTTCACGGTAAGGGTCACCGGACTCCCGTTCAATCCCTGAAAAGCCCCCCAGGGGTCCTCGGCGGGATCGAGGGCTCGACCGTTCACGGCCAGTATATAATCCCCTTCCCGGGCCTTAATTCCCGGCTCCGCGAGAGGGGAATATATATCTGCGTTGAATTCACCGCCGCTGTAAATCTTCTTTATACGGTACGCCTTGTTCTGTTTGTCGAGCTCGAAATCTATGCCCAGGAGACCGACCGGCACAGTCTCGGCTTCCTCCATGTCG
>JAHKKQ010000047.1 GCA_020027805.1 Candidatus Dadabacteria bacterium
AATCCAGCGTTGGGGCTATTCGAAGGTGGTTTTGATGTTGTGGAGGTGCCGGTCTTAGGGAGTATAGATGCGGGGCAATTTATAGTTCAATATAATGCATCTAATGGACAGGGTGGAACTCAAATCATCATTGCCAGAATTCAGCTTCAGATTCCACCTGAATTTTTTGCTATATGCCCACTAATCTCGGATGAGGATGGATTGATTGAGGTCTCTATAGTCATTACCCAGTCAGTGGAGGTTGATTAGAAATAAATTACAAGACTGGAAGGGAAGGACTGAGTAAATATACAATATCAAAACTTTGGTGAGAAATACAGGATAATTCTCTCAAATACGATTTTTATTTGTCTAAGATAAGTTTCTTTCCTACAGGTTCCGTTTATTCGAGGACTGTTTTCTGATCTCTCAATATTCCCCATTCCATTTGACTTAATCCCCGCCTTTTTTTACTATTTATTTGATAACTGTTTTCCAAGACGCTTAATTTTCGGTAATATTTATAATAAGTTGTGCCGGGTGTTTCACGGGTTCCGGGATTTGATCAAGTACAGCGGGTCGGAGGGTCGGATGTCAGTTGACGAAAACGAGATTGAACGGCTGAGGAAAGCAAGAGACGATTGGGAAAAGGATTACGGCAGCGCCTCGAAAAGGGAGGCCGACTATACCACCATCTCAGGCATGGAAGTACCCCCCCTGCTTACGCCTCTCGACTTGAACGGCTTTGATTACGATGACAAACTGGGGTTCCCCGGCTCATACCCGTATACGCGCGGAATCCACAGCACCATGTACAGGGGCCGTCTCTGGACCATGCGCCAGTTCGCTGGGTTCGGGACCCCTGAGGACACCAACCAGCGCTTCAAGTATCTGATGGAGCACGGGCAGACCGGTCTCAGCACCGCGTTCGATATTCCTACGCTCATGGGCTACGACAGCGACCACGAACGCTCGAGGGGGGAGGTCGGGAAGGAAGGCGTGTCCGTATCCTCGCTCGCCGATATGGAGGTCCTCTTCGACGGCATAGACCTCGAAAAAGTGACGACCTCGATGACCATCAACTGCAGCGCGAGCATCATATTCGCGATGTATCTCGTCATGGCCGACAAGAAAGGGGTGAGCTGGCAGAAGCTGAGGGGCACCCTCCAGAACGATATGCTGAAGGAGTTCATAGCGCAGAGGGAGTGGATTTCGCCGCCCGAGCCGTCCGTAAAGATAACGGTCGACATCATCGAGTTCTGCGCGAGGGAGGTCCCGCAGTGGCACCCGGTTTCGGTTTCCGGCTACCACATACGCGAGGCGGGCTCGACCGCCGTCCAGGAGCTTGCGTTCACGCTCGCGGACGGCATCGCGTACGTGGAGGAGGGCGTGAAGCGCGGGCTTGACGTGGACGATTTCGCCCCCCGTCTCTCTTTCTTCTTCAACGTGCATAACGATTTTCTCGAGGAGATCGCCAAATACAGGGCGGCAAGAAGGATGTGGGCGAAGATCATGCGCGAGCGCTTCGGGGCAAAGAGTCCGAAGTCCCTGATGCTGAAGACCCACGCCCAGACCGCGGGGGCAAGCCTCACGGCGCAGCAGCCGATAAATAACGTCGCAAGGGTGACTATACAGGCCCTCGCGGCCGTGCTCGGCGGGACCCAATCGCTCCACACGAACTCGATGGACGAGACGCTCGCCCTGCCGACGGAGGAGTCGGTCACGGTCGCGCTCAGGACTCAGCAGATTATCGCCGAGGAGAGCGGGGTAGTGAATACCATAGACCCGTTCGGCGGGAGCTACGTAATGGAATCACTCACGGACAGGATAGAAAAGGAAGCGTTCGCTTACATAAACAAGATAGACGAAATGGGCGGTATATTCAGGGCTATAGAAACGGGCTATCCCCAGAAGGAGATCGCCGACGCGGCTTATAAATATCAGCGGGAGCTCGATACCGGAATCAAGACGATCGTAGGGGTGAATAAATACAACGCGGGTGACGAAGTCACAATACCGACCCTTAAAATCGAGGAGAGGGTCGAGACGGGTCAGATAGAAAAGCTGCGCGAGCTAAAGAGAAAGAGAAATAATAAAGTGGTCCGGGCGAAACTGAGCGATATAGTCACGGCTGCCCGGAACGGGGATAATCTGATGCCTTCGATCGTCGATGCCGTGAGGGAATACGCGACTCTCGGGGAAATATGCGATATATTCAGGGAAGTGTACGGCGTTTACAGAGACCCGGGATATTTTTAACCGGCGACGGGGTGCGCACGCGGGTGAGCTATTACCGTTAAGAAAGCGGGCGGGTAAATGGAACAGAATTAAAATTACCGTTATACGGGGTGTTCGATATGGGTCAGGGTTCGAGAGCAAGGATTCTAATAGGTAAGGCGGGCTTGGACGGTCACGACAGGGGCGTAAAGATAGTCGCGCGGGCGCTCCGGGACGCGGGGTTCGAGGTCATTTATACGGGACTCCATAATACGCCTGAGGCGATAGTCGAGACGGCGCTCCAGGAAGACGTCGACGCCGTGGGGCTCAGCATATTGTCGGGCGCTCATAATTATATTTTCCCCGAGGTCGTACGTCTTTTGAAGGAGAAGGGCATAGGCGGCGTTACGGTTTTCGGGGGCGGTATAATTCCAAAGGAAGATGTCGAATATCTCAAGGCGAAGGGTGTCAAGGCTCTCTTCGAACCGGGCGTCTCGACCGATGAAATTATCAATTGGGTCAGAGAGAATGTTACTCCCAGAGCGCTATAGGTTTGTCCGATGAAGTGCGCGAGCTGCGGCAAGAGCAAAGCGAAGAGGCATTGTCCCGCGCTGAGGGCGTCGATCTGCCCGGTGTGCTGCGGTGAGAAGAGGGGCGTCGAGATAAAATGCCCGCTCGACTGTATCTATTTTGTTGAGGGTCAGAAGCATCAGCAGCTTAAGGTTATGCATCAGAGGCTCCGGAAAGAAGGCGCCGTCAGCTACGTGCGGCGCGCGGAGCTCTATAACCGGAACCCGGGCGTTTTCGCAAGGATCGAAAAGATATTTGCCGATGCCTTCCGCGCCAACAAGAAGCTCAGGAACGACGACGTGGTCTCGGCCCTCGCCCTCGTGAAAAGCACTCTCGATACGGAGAAGAAAGGCCTCATATACCAGCATCAGAGCGAAAACAGCTTTGCCAATGAATTGTCGACACGGTTACTGATAGCTTTGACTGAATTTAAAGACACTCCCGATATTACCGAGGACGGAGTCACCTTAGATTTTGCATTGAGTGTCGTGGACGATTTTCTGAAAGAAGCGAAGTTCTATATGGAGAACGACTCAAATCTCCAGGGCTACCTCGTACATATATTGCGTTATCACCCCGAAGAGGACGTCCCTTCCGCCGGGAGGCAGAGCGAGCTTATTATTACTCCCTGATGTTAGAGTAGTTAATGGGGGTGGGGGGGAGCCGCTCCTATTTATTCTTGTTGCCCGCGGGAACGGTGTTGATGATCGCCGAAACTATGAAGGCGATCACTGCTACGATCGAAAGGATCTTAAAATAAGGCTGCCAGTTAATCTTTACTCCAAGATAGAAGCCCGCACCGATAAATGAGAAGACTATGAGAAGCACCAGTATTGCGCCGGGTATATTCTTTCTAAGCATTTCGTATCAACACTCCTTAATCATTGTAAAATTTATGGGGCGGACATAATATTATCTGAATTTCTCTTCATATTCAACACCCGGCGGTCCGGTTCCGGGAATATCCCTCGCAGGCGCGGTTGACGTACGGGTTTGAACTTAATCGATAATATATGTAACATTACTACATATTATTTTCTCTTAACGGAACGAGACCCCGCTTGTCCTTAATAGATAATATAACAAACTACCCATCGAAGGTGACCTATAATTTCCACAGATTTAGAAATGAGGATTCCAAAACCGAAAGAAATTCTTAAGCTTTTAAAGAATAACTCTCACCGCCCTATGAGGACCAAGGAGCTTTCCAGGCGACTCGGCGTGCCAAAGGAAGGGAGGCTGCTCCTTAAAAAGGTTCTCGGGAAAATGGTTACGGAAGGGAAGATAGGCAGGACGAAAGGCGGGTACATACATTCCGCCCCAAAGGAAACCGCCGAAGTTAAGAAAGAGCCCGTAAGGGCCGCCCTCATCAAGGGGATGGTCAAAGGCGGCAGGATACTCGGGAAGTTCGTCAGGACGGGGAACACCGGAAAGATAATACCGAAGGACGACAAGATACCGCACATCCACCTTCAGGCCCGCGAGATAAAGGATTTGAGGAACCACAGCCTGGTCGTATTCGAGATAAGCGGAGGGGTCTCGACGAGCCGGAAGATAAAGGGCCGTATCGTTGACGTGCTCGGCAAAGCCGGGGACCTCGAGGTCGAGAAGAAGGGCTTGCTCGTGGAATACGAGCTTGAGGAAAAATTCCCGCCCGGAGCGATAAGGGAGTTAGCCGACGTGCCGGACGAAATACCGGAAAGCGAGCTGAAGAAGAGGGTCGACCTCAGGGAAGAGGTCATATTCACAATCGATAACGACGACGCCAAGGATTTCGACGACGCTGTCGGTATCACGAAGACTCACTCCGGCTACAAGCTGCTTGTGTCGATCGCGGACGTCTCTCACTACGTGGGAGTGGGGAGCGAGATAGATAACGAGGCATTGGGCAGGGGGACGAGCGTCTATATGCCTCACATGGTCGTACCCATGCTGCCTGAAAGGCTTTCTAACGACCTCTGCAGCCTCGTGCCTTACAAGGACAGGCTCACGAAAACGGTCGAGATGGAATTCAACCGCAAGGGCCTGATGGTGGATTTCAAGGTCTATAACAGCGTGATAAGGAGCGCGGCGCGGCTTACGTACTCGAAGGTCGCGGCGAGACTCGGAGATTCGGAGAGGGTGCCGCTCGAGGAGAGGCTCATAACCGAGAAGCTCTTCATTATGAACGAGCTTTACCAGCATATAAGAGAGAGGAGGATCGAAAAGGGCGAGCTTAATTTCGACATCCCGGAGCCTGACCTTATACGGGACGAGCTCGGGAGGACCGTGGACGTCGTGAGGACGCAGAGGAACCTGGCGCACGGGCTGATCGAAGAGTTCATGATAGCGGCGAATTCGGCGGTAGCCGAATATACGCGTAAGGCCGAGGTCCCGTCCATATACAGAATTCACGAAAATCCTGATGAAGAATCCATACTCGAGCTTTCGGAGGGGTTAAAAAAACTGGGCTACTCCCTGTCGGCCTCGGGGAAATTAGACACCCTGGATTTCCAGCGGGTGATCAACATGAGCAGGGGAAGGCCCGAAGAAATGGCCGTCAACATGCTCATACTGCGCTCTTTAAAACGGGCCATATATTCGACCGAGGAAAAAGGCCATTTCGGGCTTGCGATAAAGCACTACTCACATTTCACCTCACCTATCAGGCGTTATCCTGATTTGATAGTCCACAGGATTACCAACTCACTGCTGAAACACGGTTCGACACCGTATGACAAGGAGTCCCTCGACTGGATGTCTGAACAACTATCCAGGAAAGAGAGGACGGCTGACGAGATCGAGAGGGAAGCCATTAACCTCGAGAGGGCTTATCTGATGAAGTCCTATATCGGTCAGGAGTATGAGGGGGTCGTTCTCAGCGTTCTGCCTTTCGGTATGTTTGTCGAGGTCAAGGAGGTCTTCGTGGAAGGCCTCGTTCCCAGAGACAGTGTTGCGAACTGGAGAAAGCGGTGGTTTGACGTAGGCCAGACGGTGCGCGTGAAAGTAACCGCCGCCGATGTCGAGAAGAGGCGCATCACCCTTAACCTCACGTCTTGAGAAGATGGCGCGCGGATAACACTACCCCAAATTCTTCGTGACCGGAATGCCGATCTCGAATTCCCTCGCCGCCGCTCTCATATCTCGACCCTGAACAGTCCTTTAAGGGCGAATCCGAAGACAATCGATAACACGAACACGATAACCAGCCAGTGGACATGCCATTTATAAATTTCTATAGACTTGGCGGGATAATTGATCTTTATCTGCTCCACCTGTGAGTCTCCCGGCAGATGCCGCAGAGCGGGATTAAGCAGGGTATCCGTGAAACCCGACGCCGATGCGGACGCCAATCGGGAGACCTGTACGAGGCCCTTTTCGGAAACTATGACTTTCTGCCGTATCTCCTCACCCGGCATGTTAAATGTCAGGTCTTGATCCCCGGTTTCCCGCGCACGTATCCTCCAGTCGATTTCGTTTTGATCCGGAATCCTTAAAGGCGGCGTCTCGACAATAATCCCTTCCCCCGCTTTGAGCGTTATGTCCGAAAGCGTATGGCCGCCTTCACGGAGCTTGAGCGAGACTATGGCGGATTCGTCAGGCTTAAGCGGCCTGTGACCGTACCAGCTCTCGAGCTGGATCAGTATCAGCACGAGCGGAATCATCATGAAGAGCATGGGTTTGAGCGCGTATTTGATATACTTGAGGTTGTAATTAAAAATATTTTTCTGGGCAGAGAGCACTATGCCGATCTCGTCCTTGAAGAGACTGAGCTCGAATATATACGCCCTGATCTTGCTCTTGGTCTCCCTTATCTTCTGCTGGTCGGACGTGTAGCGGAAGATTATAAGCATTATTATTCCGATAATGAGCGAAAAGAGGGCGAGCGACCATATGGGGTCCATGGTCTTGAAGGGTGAGATGACGAGGTTAAAAAAACCGCTTATCACTCTGTTGAAATTCTGCATTACGTACCTGATCGGCAGTCAGTGAATTCTGCGCATATTCCGGCGGATGCGATTTCACCGAATGTCCCTGAAACAGATTGCGTGCCTATTCGATATACCCGAGGCCCTTTAGCCTCTTGGTTACCTTTTCTTCGTCTTCGGGGGATTGCTTCTGCCCTTTTTTTATTTCCCTTTCGAGCGTGTACGCGATGAATTCTTCAACAGAGGTGTAACCCGTTTCCTCAGCGTATTGCTTGCATCTCTCGAGCAGGTCCTTATCCAGTTTTATCTTCGAGCCGCCGAACATTAATGTTCCTCCTTGATATTGACGCTATTTATTCCCGGGTTTCTCGTCCTTAAAAATGCTCTCCCCGATCATCCCTTCCTGCTTCGGGATTCCGAATTCCTCGAGGACCGTCGGCGCCATGTCCGAGAGGGCCGGGTTCTCCGACTTTATCTCCTTATTCGAGAGCAGGATTCCCGGTACGAGAGCTGCTTCCATAAGGTGGTCCCCGCTCCACTTCTGCCTGTTGTCTCTCAAAATCTCCTTTGGAAAACTGCCGAGCACGGTTTCCCAGGAAGCACGGTATCCCTTATTGTAACCCACTATCAGATCGGGTGCATCCTTCAGGTAAGGGCCGCTGTAGATCTCCTCCGCTTTATATACCCTGGATATTATCTGTTCGCCGTTTTTAGGGTCCCGTATGGAGAGGAGCTTTTCGGAAATCTCGTCGAGCAGTTGTTCTCTGTCCCCGGGTCCCACAATCCCTTTGAACTCTCTTCCCTTCAGATTCAGATATAGGCCGTTGAATCCGACCCCGTAAGCGCGCGTCCTGTCCCAGTCGACGTTCTGGAAGAACTCGCCTTCCGAGTCGCCGGTCAGGTGCGCGTATCCGTTGTCCTTGAGCCAGGTGTTTAGATTAAAAGCCCTGTAAAACGGGGCGAAGCCGTGGTCGGAAAGGACGATAACGGTTGTATCGCCGTTGATGCTGTCGAGCACGCGTCCGAGCACACCGTCCATTTCGATATAAGCATTTTCGATCACGAGCTTGAGCTTGCTCCCCGAATCGTAGGCCGGGTGTTTCGGGTCCATCGTGCGCCAGAACATATGGGAGAGCTGGTCGACCCTGCCTATGTAGAAGAAGAGCAGGCCTGACCTGAACCTCCCGAGCTCGTAACCGAGCATATCCTGTTCTTCTCCGAATACTATATTCGTCTGGTCGAGGAACTCACCGTCTTCGAGCACGAGCTCCGACAATGCTTTTGAATCCTCGGGTATTCCCTGCGTATAGAATAGACCCACGCTCTCCGCTATCTTGCCCGAGTAGTCCTTCGGCGTGGAGATCGGAAGGGCCGGATCGGACGGGTCTATGTTTACCGGAGTGACGTAAAGCTTGAAATTCGGCCTCACCTCTTTGAGGTAAAAGCGCACGATACCGCCCGCCTTCTGCATATAGGGGAGTAGTTCGTAATTTATCCTGATCCAGTCGCTCCATTCGCCTTCCTTGAGTATGATTTCCTTGT
This sequence comes from Candidatus Dadabacteria bacterium, assembly GCA_020027805.1. Lineage (GTDB taxonomy): Bacteria > Desulfobacterota_D > UBA1144 > Nemesobacterales > UBA2774 > 2-12-FULL-53-21. The sequence goes on from JAHKKQ010000047.1 coordinate 8,217, forward strand.
CCTGTACGGAAACCTTCGCTACCGGATTTTCGGGGTCTATAAAAACGGTGAAATCGGCCCTGCTTTCGGGTGTGCCTTTTCTAAACGTATTTATCGGTCCGGGGAGTCTGCCTCGCACCCTGTTCTTGAAAACGTCGACCGGAAAGACCTTGCCTCCCGACAAATTCTCGAACTTGTCCGTGTCCTCGTCCGTATAATAGGAATACGTCCCGTATGTCCCCTGCATATCGGGCGTTCCCATTCCCGAAATTTGACGGGCCTTGTCGTCCGTGGTCGGAAAGTTCGCGGGCACCCTGAATATGGTGGTCTCAATCCCGTTCTCCGACAGATATTCCCAGAACGCTTTACCCTGGCGGAGTAAAGAGACCTTGCCCGGGGATAGCGGCAATACCCATTTGCCGATTTTGACGGTTTTTGAAGCAGATTCGCTTCTGGAAGTTGAAAGATAAGGGAAGATTCTTTCCGGGTCTCTGTGGATGAAATCGAATATGCCGTGCCCGCCCGGGTTCATGCCTGTAATGAAGTTTGACCATGCGACGGGGCTTTGAGGGGGGATGCTCGTCGCGAGCGGCTTGAAGCCGCCTGACTCGCTGAGCTTCTTGAAATTGGGGAGTTTCCCTTCTGCCATGAGGTTCTTCAGGATATTCGGATCCATACCGTCGAACCCGATGATAATCATCTTCTTGTCCGTCCCTCCGGGCCCGGCGTGAGACGGGGCTTCATTTTGCCCGCACCCTGCCGATACGAGCATGACCGCTATATATACGGAAAAGAGAATTGCGCTTCTCAGGCCGAATTTAGAACTCTGCATCATGTTTTACAGTCGTGTGAATTTGCGTTTTATTGCTCTCAATTTCTCTCTGAAAAATGATCGTGCATTCTTTTTTTGCCGGGATATTATACTGCTCTCGCGCTCTTCTTCTCCTCGTCCCCGAATTCGCCCCCGGCTTCCTTGGTAACGCCGGGTGTTTCATCGAAGAGGGGTTTTCCTTTCATATAGCCCGGAATCCCAACGCCGAATAACTTCATTACTGTCGGGGCCATATCGGTCAGGCGGGGGTTCTCCTTCACGATTCTGCGGTTTGAGAAAATGACGCCCGGAACTATTTTAGGGTCGACGCAGTGGTCGCCGCTCCAATGCTTCGTGTTATCCTCGAACACGTGTTCGGTAACGCGCCCCACGGCGCACGTCCAGGAGCTTCTATACCCCGCATTATAGCCCACGAGCAGGTCCGGGGCGTCGTGCTTGTAGGGCCCGGTTGAAGCCGTGTCCGTGTCTATGACCTCCCGGATCGATACGGCTCCCGTCTGTTTGTCCGTAAGTCCGGTGAGCTTTCTTATGAGCTCGGACTTCAGGAGCGAGACCCCTTCCCCTTCCTCGACGATGCCCTTCATTTCCCTTCCCTTTCTGTTGATGAATATGCCCGCGAGACCGAGCGAAAATGCCTGCGTCCCGTCCCAATCCACGTCCTGAAACCAGTCGCCGCTCGTGCTTCCGCCGTCCTTGAGTTTGAGATACCCGTTCTGAAAGAGCCAGCTGTTCAGATTGACTCCCCGTTTGAACTGGGTGAATCCGTGGTCGGATATAACCATCAACACGGTCTTGTCGTCGGTGTATTCGAGGGCTTTCCCGATAAGTCCGTCCATTCTGATATACAGGTCTTCTATAACGTTTTTATATTTCTCGGTCTCCTTTCCCTTATTCGCCGGGTGGTCGTCGTCGAGGCAGCGAAAGAACATGTGCTGGACCCTGTCGGTCGTATCGAAGACGCACGTACAGAGCCCTCTCGGTGTTTTTTCGAGAGCGTTAAAAAACATTTTTTCCCTCTCCTCGTAAAGCAGGTAGGCCTGCTCCAAAAAGGCGTCTTCGTCTATTACACCTTCGTTGAGCGCCCAGGTGTCTTCCGCGAGCCCGAGGGTGCCGAATGAGCCCTGGAGCTTGGCCAGGTATATGGAGTATACGAACGGGTGGGATATCGGGAGAGCCGGGTTTTCAGGGTCGATGTTGATCGGGGTTACGTACATATCGAACCCATCGTCGAGCGTGTTTATATAGAAGCGGCATATGCCGTGGACTTTAATACCCAAACCCGCCGGGAAGGCGAGCCTTATCCAGGGCGAGTATTTCCTCGGTGCAAGCTCGAAACGCTGGCCGGATATATCGATGACCGCTTTCCCCGCGCCTTTATCTATTTTTATTTTAAGGGGGATCGTTATTTCTTCACCGTTTCTGACGAGGCTGTTATCCGGGCCGTACAATAAAGTGTTTATGACCCCGTTTTGTATTTCCACGAACCTGCTCACGCCTCCGGTCTCCACCTTGTTTTTGGCGGCGTCGGTCGTGTAATGGGCGAACGTCCCCTGTGACCCCTTGAGATCCGGGACACACATCCCCGAGAGCAAAACACCGTTGAATGTTTCAGGCGGGAAGGTAATGGGGACTCGCAGCACCGAGCTCCATACCCCGTGCTCGCCGAGTATCTTCCAGAAAGGGCGGCCCTTCCTAAGGAGCTTCATGCTGGGTTTGCCGAGGGGGATCATATATTTCCCGATAGGGAGTACCCTCGAGGCTTTCCCTATTTCGGCCGAGGTGAGCATAGGCTGATACGTGCAGGGGTCTCTCGTAATAAAATCGAATATGTTGTGGTGGGAAGGGTCGACCCCTGTCATGAAAGACGACCAGGCGACAGGAGATATGGACGGATAACTGGTGGCGAGAGAGGTGAAAGTCCCCTGTTCCCTCAACCCCGTAAAGTTAGGCAGCTTCCCCTTCTGCATGAATTCTTCCGCCAGCTTCGGGTCCATTCCGTCAAGCCCGATTATTATCACGCGGGATACGCTGCTCTTCGTCCTCGATCCGCTTCGCCAGAGGGCCCTCAGCGCATAACGGAAGGGCCAGGAAAGGAGATAAAATATCGCGAGGGCGAACGTTACTATCATTATGAGAAATGACGAGAGGAATGCGAAACCCGCGCCGGGCCCTATATAAGCATGTGCGCTGTCGGTAAAAGCGGCGCAGAGGGCGAAAACAATAACAAATATTAAGGAGAATTTTTTCAGGTTAATCTTCGGCATTAAGTTCGGTATTCTAATGGACTTTTTTTGTGATGTCATTTCCTCATCATACCATGGCCGGTTTTTAAGGAGACCCTGCCCAAAAGAACTACTGGATGTAATTAAGCGCCTTGAGCTTCTCTATCTTTTCTTTGTCCAGGGCTGCCTTCTCGGTGTTTGAAACGCCGAGCTCTTTGGTCAGCATCGCCGATTCCCGATTGTGGTTAGATATTATGTTTTTTGCCTGGTCGGATTTCAATCTGTTCCGGGATAGCTCGAGCGGGCTCTGCTCACCCGGGTCGGTCTTCAGGTCGTAGAGCTCTCCCTGTCCAGTTACGAGGCTCTCTATATATTTGCTGCCTTGAAATATTACCCCTTCCCTGTTTTCGTAGTAGAGAAGCCCCGTGCTAACTAAGGGCTCTTCGGCAAAAGAAGAAGGGCTTTCGGTTAATAGCGGGGCCAGCGATTCTGCGGTTGCGGCTTCGTTTTCGTTTGGGATCCGCGTTAACTGGAGGACAGTGGGCATCAGGCTCTGGGTCGTAACCTCTTCTTCCACTATCTGTCCCGAATGCTTGCCGGGCAGTTTGACTATGAGCGGGACGTGAATGAGCTCGTTATATAGAGTATGGCCGTGCTCGAACCCGTCGTGTTCCCAGAACTCTTCGCCGTGGTCGCTCGTGAGTATTATCAGCGAGCTCTTATAGAGGCTTTCTTCTTTAAACGCTTCTATCAACCTGCCAAAGTTCTAATCGACGTACCTGACCTCGGCGTCATAGAGCTCCTTTATCCATTTCCTTTGTGAGGCATTGGGGGCGAAATGTCCGTCCCTGATCGCGGACGCGCTCTCAAGTTTGTAACCGATGGAATCGTCGGGCACTGCGTCTTTTGAGACGTATTCCATCGGCGGCGTGTACGGTAGATGCGGGTCGTAATAATGCACCCAGAGAAAGAAATCGGAGTCACGGTTCTTCCCGATCCAGTCGATTGCCAGATCGGTCAACTCTCCCGTCGATGCATATGGATTCATTGCGCGCGGGAAGCTTTTTTTTACCAATGTCGCCCCGAACGAATCGACTACCATTTGCCGTCTCGGGTAAAAATTGTATTCCAGGAAGCCCTGGTCCATATTGAATTCGGGATGGAGATAAAAGTTGTCGCCTATCGCTGCGGTGTAATATCCCGAGTCGCGGAGGTATTCCGCAATCGTTT
>JAHKKQ010000048.1 GCA_020027805.1 Candidatus Dadabacteria bacterium
CGATACCCTGAGTATTATGCGCTCCTTCAGCTTCGGATCTAGCTCGTCCGGCTGCTGAACGGCGGCGACGAACGGGCCTATCGTGCCTAATATGGACGGCTTGTGGGCGAGCGCCTTGTATATGTTCGTGACCTTCCCCCTCTTGAGACGCATCCTCTCGAACGCTTCCTTTACTACGGGATTATCCGTGGTCTCTTCCTCGATGTATTTAACCCTAGCCATGTGACACCTCCAGCATCCATTATATAACAATATTAGACCGGGAACACCGCCGGGCAAGGTTTAATATTCAGGATAGGGAAAGACAAGACCCTGAATATTTTGGGTTCTAGAATGAGCGACCTGGGAATATAAGCGTAGCAGTATTCAGCCAATGGCGTCCGATTCCTCGCTCACTCATAATCGTAGTTCAGGGTGACATGAAAAGACGGGATTGCCGCGGTCGCATAATGCACTCCCTCGCAATGACAGAATGATATTTATGGTACACCCCCACCCTTAACCCTCCCTCTACGATGGGGAGGGGAATAATAAAAGCTCGGGACGAACGGGGCGGCGAGTCGCCGCGGACGTACGGGAGTATCGGCCTGGCAGAAGAGTGCCGGCAGGATCGTATATCAGCACACATTGTGTGCCGCAGATTCTGCGCATAATTTATAATGTCTATATTCGAAATCGTACAGGAGCGGCATAAGATGAACATAAGAGATTCGATACGCTTGTCCGGGGACGCGAAGGAGGAGATAGCGAGGGACCTGATCGCCTTAGGCGGCCTGCCTTTTTATTCGCTCGTCCTCGTGAGGGCGTCCATAGGCGGCTATCTCTCGTTCCTTTCCCACGTCGCAATTGCCCTGCCCGTGCTCTATTTGTTATCGTTAGCCGTCAGGGGCTCGAACCTCCACATAGCGAGGGCGCTCATACTCGTAGTCTTCACATCCGTTTACTATAAGGCCCTGCCCTTCACGGTTTTTTCATTCCTGGTGTGGGGCGTAATGATATATTCCCTCAGCTATTTGAAGTCAGGCCCGAGGGAAATATTGAAGGGGATAGCGCTCGGCGCTGTGAGCGTGATAATAAGCTATGCGCTTACGCTCCTGATCGTTCCCCGCTGATACAGATTTTCAACTCATCTCACTTGAGGGACCGAAGAAGGTCGATTAAAACCCCTCCGGTATGACTTCGGTATCCGGGACGCGGACGGGATTGCGGTCCCGATATCACCCGAGTATCTCCTCTATCACCGAGGAGAGGTCGAGGAGCGCCTTGCCGCAGTCGCCCGTAAATGAAGACCCGTGCATTATGGCGAGGGTCTTCGCATCGAGGGCGGCGAGCTTTTTGAAGATGCCGTTCATCTGCGGGGTGTAGGGTATGTAGTAGGCGAAGGGGCTCGACTGCATATTGCGGAGCGAATCCTCTGCGCGCCCGACGACGTCAGACTCCGTGAGCGGCTCCACCTCGCCGAAGTGTGTGAAGAGGTCCGAGCAGAATAGCGTCCCGCCCGTCTCCTCGAATAAGACCCCCGCGTCCCAGCCGTGCGGGAGGTGGGCTGTCGAGCAGAACCTGAACGTCCTGCTCCCCGTCTTAAGGGTCTCGCCGTCCTTCATTCCTTTCGCGGGGCGTTTGGCGAAGTCGTTCACGCTCACGAGTGCTCCCAGCTCGGAGCAGACCGCCTCGGCGCGGGGCGCAATTTCGAGCCACCTGTTGAGAGAGCCGCACTCGTCCGACTCGAAATGGCTGAACCCGACCCAGCGGAGGCTCCCGGGCTTTATTATCTTCGACACACCTTCACGCAGGTCGTCGAACATGGAATTGAGCCCGGAATGAAAGAGCAGCGGCTCGTCGTCCTTGACGAGGAAGTGGTTGAACTGGAGCCCTATTTCCTTATAGGTTATTGATATGCGGTATACGTCCGGGGCTATCTCGTCTATTTTTGCCATGGCCTGCCCTCTCTCCTGTATGTGAGTTTTTAAATCAACACAAAAAAGAGAATATAATACCGGATGGATTTTTAAATAAGGGTAAAAATTTCGGGTGATGCATAATGAACGCCGGAGAACGCCGATGAGCATCGTTTAAAAAAGTTAAACGCGGCTCCGACTATCTTCTGCCGGCGTTACAGGCGCGCAGGCTTAAAAGGGCCCGGAGCGCTCTGGCACGAAGCTCAGCACGCTCCCCCGTGTGGCCGCTCGCCGCCGCCCGGATCGCAAGCCCCGGCCGGAATGACCGTGATCAGGGAGGAAAGCGGGACGTAAAAGAATGATTTCATCCGGGGGTGCCTGGCTTACCTTTTCTTGCCGTATCCGCCGCCTCCACCGCCGCCTCCACCGCCATATCCGCCGCCACCACCGCCATATCCCCCGCCGCCTCCACCGCCGCCGCGTCCGCCCGAGGGTTTGCCGGTGTTCTTGCGCGCTTCGTTTACCTTGAGAGGGCGGCCCTTGAACTCGTAGCCGTCAAGCGCGTCCTTGGCCTTCTCCGCTTCCTGCTGTGTGCCCATCTCGGCGAACCCGAACCCCTTGTCCCCTATTACGCGGACGTCCGAGACCGTGCCGTATTTGGACAGGAGCTCGGTTATTTCCTCGACAGTAGTATTATAGGTGAGGTTCCCTATGTAGAGCTTTTTGCCTTGCATTCGTTACTCCTTTGTGAAAAATCGATTTGTCTCATCAAGCCTTACAGTGGCGGAGGCAAGATACCCGTTGAACCTTCCCCCCACAATAACTTGTGAACCATTAGTATACACTACGGATACTCATAAAAACACAGGGGGTATGCTGCCGGGCGCCATGACGGGCGCCGAAGCGGGGGTGTCCGGTCAAATGGCGGGGATCCTTTCCGAGGTTATCAGACGAAGAGCCTTTCGGACATGTCTTCCACGAGAGTGTCGATGCTGACCATCGTATGGGGGACGTCCTTCCAGCCAGTGATAGTAAGCGTGTTCCCGTATGTAAAAGCGCTCGACCCCGCGCGCCACCCTATCGTCAGCTTCCGGGTCGCTTTATTCTCTCCGACCGTACGTATAGAGCACGACCTGTTGAACCTGTTGATCTGATTGAACCCGCGCTTGTTTATGTACGTGTCTATAGACCAGCCCCTCTTCGAGGCCTTCTTCTTCATCTCGTCCACTGCGGGCTCGACCACGTCTTTCCAGAGCTTGTTGACCCTGATGAAGGCGCTTCTGTCGAATGTCAGTAAGGCGGCCCTGCTAAGATAATTTCTAACCGTATCGTTGACGAGCCTCTCCGTTTCTTTGAGTGTATTGCCTGATAACTTGAGGTTCGGGAGCTCCGGGCAGGAAACTATATAACCGGTTTCTGTTTTCGTGAAGATCGCTAGGTATTTACCGCAGATCAGTTTGGCTTTGATTGCAATAGAATACACTGCTCCGGGCACGATAGCAACGATTCGGCCGAAATAGCCGGCGACAGGGCCGGAATTCCATGCGCGTTAACGGGTCCCGTCATAAAATGTACTACAATCTGACACCCGCCGGCGCGAGGACCCGGCGCGTATTTAAATTCCCCAATGTTTACAGCGGGGACGGCCCGCGCCCGGGACTGGCATAGCACTTGCACTCCTGATTAATAAGGATATGAACGGTTTAATTTATAAATCCGCGCGGAGGTGGCTCTGATGAGTCTTGGACACATTTGCAGGAGAGACGTCGTGACGGTGAGTCCGGACACGACGGTTAGCGAGGTTACGAGGATAATGGAGGACAAGAACCTGGGGAGCGTGATAGTCGCGGGAGGGGACGACAGGTTCGGCATTGTGACCGACAGGGACATAGCGCTCAGGGTAGTGAACAGGTGTCTCGACCCGGTGAGGACGCCCATTGAGGACGTCATGACGCAGGACCTCGTGCTTACGTTCAGGGAGGACATGGGGCTTTTTGAAGCGCTCGAGCAGATAAGGAAGAGTGCGGTGAGGAGGTTCCCTGTCGTAGACGTGGACGGCAGGCTCGTAGGCATAATCACCCTCGATGATATAATCAGGCTCCTCGGAAAGGAGATCGCGGGCGTCGCGAGCGTGATCGAGAACGAGGGACCTCTATTCTGAAAATTTTTCGTTGTGGACGCGCTTATCAGGAATTATAATTAAGTCCACTATGACAGACATCGACAAGGCATTACTCGACCCGACGAGCGTTTTCAAAACCCCGGAAGACGTGCTCAAGGCGCGGGACCTGACGCGCGAGCAGAAGATAGAGATACTCCTCAGGTGGGAATACGATGCGAGGGGGCTCCAGGTGGCCGACGACGAAAGCATGACCGGCGGCAGCAACAACTTTCTTGAGAGGGTCCTCGAATCCCTGAGCGCGCTCGGATACGTGCCCGACCCGGACAAAGAACCACCCACCATGCAGGGCTGAACCGTGTATCAGGCGATTTCGTATTGCCCGGCGATTATTCTCTTCCACATACCCGGCATATCCCCGAGCATCCTGCCGGCGGTTTCCCTTATCGATTTAACGTCAGCTCCTTCGGGGCTTACCTTTATATCGAGGACCTGCGGCTCGTTTATGGGGCATCCTATTCTTGAAACCAGGAAGGCCGAGGCCTGCCCGGCGAAACCCTCATCCACAATACTCCTGCACAGCTCTTCGGCGAAGAGGTTATAGAGCTTCCCGACGTGGCTTACCGGGTTCTTCCCGGCCGCGGCTTCGAGCGTCATGGGCCTGTAAGGGGTAATGAGACCGTTCACCCTGTTCCCCCTCCCCACCTGCCCGTCGTCCCCCTGCTCGGCGCTCGTACCCGTGACGGTGATATATACGCTGCCGCTCCCGTAGTCGTCGGCGGTATTTATACTCAGCCGCGCGCCCCCGGCCCATTCCTGCCCCAGAACCGAGCGCTTCACGTCCTCTATCTTCGACGCGTAATCTCCGACCGAGGAAACGTATTTATCGACTACCGCTATAGCCGCCGTGAGCGAAATTTCGTCCCCCCTCCTCACACCCATTATCTTCACGTCCTCGCCTATGAAGGGGTGCTCCCCCTTGGCTTCCGGGCCGTTCAGGCACCTCTCCGTCAGGTACACGGCCCTTTCGAGCCTGTCGAACGGGTAGAAGCCCGCCCCGCAGGAAGTGTCGTTCGATAACGGCACCTCCCCTCTTCCGAACCTCCTGAACAGATCCACGAGGTCCCTGCTGCCGGGCCTTATCATGATAGTGAATTTCACGTCTCTCACGGGATCGAGATGCCTGAGTGTCTTCGCGATCACGCCGCGCGCCGCTGAGGCTGCTATCTCGTCTACGGGGAGTGGCTTCCCCCCCCGGTCCATTACCGCGCGCCCGGCCACTATCACCTCTATCGGCTCCACGACCCTCCCCCCGCCGAACGCGGGTTCCGACGCGCCCCCCACGAGGAGCGCCTTATCCACGTTATGGTGCATGACGCAGCCGAATTCGGAGAGGTAATATTCGGAGAGCGCCCTCGATATCCCTTCCGTTATATAATCGCAGAGGGTGTCCGGGTGTCCCGAGCCCTTCCTTTCCGCAACCTCTACCCCCTGCTCGCCGGGGAGGGGCCTGCCGAGGGGGCCGACGACTATGTTGTTTTCCATGCTGGGGTCCTTCCGGCGTCCTATCCGTGTGAAATGCCGGGGATAGGAAAATAGTACCACAACGGGCGGTGAGGAAACGCATCAGCCGCCTGAGAACCCGCGCGTGTATGATGCAGGATAATCGGACAGCTCTATCGTCTCCCGGAGGGGGTGCGAAAACGCGCTCACGGGGAAATTGCCCTCAAAATTCACTCTCGTGCCTTTAATTTAAGCATACAAAGCCCCGTCCGCATGAAAGATAAGCGCCGCTCTTTACCGAGTTCGTTGTGTAATTCCTTCTCAGCCCGAATTTGGAAATAAGTGGCACCATAATTGCTCATACATATTATTAGAGAGAAGGAGATTCCGAGTTAGTTACGTTATTATACGTCATTAAAGGAGCCGGGCTTTGGAGCTGGCATTAATAATAGTGCTGCTTTCGTCGTTCCTTCTCATAGCGGGAACGTTGAATCACTTCGACCCGGAGATGGTTTACAAACAAAGGCGGCTCGACATGGTCGAGGAGCAGATCGCCATGAGGGACGTAACGTCTCCCGATGTGCTGAGGGCGATGGGGGCCGTGCCGAGGCACAAGTTCGTTCCCGAACACCTAGTAGACCTTGCCTACGCCGACACGCCTCTTCCCATAGGCATGGGACAGACTATCTCACAGCCCTATATCGTCGCTTTCATGACGGAGCTCCTCGGCCCGGAGAAGGGTCAGAAGGTGCTGGAGATAGGCACGGGCTCGGGATACCAGGCTGCGGTCCTCGCCGAGACCGGCGCCGAGGTCTACACAGTGGAAATACTGGAGCCGCTCTCGCTTTTCGCGAGGAGCGTCATCAACGGGCTCGGTTATTCGAACGTGCACTTCAAAACGGGGGACGGATACGCCGGGTGGGAGGAGCACGCCCCATACGACGGAATCATAGTGACCGCCGCCCCGGAGGAAATACCGGAGCCCTTAAAAGCCCAGCTCAGGGAAGGGGGCAGGATGGTGATACCCGTAGGGGACGACATGCAGGAGCTCCTCCTCCTCACGAAGAGGAAAGACGGGTTCGACGAGGAAAAGGTTGCCCCGGTGAGGTTCGTACCCATGACCGGAGAGGCCGAAAAGCACGTAAAAACATAGACCAGGAAATAGAAGGCCCGGGGCCTGAGGGCAATGAATCAAACATGAACCCCCGATCCGAATAAATTGTGCATATACAACAGCAGTCTTAAGACCTTGAGAATTTTCCCGGAATTTCGGCGCGGCACGTATCCCGTAAACCGATAAGCCCGATAGGCCGGAATATCCCCCTGTTTTTTTTCAGAACCATTCAGCCGGAAGAGCCGTATAATTCCAGTTAAGGCCCGTTTGCGGACGGCCGCCGGTATGCGTGTATCCAATGATCCACGCACAGGCCGGACTGATTCGATAAGACTCCGTTCGGTGAAGAAATAGACAATGCTGACTAAAGAGAACGCAGCCAGGAGTAATTTAAAGAAGCTTTCCCCCAATGCGGTCCAGTCCGTGCTGGATTCCCTCACGGAGAATCTGGCCGTGCTCAACGTCAGGGGTATGATAGTCTCCGTAAACAGCGCATGGTTGAACTTCCCCGCCGAGAACGGAGGGATGGCGCTCGACCGCGCGGCGGTCGGAGAGAATTATACGAGGGCGTTCAGGGACGCGTTCGGCAGGGAAGCGAAATTCGTCCGGGCGGGCCGGGCTATCAGCTCGGTACTCATGGGCGGGAGGGGGAGGTACTCGACCGAGTACCCGTGCGACCTCCCCGGCGGAAGAAGCTGGTTCAGGCTCACCGTGACCGCCCTTAAGAACGGCAAGACCACGACGGGCGCGGTGGTCTCACACTCGGACATAACGCGGAGGAGGCTCGCCGAGCTCGAAACCAGGAGGCTAGCCGTCATAGACCCCATGACCGGGGTACTCAACAGGAAGGCGGGGCTCGCTTACATACGTGACCGGATAAAGATCGCGAAGCGACGTAAACAGAGCCTCACGGTATGCTACATAGACCTCGACAACCTGAAATACGTCAACGACAACTACGGGCACAGAGAGGGGGACAAGACGATCCGCTCCGCGGCGAAGCTCATGAAGAACGCGCTCCGTGAAACGGACGCGATATGCAGGCTGGGGGGGGACGAGATCCTGCTCGTGCTCCCGGATACGACTATAGACCAGAGTATTCATGTGCTCGAGCGCCTGGCAGAGCTGGTAGCGCGGCGAAACGATAAAGCGCGCATACCCTGGAAGCTCGAATACAGCTACGGCCTTGCCGAGCACTCACCGGGCGGGAAGCATACAGCCGAAGAGCTCGTGGACACAGCCGACAGGAACATGTACAAGATGAAGATGTCGAAGAAGCATAAGAAGGGGGTAAATTAGCCGCATTACGGTTAAACCGGGGGCTTTCCTGTCACCCGGCCCGAAACCCGGGAATACAGACCGGCCGTCCCGCCATAGTCCTTCTCTTCTTAATCGCGGGAGAGACCGCCGGCGGGGATGTATTTTGAGAACCGGCGGGCTCGCGCGGAAGCTTATGCAGAACCGGCAAAAACAATCGCAATAATATTGATAGAGGGTCATCCGAAGAGCCCGCGGCCAGCGTAGATATAGTTAAGACTCAGGCCGTGTAAAGAAAATAATGCTCAATATGACCATGCTCGACGGATTAACGAACAAAATAATTAACGGAATCGTATATCAGGATATGATGAAGAAAGAACGGAATAAGCACGAGGTATTAGGCAAGGCGCAGTTCGATACGGTGCTCGCGGTACTCGACTCCCTCCCAGAACACATCGGGGTGCTCGACAGCTCCGGGGTGCTTGTGGCGGCCAACCGCTCGTGGCTTGGCCACGGCGGGAAAAACGGCGGCGGAGCCGCGGAGAGACCGGAGCCCGGGATCAATTACCTGAGGATGCTGAAGAAGCATTCCGCCGACAACGATAAGGCGGGACGGCTATGGAAGAATATCGTGTCGGTGCTCGGAGGGAAAAGGGACAGGTTCACGATGGAGTACCCTTCCCACGCCGGCCGCGACAGGAAATGGTTCCTCCTCTCCGTCACACCCATGAAATCAGGCAGTCAAGTAACGGGAGCTGTAATCTCTCATACGGACATCACGAGGAGGAAGCTGGCCGAGCTCGAAACGAAGAGGTTCTCGCTCACTGACCCCATGACGGGGATACTCAACAGAAAGGCCGGCATCGAGTCCGTGCACAGGCAGATGAAGTACTGCGGGAGGCACGGGTGCAGCTTCACGGTCTGCTACATCGACCTCGACAACCTGAAGAGCGTCAACGACAGCTTCGGACACAAGGAGGGGGACAGGGTCATAATAACCCTGGTCAACCTGCTGAGGAGCGCGCTCAGGGAATCCGACGTAATGTGCAGGCTCGGGGGGGACGAGATACTCCTCATACTTCAGGAAACCACCCTCGAGGGGAGCGGAACGGTGATGAAGAGGATCCTGGACTCGGTAGACGCCCGGAACGAGAGGAGCTCCAAGCCCTACAGGATAGAGTTAAGCTACGGCCTGGCCGAATACAATCTCGGGAGCGGACTCACCCCGGACGAGCTCCTGGACATAGCCGACAGGAACATGTACAAGATGAAATCCGCCAAGAAAACCGGGAAAGGCGGGAATTATCTTAAACGGCAGCAAACTACCCGACCGGCGTGAGACCGGGCTCGAAACTCTTATTGCCCAAAGATTTATTCCCCGAATAATTCAAAGTGAAATCATTATGAATATAATCTGCGCCCTTCGACCCTTCGACAAGCTCAGGACAGGCTCCCGCTCAGGACTAACGGGTCGGGCTACGGTTGCTGGCAAGGCAGAGGAGCTCCGGTAGAATCGTATATGAGCACACATTGTGTGCTAGCCGGTGTTTTTGAGTCCGGCTGATATGCCGTTAATGCTGAGCTTTATGTCGCCGGTGAGGGCGGCCTTTTCTTCGGGCGTGAAATCGCCCTTGTAGAGCCGCCTGAGTAAACCCTTCAAAGCGGAGATATTGCTCGAAACGCTCGACAAGATACTCCATGAGACTGAAAAAAACAAAGACAAGGTAACACCACCCATCCCTGCCCTCCCCCCTTGATAATGGGAAGGAAATAATTCTAAGGACGAACACAAACAGATATATGAGTGCGTAACCCGTTCATACTCCGACAAGCAGGACGAACGGGTAAAGAGACAGAAACCAGACTCTGAGCCCGAACTCAATACAACACGGACGGCATCCAGATTTCGTCGGGCGGGTCATAGTGCCCTAAAGACATAAGGTTCATTACCTTTACGGCCCTGTATCCGCGTTTCAATGATTCGCGGTAGAAGCAAGCTTCGCTGAGCGGGCAGAAAAATTTAGCTAAATGAGGCGTATTGCGCGATGCTTCGTCAATCAGGACGAAAGCATCTTCTTCCGTCCGGGCTACTCCGTGCCCTAGGAATCCAGGTATGAGGTATCCTGTCATAGTTCCTTCACGCTCGGTCACCACAGGCGGGAATCCGTATTTCATAGCGGCTGCTATTTCATTACGCCTGCTCACCTTGTAAATGCCCCGGCACAGGCCGTCCATAGCCTCTATGTCCGATTCCGTAGCCGGGCGCACGCCACCCCGCGAGATTGTACGACCCGATGAAGCGTCCATAAGAGCCACGCCCGCCTTGACATCGAACCCAAGGGACGCGTAAAGGGAAAGGGAAGACATGTTAAAAGAATCCTGGAGTAGCCTAATCTGCTTAATACCGTTTCTCTCCGCATAATTGATAACATCTTGCATCAAGGCTCTGCCTATGCCGCGTGTCTGAGTGGAAGGATCGATCGTAATCGGACCCACACCTGCAACGGGATCGGAAAGCGATAGGAAATTCGATCCTGCGGGCCTGCCGTCTACGAGAGCTGCAACTCCGTAGATGTCGTCGCGATTTACAAATAACCCGATCACGTTAACCGCTAACTCCTGCGTCGGGAAATCCCTAGGGAAGTTATGACGGTCATGGATTCCCTTGAAAGCTTCAAAACATATTCTCCCGAGCTCCTCTACATGCTCGGATCCTGCAGGTATGAGAACGGGTTCCGATGAACCTTTTCGCCGTTCCGTGTCGGTTTTTTCTCCTTTCATTGGCTTGCACCCCCTTTCCAGATTAGCGTCATCCGGTATTCTTCAAACCGGCTGAGATGCCGTTTATGCTGAGCTTTATGTTGCCGGTGAGGGCGGCCTTTTCTTCGGGCGTGAAGTCTCCCTTGTAGAGCCTACGCAGTAACCCAACCTGTATGTAGCTGAGCGAATCGATGTACGGGTTCCGAAGCTCGATGGACTTCTGGAGGAAGGGGTTGTTGTCGAGTATCCGCTTCTGGCGCGTAATTTTGAGAATCACCTTTGACGTGAGATCGTATTCATCCCTTACCCTCGCGAATATCCTCTTCCCGACCTCTCTCGGGTTTACGAGGAACGAGTATTCGAGCGCAATCCACATGTCCGCCCGGCTGAGGGTCATCTGAATATTGTCCATGTGCGATCTGAAGAACCTCCATCCGGCGTACATCTCGCGGAGAAGCGTGAGGTTCCTGCGGGGGTTCTTGCGTATGAAGGAATCGAGCGCCGTGCCCACTGAATAAAAACCCGTGATCAGGTGGCGGTTCTGGGTCCAGCTGAAGACCCATGGTATGGCGCGGAGGTCTTCTATGCGCCTTGACCTTTTTCTCCTTGCCGGACGCGAGCCAATGCCCATCTGCTGTATCACTGAAATGGGCGTCGACATCTCGAAGTATGTATAGAAATCCGGGTCTTCGTACACGAGCGCCCTCCACGCGTCCCTGGCGTCAGACGCTATCCCGTCCATCGCCTCCTCCCACTCGGGCTTCACGCGCTCGCCCGTGAGGCTCGTGAGCAAGACCGAAGATATGACGAGCTCCAGATTATCCTCTGCTATCTCGGGGTGGGAGTAGTTGCTGTATATGACCTCCCCCTGCTCGGTTATCTTGATCGCGCCCTCGACAGTCCCCGCGGGCCGGGCGAGTATGGCTTGATTTGTCGGCCCCCCTCCCCTGCTCACCGTGCCGCCCCTGCCGTGGAAAAACTTGTTCCTTATCCCGAACGAGTCCGAGACCGCTTTTAGCGACTTCTGGGCCTTGTGTATCTCCCACCCGGAGCATAGAATCCCGCCGTCCTTGCCGCTGTCGGAGTAGCCGATCATTATCTCGGACACGTCGCCCCTCGCCCTGATGTGCTCCCTGTAGACGGGGTTCGAGAAGAGCTCCGTCATTATGCCGGGCGCATGCCTGAAATCCTCTATCGTCTCGAAGAGGGGGACTACGTTGAGACGGCTCGTGACAGTACCCATGTCCGACTGGTAGAGTCCCGACTCCTTCGCGAGGAGCAGCACCTCCATGACGTTGGCGGCGCTCGTGGTCATGCTTATCACGTATGTGTCTATGCACTCCGGGCTTATCTCGTTAAGGCACTCTCTGATAGTCCCGAACGTACGGAGGAGCTCTTTAGTCTCATCCGATAACGGGAGCCAGTCGGGCACGAGGGGGCGCGGGTTCCGTATCTCGGCCGTGAGCCAGGAGAGCTTCTCCCGCCCGCTCTTCCGTCCATAGGACGGGAGGCCCAGGCGCTCGGTTATCTCCGTGACCGCGCTCTCGTGGACGGCGCTGTTCTGGCGGACGTCGAGCTTTGCCATGTGGAACCCGAAGACCTCGACCTGCCTGATAAGCTCTTTCAGAATGGAGTCGGCAACGTGTCCGCCTTTATTCTCTCTGAGGCTCCTGTCGATAATGTAGAGGTCGCGGAGCAG
>JAHKKQ010000049.1 GCA_020027805.1 Candidatus Dadabacteria bacterium
AGGCCAATATTAAAAAGTACCTCGAGCAGAAGTGGAAGAAGAGAAGGAAGAAGGATACATGATGCATGATACAGGATGCATGATGAAATTGAATAAGCCAAAATCCTATGAAGATCTTGAAATATATTCGTTAGCGAAACAACTTGCCGTAAGACTCCACCGAATAACAATTGAGAAATTGCCTAAATTCGAGATGTTTGAAGAAGGCAGTCAGGTCAGACGGTCTTCTAAATCAATTTTATCTAACATTGTTGAAGGATTTAGGAGGAGAAGATATAAAAATGAATTCGTCCAGTTTTTTAACTTATGCTGTTGCATCGTGTGATGAGACTAAAACCCACTTACAATTACTCTATGAAACAGGGTCCCTTGGTAAAGATGAATTTGCGGGAATATTTAGTGATTACGAAGAATTAGGCGCTAAGCTCTATAACTTCAGAGCGGCAGTTATAAAGAATCATCGTTCATCCTGAATCTTGCGTCCCGCATCATTTTTCAGGCCGTTCGGTAAGTCCGATCTTATGTGGATACTGCTTTTCTGCGAAGCGTGCGCTGATGGTAACTCGCCTGACGGGTTCATGAAGTGTCCAAAAAGATCACCTGCCGATCCCGCCCTCCGAATAGCTTGACGGAATTCAATATTTCTTTAAAAAAATCACCGGCGAAAAACGGGGTTATACTTTTATGATGAGAAACCGGAATTCTCTCCGTTCCGTGAAGCCTTTGCGGTCATTTTTCATGACCTTGACGGATCAAGCGGAAGGAGGTTCCCGGTTGAGAAGGAGGATTCCATGAGCAAGCTGAATCTTTATTTTCTCTATGCTTTTATCGCGGGCTTTATATATATGCTTCCGCATGAAGCCTTTTCCATCAGTGAGATAGAATTTTATGTGACCAATAACACAGTGAGTGAAAAATGCTTTCAGTGTAACGGTCCATTTTCGAGACGTACACCCAGAGTGAGCCTAGGCTCGAATGGCGGAATGACTTACTTCTATACGGCGGAAATAACCTCATTCAGTCCCTTCGGGACATGGTTTTGCTCTCTATATCCAGCGGAAAGCTGTTCCCTTTTAGGCCCCGAACCGGAGGTAACTGCCGGTATCGGAATCCCGGCGGGGGTAGCTGTAGTAAACCTCTCTATCGCTGAGGTTCAAGGCACGCCCGTGATTAATGTGAGCTTCCCGGGTCTCGGGGCTCCTAACGGTAACGAAGTATCAGTCGTTTCCGCGCTTGGCGATGACCCTCTCTCGGGGAAAGAGGACAGGGATACTTTCAGAATCAATGCTGAAGCCGGGGATCGGGTAACGATCAGACTCGACGACGACCCCTCGGCCGGTCACCTCGGGTCGCATGCGAGACTCAGGTTGATAAGCGACCGCAGGATCGGGCATTTCGATGAAGTCGAAAGCGGCGAGCTGCCGCTTGAAATTACGACTACGATCCCGGAGACGGGGGTGTATGAGGTCATAGTCGGGAAGATCGCACAGAGCGACGTGCCGGATAATCTGCTGAGCTTCAGAGGCGGCTACATCTTAAGCGTCGGCTCGCAGGAGGACAAGATCGAGTCTTTGATACCCGGTGAGAATGTGGAGAACTAGGATAGTCGGGCGAGCGATTATATCGGTACCCCCCCCCGCGGCGAGGCTAATACCCGATCGGTAGGATGCTCCATCCGACCGTCTAGAAATCGGTATTATTTCAGATAGGACTTGAAAAAATCATGGTTAATAGTTTATGATATTGGTGTCGGGTCGATATTACCTGATAATGATTTTATGCAAAAAACAGAGGAGGTATTGTTTATGCCCAGGAATTGTCTGTATCACCAAATATTTTTTATCTTTTTATTAGCAGTGATTATTTCGCCGTGGGGCTTTGCCTCCGTCCTTGCCCAGGACCAGAAGGATGCCGCGGTGGTTGAAGAAGAAGTAGAAGCCGTGGTCGTTGAAGAAGTCCAGCCGAAGTCTCTTTACGAGAGGCTCGGCGGGTACGATGCCGTTTCCGCTGTTATCGACGATTTCTTCAAGAGGATGATTCCGGATAAGCAGCTCGGGAGGTTCTTTCTGGGACTCAGCACCGATTCTAAAACCAAGGTGCAGCAGCACACGGTCGATTTCGTGTGCAAGGCGACGGGCGGTCCATGCGCATACACGGGCCGCGATATGAAGACAGTCCACACGGGACTCAATATTACGGAAAGCGACTGGGACCTGTCGGCAAAGTACCTCACACAGACGCTCGATAAATTTCAGGTGCCCGACCAGGAAAAAACCGAAGTGCTCAACCTGGTGACGAGCTTAAAGCCTGCTATCGTGGGTCAGTAGAAGGCTCGAATCATCTCTGCAGATGAATGGGATGTCGTTCCGATATATTGTTGAGGGGCGCGGTTTCTTGAGCCGGCGGCATGGCTCTTTGCGTTAGTTGTTAACGGCGGCGGTTTATTGATGCCGCTCGATGAGCTCGATCTTGTACGAATCGGGGTCTTCGATAAATGCGATGACTGTCGTCCCGTGCTTCATGGGCCCAGGAGGACGGATCACCTTGCCCCCGGCCGCCTGTATCTTCTCGCAAGCGGCGTGAATGTCGTCCACGCCGAATGCCATGTGGCCGTAGGCGTTACCGAGGTCGTACCTGTCCGTTCCCCAATTGTGTGTAAGCTCCAGTATTTCGGGTTGGTCCTCTGTCCCGAGGAATACGAGTGTAAACTCTCCTTCGGGGTAGTCCTTCTGTCTGTTGAGCTTGAACCCCAGCACTTCCGTGTAGAACTTAATCGATTTCTCGAGGTCCCCGACCCTTATCATCGTATGTAAAAAACGCATTTTTGCCTCCGGTGTCTCTTATATTGCAGTGACAAAAAGAGAAACTAGCACACGCATAACGCGAAGTCAAAACTCGGGAATAGGAGCAATTCATTTATATATGGAACCAACTTATGACACTCAACCGAGGAAAGTATCTTTATTACACACTCGATTGATTTTAATAAACAATCACTAAAATCGCAATACTACTTGGTATTCATTAATTAGCTGTGTTAAAATACTGTCTTAGTTCGATTCTTTCTCTGAGGAGGATGTGGAAATGGCAAAAGTTATACATTCAGTAATTGTCCTCGCTGTTCTGGTGATTTTTTCAGGCGCGGCCCGGGCGCAGCTCTACGGCTTAGCGAATGAAGAGGTTAAACAAATGTCCGAGACGAACACGCCGAGAATTAACGGCTTCGGGGAAAGCAGCCTCTACCTGATTGACTCCGCCACGGGTAATGCGACTTTGATAGGCCCGACCGGATTTTTCTTCTGCAGGGGTCTCGATTTTCATCCGGTAACGAACGTGCTGTACGCCGGGTGTTTTGACGGTGTTGATGAGCAGGTGCTTATAGTAATCGATACGGAGAGCGGGAAAGGGACCGAAATTGGGCTTTTTAATGCCAATGGTATATTGCAGGACTTTTCATTCAGCAGGGATGGTACATTATATGCGTATTTCCGGGCAAAAGTCAGCAATTTTCTTGCGACTATTAATATAAATACCGGAGCCGTGAATGAGGTTGGCCCATCGGGTCTATTCGGGGAAGGTAATGGAATAGGATTCGATCAGATCAATGAGCTGTTTCTCGCGCAGACCGACATGATACCGTCCCTCTATTTATTGAATCAGTCATCAGGGCTTGCCAGTCTGGTAACTGACTTCACGCTTCCTCCGCTCGATGAAGGGTTCACGATAATAAATTCAATGGATTTAAATCCCGCTACCAATGCAATGTTCGGCTCGCTGGACATCCAACAATTTTCCTATGAACACTATCTGGTGACGATAGACACATCGACCGGCGTGGTTACTAACGTCGGCGAAACAGTGGAAGGGCTTGAGGCAATCGCGTTCCTCAATCCGAGAATATCCAATATCCCGACAATGTCCGAATACGGCATGGCCGCCGTCGGTCTTGCGTTATTATCAATCTCAATCTTCGCGTTATTCCGCCGCAAGAGGGTTGCAGCGGATTAAGAAACGGACATGGAAACGAAATGCCCGCTCCAGCTTTCGAGGGCTGGTGTGTCGGTGTTTAACCCCTTATTCGGTCGACTGCTTCAATCGGGGTTGTCTCCGCTCTTGCCGAGTATTTCACTTAGAATCGGAACAAGTCCGGCATGGATTCTCTCGGCGAGTAATTTGTGCCCGGGGTCAGAGAAGTGCCACTGGTCGTTGAATGTGGTCGCGGTCTCGCCGTCAAAACAATAGGCGGCGTCGATATAATAAATCTCTCCCGCTTTCGCCATCTCCTCGAGAACCTTTCCAATGTGTTTATAAAGGGGAGTGATGACCTTCTCGTAATCCTTATTGCTTAGTTCCATTATCCTCTTTTCGAGGTCAGTCTTAAATTTTTTCCCGCCGGGGAACGGCTGTCTGACGATGACTGCCGGTATGCCGTTACGCTCCGCAATCCGTGCCGCCGTTTTCATGTTCAGAATGTAATCGGAGGCGTCCGTTTGTCTCAGCTGCCCTTTGACGGTAAAGTCGTTTAGACCGTTTATGAATACGACTACGTCCGGCTTGGCATCGAGTCCCTTGCGTACAAAGGAGCTTAAATCGGTATTGCTTGTCGATCCGTATGCGGCGAGCACCGATATCTCCGTATCGGGGTATTCATTTTTTAGCATACCGTAAAGTTGTGAGAAGTAGGTATTCGCTATATCCGAGGCGCCTGCTCCCCAAGCTACGCTTCCGCCGACGATTAATATGTGAGGGTAGGGGTTCTCACTCCTGCCCGCGGTCTGTAAACCGTCATCGTCCAATTCTATAATCCCCGGCACGAGCTTCCTGAAATTGCAATCCGATGCGGCGCATTTAAGCGGGGTCACTCCCTCGCCCGAAAGCCCCTCCCTCGGACCTCCGGGGGGCAAATTGAGGCCCCTTTCGGTGAAGCTCGATTTCCAGGCGGTTTCCCTGAGCCGGTATCCGGCCGGGTTCCCGCCCGGCCTCAGTTTGTCTACGTGTTCTAGAATGGAGTACTTGTCCCGGTCGGGTGTGAATCTGGTCGCGAGCTCGATTGCGCCCACGGTTATTAAGACTGCGATCAGTGCGAGTAACAATCTGGGTAAAAGCGGCCTGTAGGGTTTCTTATTATCGTCCATTCATATCAGAGGGAAACACCTTTAAAAAATGGTCTCGTTCCCGACTAGGATCTTGGCTTCCAGCGTCGCGAGGATTTTTTCTTCCATATTCCTGACCTCGCCCGAAAGCGCGACAAGGCCGCCGTTCAGCTTCGGCTTCTCGTCGAGCTCCATTACGGTCCACTCCATCGTTATGGTGTCGTTTATGAAGACGGGGGCCGTGAATTTTATCGAAGCTTCTACCGTCGATATGTCCGTATCGTGGAACACCTTGCTGTAAACCCCCACAATCAGGCTGAACGTGAGCGCGCCGTGCACTATCCTTTTACCGAACCTCGAGCCCTTCATGTCGGGTTCGTTCGTATGGAGCGCGTTGTAATCGTTGAAAAGACCCGCCGCTTTCACGACATGGGCTTCGGTAACGGTGATCCTTTCGGAGAGCTTGTCTCCGACCTTGAGTTCCTTAAAAGCTCTTCCTATCCTGGGCATGTCGTCCTCCTCGAGAATCTATCGTGTGGCTATAAAGTATAGCCTATATATTATTAATTGATAGCATATTGAGCCTATCTAGAATAACTAGATATATCTTCTATCCCTTATTGCCTTACTTAAAGTTATCTCGTCGATATATTCGATATCTCCTCCCATCGGGATGCCGTGGGCTATCCTGCTCACGCCTATGCCCATCGGCTTTACGAGCCGGGAGAGATAGAGCGCCGTGGCCTCTCCCTCGACGCTGGGGTTGGTCGCGAGGATAATCTCTTTCGTGCGGCCGCTCCCGAGTCTCCGTAACAGCTCCTTTATCCTGAGGTCTTCGGGCCCGACCCCTTCGATCGGAGATATGACCCCGTGCAGTATATGGTACACCCCCCTGAACTCCCGGCTCCTTTCTATTGCGAGCTGGTCGAGGGGGTCCTCCACGACGCAGATAATGGTATGGTCTCTCTCTTCATCCCTGCACAATCCGCATGGCGATTCAGTCGCGAAATTGAAGCACGTCTCGCATAACACGACCTTCGTCTTGGCGTCGGTGATGGCTTTCGACAGGTTCTCGGCACTCTCCCGGCTCGACCTGAAAATATGAAACGCGAGCCTGGTCGCGTTCTTTTCGCCTATTCCCGGGAGTTTGGATAGCTCGTTTATGAGCCTGGCAATAGATTCCGGTATGCCTTTCTGGAGCATAAGTTAAATGAGTCCTGGAGGTAATCCCAGACCCCCCGCCAGTTTAGCAACCTCGTCCTTCATCAAGTCCTGTCCCCGGCCGAGGGCCTCGTTTACCGCGGCGGTTATAAGGTCCTGGAGCATCTCTATATCGTCGTCCTTGACTATTTCGGGCTCGATTTTGATGGAAACGACCTCGCCTTTCGCCTTTACGACGACGGTCACCATCCCTCCGCCCGCCGTTGCATCGACGGTCTTTTCGCCCGCCTCCGCCTGGAGCTTCTCCATCTGTTCTTTCATCTTGTTTGCCTGTTTAAGAAGGTTTTTAATGTTTCCGCCCCCGAATTTCATCTCATTACTCCTTTTGTTTGGGTTTTACGCTCACGACTCTTCCCCCGAAAATTTCTATCGCTTCCTTAAGCGCAGGGTCGTTCTGGATTTTCTTTTTATTTTCACTCTTATCGTTTTTACCTCCCCCGGGTTCATTCGCCTCCGCCCGGGTGTCATCCGCGATTTCTATGCCCATGTCCCGGGAATAGCACTCTTTCAAATACCCCCTGAGCTCCGCCTGGGTTTCGCTTTTCCTGAAATGCGAGGTGTGGAGGTGATTGCTGAATATGATACTGAATGAGTCTCCCTCGACCGAGATGTTCTTTGCCTGCTCGAGCCTGGTGCCCATGATGGCGTTCCTCGATTTAATGAACTTTAGCACCGAGCCGAGGTCCCCCGGTTCGGGCTTCGGTTTATTCACGGGCGCCTCCACCCCGCTCGCAGGGGGTGTTTTAACCGGCTTCTCATCCGCCGCGGCCTGTCTTTTCTGATAATCCACGCGGGGCTCGTCAAGGCGCGCTCTCGGTTCTTCTCCCGTTTTTATCGAGCCGGAAAGGGATTCGAGCCTCTTTATTATGCTTTCTATCGGAACCGTCCTTTCGAGTGTAGACAGCTTTATAAGGATGAATTCGAGCGCCATCTGCGGGTAAAACGACCTGTGTATGCTTTCCGCCCCTTCGAGCATTAGGTTGAAAAGGGATTCCAGCGTCTCTACACTCTCGCCCGACGTTATTCCCGCGATCTCGTCCTTATCTTCATCGGAGAGCTCGGTGACTGTTTCCTTTCCGCATGTCTTCAGGAGAAGGGCGTATCTAAATGTCCTCAGCAGGTCCTCGGCGAAGCGCTTGGGATTTATTCCCTTTTCGGTTGCCCTGTTCAGCGTTTCGATGCAGTCTTTAGGGTTCTTATCGAGTATGCCCGCCACTG
The DNA here is from genome assembly GCA_020027805.1 of Candidatus Dadabacteria bacterium. Lineage (GTDB taxonomy): Bacteria > Desulfobacterota_D > UBA1144 > Nemesobacterales > UBA2774 > 2-12-FULL-53-21. The sequence goes on from JAHKKQ010000049.1 coordinate 7,533, forward strand.
CGGATCTGAGGAGCGTCCGGTCGAGTACGCCGAGGATCCTTATCGCGTCGTCATGAGCGATCTCGCTCCCGAACGTCGCGAGGAGCTGGTCCATGAGGCTTAGCGCGTCCCTCATACTGCCGTCCGCCTCCTGGGCAACGGTATAGAGGGTTTCCTCAGCCACCCTTATCTTCTCCTTCCCGGTTATCGAAGCGAGGCTTTCCTTTATCTTCTCGACAGGCACCTTCTTGAATTCATACCTCTGACACCTGGAGAGTATCGTCACCGGGATCTTGTGCGCCTCCGTCGTCGCCAGTATGAATAGAACGTGGGGAGGGGGCTCCTCGAGGGTTTTGAGCAGGGCATTGAAGGCGGACTGGGAGAGCATGTGCGCTTCGTCTATTATGTAGATCTTGTATTTCCCGGACGCCGGCAGGTATTTAACGTTCTCTATGATCTCTCTTACGTCGTTTACCCCTGTATGAGACGCGGCGTCGATTTCGATGACGTCAAGTGATTTACCCTCGGCTATTTCCTTACAGAATACGCATTCGGAGCAGGGTTCGGGGGTGGGTCCGCTCCGGCAGTTAAGCGCCTTGGCCAGGATCCTGGCGGTCGAGGTCTTACCGACCCCTCTCGGTCCCGAAAATATAAAGGCGTGGGCTGTCTTCCCCGTGGAGACCGCGTTCTTCAGGCTCAGGGTCACGAATTCCTGGCTTACGATATCCTCGAAAGTCTGTGGTCTCCATTTTCTCGCGAGTACAAGGTAGGACATCTGTCACCTTAGAACCAGCTAGTCAGGGTTTCCGCAACGCTCAGGAGGGTTTGTTACCGTTGCTCCCTTCCGGGCCTGGCGGGGTTCACAATCTCCTGCCGTACGGGCCTGACTAACTGGTAAATTTATCGAAACTAATATTGCGTGAAGAGCTTTAGCCTATATTATAAAATACCCGAAAGTTAATAGCTATTGAATGAAATAATCACTCCGCCTGAGACGGTCACGGCGATTCTCCATCGTGTTCAACCCTGTACTGGCGGAGAGGGTGGGATTTGAACCCACGAGGGGGCGTTAACCCCCTACACACTTTCCAGGCGTGCACCTTCGGCCGCTCGGTCACCTCTCCGGTTGTATAATGGAAATCAGCAAGATTTTAACATCTCGGAAAAATTCTTCAAAAGACGGAGGTATCCGTATTTACCGGCGGGATGCTCCCGCAGGGTTACCCCTCCTGCGGCCGGCTATTGATTGTCTTGTTCTTCCGGATACTGCAGGCCCTCGGAGTATGACTCGTCCGCTGCCTCAGGCTCAGTCGGCGCGTCGAGTGCCTGACCGGGGTCATCGACCGTCCCGGGCTCAACCCCTGCGCAAGCGGTGAGAATAGGCAGTGCAATTAGGGCCGCGATTCCGAAAATCCTTATTGTCTCCGATAGTCTCTTTTTCATATTCTTCGTATCTCCCTTAATATCGAGGTCCTACAGACGTAAATATATACCAAAATAACAGGACGTGAGAGGTATTGAGCGGGAGAACGTCCGATAGCGGGCTGATGCTCAGCATCAGCCCGCTATCTCATGATTTATTTTGCCTTATACTGGCACTTGCAGATATCCTGCCTTGTGTATGCGATCACGTTCCAAATGTCCTGCTCGGAAAGCGTGCCTCCCCAGGCGGCCATCATGGGCGAGAGCCCGACCGATGCCCCGCCTTCGCTGATTACCTTATAGAGGTGTTCGTCCGTGAGCGTCGATACGTATGCGGCATCGCTCAGGTTCCTCGGTTTGGGGTCGAGGGCCGCAGCCGCCACACCGTCCCCCTTACCCTCCGCCCCGTGGCATGCGGCGCAGGTAGTCTGGAACGTTTCCTTTCCCTTAGCCGCGTCCCCTTTCTCGGCCGCCGAAACGGACGACATCGAAAACACAGCGCAAATCACCAAAAAAAGCATCGAATATACAAATATTCTCATCTCAGAACCTCCCGAATTCTGCATACGAGATTAAAGACAATTTATTTTAACTGTAAAATACGGTTTGTATAGATGGCGCTATTGCCTGAGTTATCGCTGAATGGGATAATGATAACCGATACATAAACTAAGGAGGGGTCGATGGAGTACGTCCAGTTGTCCGTAGACGACGGAATCGCCACGGTTGCGATTAACAGGCCTAAAGTAAACGCGATGAACGAGCAGGTCGTGTCGGAGCTGAGGGATGTTTTCCTGGAATTGGCTCGGGATACGGGGATTAAAGCCGTCATATTGACCGGGAAGGGAAGCTTCTTTTCGTTCGGGTTCGATATTCCCGGGTTCATGGATTATCCCAAGGACGCGTTTCATAGATTTATAATGAGCTTTTCCGATCTTGTCCAGCGTATTTTCGTATTCCCGAAACCCGTGATCGCTGCCTTGAACGGGCACACTGTCGCAGGCGGCTGCGTCCTTGCCATTGCGTGCGACAGGAGGGTTATGGTTACCGGGAAAGCAAAGATAGCGCTCAACGAGCTTACTCTCGGCGCTTCAGTATTTACGAGCATTGCGGAGATTCTTAAATACACAGTCGGTTCGAGGAAGGCTCAGCTACTCCTGTATACGGGGAAAATGAATTCTGCGGAAGAAGCATTAACCCTCGGCCTTGTTGACAAAGTTGTTTCTGAGGAAGATATCAATGATGCGGCTGTCAGCGCTGCGCGTGAGCTCGCAGGGTGGGATGTATTTGCGTTCGGGAGCGTTAAGAGGCTTCTCAGGAAAGACGCTCTGGATAGGATCGAAAATCATGAGAAGGATTCGGTCTCGGATTTCGTCGACATTTGGTACTCCGAAAATACATGGGAAAAGTTGAAAAAGATCGAAATCCGCGGCTAGGGTGCGTATAACCAACGAATCCTTATAACAAGAGAGCCATGATCAAAAAGTGGAAAATAATAAGGTCCGAACCTCTGTCGTCGAACAGGGTTTTTTCAACCAGAAAGGATACGAGCGTCTCCCCTATAACCGGGGAGGAGCACGAGTTCTTCGTGATAGAGGCCCCTGACTGGGTAAACGTCGTCGCGGTTACGGACGGGGACGAAGTCCTTCTGATAAGGCAGTACAGGCACGGTATCGAGTCCGAGACTATCGAGATTCCGGGCGGCTGTATCGATCCGGCTGAGACCCCGCTCGAAGCCGCCAAGCGGGAGCTCCTCGAAGAGACGGGTTACGTTTCGGACGACTGGTCCTGTATAGGGCAGGTCATCCCGAATCCCGCCATACAGAACAATACCTGCTACACCTTCCTCGCCGGAGGTGCGCGTAAGGAGAGAGAGCCCTGCTTCGATACGACCGAGTATATCGTTACATACAAAGCACAGGTCAGGGATATTCCGAAGCTGGTGTTGGAAAAGCGTATTACACATTCGCTAATCGTTTCGGCATTTTACTTGTTTTGTCTCCATGATCGTAAATAATTATGCCGCCTCGCGGTTCAAAGTTTTGAGGGTTTATTCTTAAGAATCAGGTTTAAGTGTTGTTTAGGGTCAGCTTTATATATTAATTTTTAACATTGAGTATTCGTTCCGGCGGGTGTATATTTATGTTGAGCATTTGAGGAGGCAGAACATGTCCCGCTCGTTATTCCTGAAGTTATACACAGCCGGAATGATAGTGCTATTTTCTGCCGGTTCGGCGTTCCCTCAGTCTGGCGCGCCGGCTGCCCCGGCGCCCGCTCCGGCTCCAGTGCCTGCAGACTTTCCATCTTATATCGTTACCCCGAGCGAGGATTTAAACCCATTCGATCTTTCCACAATGCAGAAGAGCACGGAGACGAATTTCAGAGACGGTACCGGGACACTCGGCACAACCGTCGAGCGTCAGAGCAATATAGAAGTAAATGAAGCGCTCCAAAAGCAAAGACAGGAAAGGTTGAAAGCGGCTGAGGAAGCCAGGGCGAAGAATCTTACGGCGCCCGAAGATACAGAGGGCGAAGGCGCTCCGTCTGCGGAAGAGATCACCTCCGCCGGGCCGCCTCAGCTGGGCGACTCAGCCAGTGATCTGGATACGCCCGGTGTGAGGGGAGGGCTTTTCACCTGGACCGATGAACAGGGAGTGTTTCACGCGACGAACGACATCGGACAAGTGCCGATCAAGTATCAGGTCGAGGCGCTCGAGAATTCAAACAACATCGAATTGAATAAAGGCACAAACGAAAATTAAAAGCTGACCGCCCGCTATTTTTTGTTCCTGGCTTTGTTTTCCTTTTCCGTAAGCTCCGAGACTTTTTCTTCCAGGTTCTCAAGCTTGGAGGAAAGCCTTTTTATTTGCCCCTCGAGTATGTAGAGGGAGTCGTTGGTGCTCTCGGTCCGCTTAAGAAGCATTACGCCCAGGCCTAGGAGGGGGGCGACTATAAAGATAATCTGAAACAGGTACCCGGGTCCGCTATCCGAGCAGCCGCTCAGAAATAACCCCGGATATATTATTGCGGATAAAATCAGTGCGTTTCTCATTTTTCAATCCTCCTTCTGATTTGATTCACACATATTTTACCTGAGTTATCCGTCCGATAGCTTGCCTCACTTCAAGTTTTTAAACCTCATGTAACGGATTTCCCTCCCCTCGGCCCTGAATTCCTTTTCGTAGGTCGTTTCCGGGCGCCCGGGCATGTGAAGCATGTAGCCGGGTTCAGGGAAAACGGATTCAAACAGATTTATTTTTCTCATCGTGTATAGGGCGTTTATAATGTAATCACGGTGATCGCTCGCTATCTCCAGGTCCGCTCCCCCTTTCATGATCCCGGAAAGCTTCTTCAGGAATCCGCGGTTGATTATCCTGTGCTTTATATGCCTGTCCTTGGGCCAGGGGTCTGGGAAATTGATATAGGCAGTCGAGAAGGAGTCGGGGCGGAATATTTCCCCGGCCGCGATATCCGCGTCCATGTGAATAAATTTGACGTTCTTCACCCTTTGGCGCCTCGCCCGCTTTACAGCCTTGTTAAACCTTCTCTTTTTTATCTCTATCCCCAGGTAATTCTTCTCCGGGCTGCCGAGCGCATTTTCGATGAGGAAGTCGCCGTCCCCGAACCCGATCTCGAGCAGGCAATCGTTCCAGTTCCCGAACACCGAGTTCAGGTCGAGCGGTAAAATGAGGAGGGATATATCGAGAGCCGGATTTATAATCTCCGAATTGTCCATGGTTGCGGTCGTTCAGAACGTCTTGATATAAATGGAGCTTTGCTATACGGCATCCCTGATGAGCGATTCGTCGGTTTTAAGCCCGTAGCTGCCGCCGATCTCCGCCATCCGGCCTATAGTTTCCGGGAGGACCATCTCGATCTTCCCGCCGCGGGATTTTTTGTCGAGCTTCATCGTATCGATAATATCCTGTATGTTCATGTATTCGGGCATCGATGTCGGAAGTCCCGCCCTGGTCAGGAGGCGTGTGAGTCTCCCGAGCTCTTCTTCCTTCCATAGCCCCATACCGACTGCTATCTTCCCCTCGGCCGCCATACCGATGGAAATCGCCTCCCCGTGAGTGATTTTGTAGCCGGATAGATTCTCGACGGCATGACCTATCGTGTGGCCGAAGTTCAGTATCTTCCTCAGGTTCGATTCCCTTTCGTCTTTCTCGACGACCTCTCCCTTTATTTCGCACCCTCTTTTTATAATTCGGGTCAGGGCCCCCTTGTCGTATGAGAATACGCTGTCCATATTCCGCTCGAGGAATAAAAAGAGGTCGTCGTCCTTAATAACGCCGTATTTAATTACCTCGGCGAGGCCTTCCCTTATCTCCTTTTCGTCGAGTGTCAGGAGCGTGTTCACGTCTATGTATACCCTCCACGGCTGATGGAACGCGCCGATAAGGTTTTTACCGTGCGGGGTGTCGACGGCGGTCTTTCCGCCTATCGAGCTGTCGACGCATGCGACGAGCGTGGTCGGGACCTGGATGCAGGGGATGCCGCGCGTGTATGTAGCTGCGACGTATCCCGCTATATCGCCCACAACTCCCCCGCCGAGCGCTACGACGGCGGAGTCCCTGCCGAATTGGTTTTCAAGCATGCGGTCTTCGATCCGGGCTTTCGTATCCCGGCTCTTCTGCTTTTCTCCCGCGGGGAATGCGATAATGTGTGTCTCTAGTCCCGCCCTTTCGAATTCCTCCAAAAGAGCGTTTCCGTAGAGGCCCTCGACCGTCGAATCGGTGACTATGGCGAATTTATAGGCGAGCCCGGATTCCTTAATCTCCCACGGGACGCGTCTCAGCAAATCCT
>JAHKKQ010000198.1 GCA_020027805.1 Candidatus Dadabacteria bacterium
GGACGGCGATACGGCGGATATGGAAACGGTCAGGGGACGGATAGAGGATCGTTTCGCTGAGCTGAGCCGGGAGGGATTCCGCGTGCTGGGTGTCGCGAGCAGGAGCGGAATAGGCGAAAGCCTCATCACGAAGGACTTCGAAAAGGACATGACGTTCCTGGGCTTTATAACCCTGTTTGACCCTCCGAAGGAAGGGGTGAGGGGCACTATCGACGAGCTCGAGAGGCTCGGCATCGAGCTCAAGGTCGTGACGGGGGACAGCAGGGAGGTCGCTCTCTACGTGAGCCGGGAGGTCGGGCTCCCCGAGCCCGAGGCCGTGACGGGGAAGGATCTGCTCAGTATGAGCAACGACGCGCTCATCAAGATGGTCAACCGCTATAACGTCTTCGCCGAGGTGGAGCCGAGCCAGAAGGAGCGCATCATCAGCGCCATGAAAAAGGCGGGAAACGTCGTCGGGTATATGGGGGACGGCATTAACGACGCGTCCGCTCTCCACGCGGCCGACGTCGGTATATCAGTGGAGAGCGCTGTCGACGTCGCGAAGCAGGCAGCCGACATAGTGCTACTCAAGATGGACCTGGGCGTCCTCGTGAACGGCGTGAAGGAGGGCAGGGTTACTTTCGCGAACACGCTCAAATACGTGTTCATGGCGACGAGCGCCAACTTCGGGAATATGTTCAGCATGGCCGGGGCGTCGCTCTTTTTATCCTTTCTGCCGCTCCTCCCCAAGCAGATACTGCTCACTAACCTATTGACGGACCTGCCTGAGATGACTATCGCCGGCGACAGCGTCGACCGCGAGATGGTGGAGAAGCCGAGACGCTGGGACATACGCTTCATAAGGAACTTCATGGCGACTTTCGGACTCATAAGCTCTATTTTCGATTACATGACGTTCGGGGTGCTGTTCTTCATATTCCATGCGACGACGGAGCAGTTCAGGACGGGGTGGTTCATCGAGTCCGTCGTTTCGGCGACGCTTATAATACTCGTCATAAGGACCAGGGGACCTTTTCTCAGGAGCAGGCCTGGGAAATATCTGGCGCTCGCGATCTTTCTCGTCATATGCGCGACCCTGTACCTGCCTTATTCGAGGCTCGCGGGTCTCTTCAGCCTGCACCCTCTCCCGCCTTCCTTCCTCATTGCCCTCGGCGTGATAGTGGTCCTGTACGTGATTACCGCGGAGGCCGCGAAGAGGATTTTTTACAGGAGGGTGAGGGGGTGAGATACAATATGCGGATTAAGCCTTCCTCTCCCTCATATACTGCTCGACGATGCTCCGCCAGAGCGGGTCGTTGACTCCGGCCTCGAGTATTTCATGGAAGAACGATTCGGGGTCCTTCTTCCATCTGAGTATGTTGCCCGCTTTTTTCGTGAACGTTTCAAACGCTGTCTTCTTAGGCTGGAGCTCGTCGAGCTCGCACCCGATCGTCCCGGTGTTTAGCGCCGATCTCAGACCGACGAACCCGATCGAGACCTTCACCTTCTCCGGGTCGAGGTTGTTCGCCAGGCAAAACGCCCTTCTGTAGGTTTCAAGCTGCCGGCGGTGTTTGTAGTCATTCTTGGTATCCCTGTCCGTCTTCCAGTCGACTATCAGATACGAATCGCCGTTCTTGAATACCGCGTCGATGAAACCCGAGAATACAATCTGCTCGTCCGTATCTATGAGCCCGCCGAGGGGCACCCTGAAGCTCATCTCCGTCGCGTGGCTCTCGGGGTATTTATGTCTTATCTCATCGAGGAGCGTCGCGATGTTTTCTTTGAACGGCTCGAGCTCGGGCGCGCACTCGCATTCACCCTTATTTATCAGCTCGTCGGCTATGGCGTGGACGCTTAGCCCCGTCGCAAGGGATTTCGTGTCCTCCCTTATCCTGAGTATGTAATTCACGAGGAATTCGTAGGCGCTGTTGTTGACGGACGAGAAAGAGATGCTTCCGAGAGAGCCGAAGAAATTTTTCACGTAGTCCGTAAGCCAGCCGTCCTTTCTTTCGAGAAGCTCCCTGGCCTGCTCGTATTCGCCGCTTACGAAACAGGTGAAGGCCTTCTTCCGGGACTCGTCGTAATCTATCCCCGCGCCCGCGCTCACGTCGAGAGTTCCCTCCTCTGCATATTCGTTGATGAATTCGGAGAATTTCTCGGTCACGACGACGAGCTTCCTTTTCGCGCGCGTGAACGCGACGAAATTAATACGGAGGGTCTCTTCTTCGAGCTCCTCCTCGGCGTCAATCCCTTCGAGCCTGAGTATCGCCTCGACAACCTCGTCCTGGTAGTTCGACCTGTCGGGCGGCGTGAAGGGCGCGTAGATCACCGTATCGTATTCCTTCCCCTTCGCCTTGTGGACTGTGGTGAGGGTGACCCTGCTCCCGGTTTCCAGCTCGTCGGAGGAGAGGTCGGCGGTGCGGAGATACGCGAGCAGGCTCTCTCGATTAATGTCCCTGATGAATCCGAGTGCTTCCTGAAAAGCGTACTGTAGATTTATCGCGGCCGTGAAATACTCCCGCCCGTATGAGGACGCCGCCGGGATTATCCTGTCCGTGAAGAGCCTGTTTGCGTCCTCGATCGAGTTCAAGGATTCCCTCTCCGCCATGAAAGCGGGCGCTTTCTCGCGGAGCGTTTCGATGGTGACATCACGGTCGTCCAGTATGTCGAATGCGTCCCGGAGCGGCACCGGGGCGAACGGGGTGACGAGGGCGTTTTTTATTTCGTCGATATTATTGCTCAGTATCCCTCTCAGATATTTGATGACGCTCGTCCTGGCTTCGTTCGAGGCGGTGAGGAAAGTAGAGGAGAAGGGGATGTTCTCCTTCGTGAGCTCCCTCGATATCTCCATTATCTGGCCGTTCGTTCTCACGATTACCGCTATGCTGCCATTATCTATACCCGTGGATTTGAGGATCTCCGTTACGGCGCAGGGCACGAGCTTCTTTTCGACGTGATATATGACGGGTTTCTCACCCCTGAGGCCCCCCGCGCTTTTCAGCTCGCTGAGATCCCTCCCGTGGGACTCGTCCTTCGTCTTCGAAACGAAGTACCCCCTCGCGTAGGCGAGTATCTCGTCCGTGCTCCTCCAGTTCTCGGACAGAATGAAGTGCGAGGAATCCTCGAACATGGCGAAGTTGAGTATGGAGCCGCCCTGGAACCCGAATATCGCCTGCTTCTTGTCGCCTACCGCGAAGAACTGCCTGCCCGACCTTATCGCGATCTCGGCTTCCATCCTGTTCACGTCCTGGAGCTCGTCGACGAGCACGAGCTCGTATCCCGGGATTTCGTCGAGCCTGAGGAAATTGATGAGCAGGTCGGCGTAGTCCATGCCCCCGCCTCGTTTCACCTCCTCGTACCGCTCGAAGATTTTTACGAACTCACGTGCGAACATCTCCTTCTCTGCCTTGCTTACCTTTTTATCCCCTTCGAGGAGCCGTAGTGTGTTTTCGAGTTTTATCATGTCGGGCGTTATTCCGAATGACTTCAGGTAGCGGATGAGGTTCTCGACCTTGGGCACTATGGTGTCGATGAGATGTGACGAGCCGTAATTGAAGACCTCCTCGTCCGCGAGGTACCTGTAGACGGAGAACCTGAGCAGGTTCGAGGAGATGATATTCCCGCGCTCGAGGTTCTCAAGCGCGTATGAGTGGAACGTGTAGATATTTAACTTCGAGAGGTCGGGTTTTATGCCGCTCTCGGAAAGGATCCCGATTATTCTCTCTTCCATCTCTCTCTTCGCTTTGTCGGTGAACGTGAGGCAGAGGATCTCCTCGGGGGGAATACCGTCCCCGACGGCTTTCAGGTATTTACGGGAGAGGAGGAAAGTTTTCCCCGTGCCGGGGTTGGCAGTGACGAGGACGTTGCCTGTCGCGTTCAGTATCTCCTGCTGTTTCGGTGTCGGTCCGGGCGTTTCGTTCATATCTTCTCGAGCGCGTCATTCGGGGGCGCGGCGCTAGCCGTATCCGGTTTTA
>JAHKKQ010000199.1 GCA_020027805.1 Candidatus Dadabacteria bacterium
GGTGATTTAGGTTAATGATGCGTGATTATACTTCCGAAGTTGCTGATAAGGGTAGGGCGTCCGATTCCTCGCTAGTTCGGAATCGTCCCGTGGAAGATTCTTAACGCTCGTACAATCGATTTTCTTAACGCAAATTCTGTAATGTCGGGGGAAGAAAAGACGAGATTGCCGCGCTACGCTCGCAATGACGGCAAAGGATGAGATCCTGAATCGAGTTCAGGATGACTGATTTATTTCGAGGAACATATCACCCTAAACCACGATCATAGCGGGGAGAGGGTGATAAATAAAGAAGAATATATTCGGGGGTTGAAAATGGGGGCGGGAATGAGAATAATTCCTCTGATGAGGACGCTCGTTATCGGCGACATACACGGGAACCTGCCCGCGCTCATGCAGGCGTTCGAGCGCTCGAAATTCAACCCCCGGAAGGACAGGCTGGTCTCGCTCGGGGACGTGTTCGACGGTCATCCGTATTCGGCCGAGTGCGTCGAGGAACTGATGAAGGTGAAGGACCTCGTGTGGTGCCTCGGGAACCACGACACGCTCGCGATGTCCTGGCTCTCGGGTGAGCGGAATAGGAAGCGGGCGCTTGACGATAGGGAGTACGAGGACCTGTTGACCATTAAATTTTCATACGGCGGCGGGCGTACGGCGGATGACAGGAAGCGCATGAGGAGGCACTTCGAATTCGCGGAAAAGAAGTGCGTGCCCTTTTATCTGGACCAAGACGGGAGGTTCTACGTGCACGCCGGGATCGATTGGGACTACCCGCCCGACGCGCAGCCCGACCCGGAGGTCTATTATACGGACAGAAAGACGTATGCGCTGTTCGCGCGGCTCTACGAGATAGGCGGGCTCAGGTTTCCCTATCGGGACGTGTTCATAGGGCACACGAAGACGATCAACGAGTACCCGGACGGGGAGCCCGTGAGGAGGGCCAACCTCTGGAACCTCGACACGGGCGCGGGGACGTATGGGAAGCTCACGATAATGGATGCGGAGACGTATGAGTATTGGCAGAGTGATTGGGGGGAGGAAAATAAATGAGATTGAGGCGCCATACTTCGCGCCTTTTGGAATGGGAAGGAAAAGACGGGAGGCCGGAGCGGATTCGATGCTATAGTTTGAGTGTTATTTCTGGACTACACTTCATCGGAAAGACAAAGAAAGGAGAAAGGCTGTTTTTTTTATCCTTCTTTTCCTTGATGAAAACACACGTAGTGTGGTCTATGAAAAGACACACAGTGTGTGTTTTATGGAACGACAAAGACAATATTATTTTCTTCTTTGTCTGGATATAAAGAAGCAAAAATCACACACGCAGTGTGGATTATGAAGAGACTGTACATAATTTGCTAAAAATCCTGTGTTTAAGCTAAAATCTTTCAAATGGGCGGCTGAAAGATTTTTAACGCTGGACACATAGTGTCCATTTTACGGTTGCTAATTGACGGCAGGGGCTTAAGTCACTCACAGTACAAATTTAGCGGAAGTGGTGGTTGATGGTTCGAACGAGAAAGTAATGGAGGGAAAGTGAAAGTATGAGATTCAGGAACATACACGTCATGGTAAACCCCGTGTCGGGGCGGTCGCCGGTGGATATCGACATGATAAGGTCGAAGCTCGAGGCGTCGGAATCCGCCTTCAGGATCGTGCTAACGGAGCCAGATGCCGGGCCGGGAATGCTCGCAAGGAGAGCCGTAGAGGAAGGCGCCGACCTCGTAATGGCCGCGGGAGGGGACGGGACTGTGCTCGGCACCGCGGAAGGATTGATCGGGACGGGCGTGCCGCTTGGAGTGATACCCGAGGGCACGGCGAACGTTTTCGCAGCCGAGCTCGGAATACCCTACGACAGCGGAGCGGCCCTCGACCTCGTGCTGGGGGACGAGTGCGATGTGAGGCCGGTCGATGTCGGGTCGGTCGCGGGGAAGCATTTTCTTTTGCGCGTCGGCATAGGGCTCGAGGCCTCGATGACGGTCGAGACCGACCCCGGTGTCAAAAAGAGGCTCGGCGTGCTAGCTTACCTCTGGACGGCGTTTGACCTTGGGCGGCGGTTAAACCCGATTCTCTACGAGCTTGAGCTGGACGGCAGGAAAAAGTGGGTCAAGGGCGTTACGTGCGTCATATGCAACTCGGGGAACGTCGGCGTGCCTGGCGTGAAGCTCATGCCGGAGATAGACCCCTCGGACGGGTATCTGAACGTGATCGTCGTGGAGCAGGCCTCGTTCCGCGCCGTGGGCTCACTCGTTTATCACGCGCTCCTGAGCGTCTTTCCAGGGAAGAAGGAGTGGGGGGAGAGGAGGCATTTCACCTTATACACATGCACCGCGCGTGAGGTTTCGGTCAAGCCGCACCCACCGCAGATAGCCGCACGCGACGGCGAGGTGATGGACGCGGGCTTCCCGCTCACCGTCACGCTCGAGCCGAAGGCGCTCCTCGTTGCGGCCCCCGCCGGGAAGGGCGTATAATGGAGGCGGGATGAGCTTCATAACGGAAATGAGGAGACTCTATCTCCATTTCAAATACCAGGGCGCGAAGAAAGGGATGCTCGCCGCATACGACAAGCTCGCCAGGTACGTGACGGGCGGTCCGCTCACGAGGTTCTGCAGGGTGACGGGCGAGCTGTGGATCGGGGGGCAGCCGAGAGGGGCGGGGATGAGGACTCTGAGGTCGCACGGCATTACCGCAGTCGTGAATATGCGGAGCGAATACGACTACCCGGAACTCGCCGGGATACACGAGCTCAAATACCTGAGGCTTCCGACCGAGGACAACGGCGCGCCGGCGCTCGCGGACCTCGCGAAAGGGGTCGAATTCATGACGGACGAGATAGGAGGCGGGGGAAGGGTGTACGTGCACTGCTGGGAGGGGATAGGGAGGAGCGCGACGATGGCGGCTGCTTATCTGGTGAGCAAGGGGAGCACGCCCGGGCAAGCGTGGAAGAAAATCAAAAAGGCGCGCCCGTTCATACGGCCGACAGCGGCGCAGATAAAACGTGTTGAGGAGTATGCGGTATTGTACATCTGAGGATGTCACCCGGGCCCGTTCGGGGACTAATTCTTAAACTTGTCTTTCCTCCAGAAAATAAAGGGGCGCGATCAATCACGCCCCTTTTGTTTACACCTTACTTCTTTTTAGCAGCCGTCTTCTTCTTGGGGGCGGCTTTCTTTGCTGCTTTCTTCTTTGGTGCAGCCTTCTTCGGCGCAGCTTTCTTAGGAGCGGCCTTCTTAGCGGCTGCTTTCTTCTTCGGAGCTGCCTTCTTCTTCGGGGCGGCCTTCTTAGCCGTCGCCATAAAAGCTACCGAATGACGAACTGTCTTTGACTTCGAAGCCTTCTTCGCGGGCTTCTTCGCTGTCTTCTTTGCTGCCTTCTTAGCTGGTTTTTTTGTAGCCATTTACTAATCTCCTGTTTTAAGTGGATTTTTACAGATAAAAGATAATAGACTTACTAACCCGGTCGTCTCGCAGCAGTTACGTTATATCGGGCCGACTATAACCACTACTGCTCTCTAAAAACCCGCCATGCAACGACAACCATATTGCACTTGTATGGCGGGGGTCTATTTTCTCATCTATGCAATCCTCCTTTCAGTGAAATTACCAACATAATACAATACTAACAGATTTTTGTCAAATAAATTTACCTGTTAATTTTTCTGTCAGCGTTGCTTGATTTATTCCTCAGACAGATTATATTTATTCGAGCACTATTCTTGAACCGGAGAACCGGCCTTATGACCGATAAAAACCCCGAATCCAAATATAAGGCGCCGGCGGAAGGCATAGCCGGCGGGAAGTCGAAGAAGCGGAGTCCTAATTTCCCCTGCATCGATCTCGAAAAAGCGCTCGAACTCACGGAGAAGATCTACGCCGTCGACAAGAGGGCCCCTATCCCTGTGAGCCTGCTCATAGCCAGGTGGGGACTGCCTAAATATAATAGTTATGTCAGGCAGCTCATTGCGGCCCTTACTTACTACGGTGTATTAGAGTCCACGGGAAAGGGTGAGAACAGGCGCGTGGCCGTTTCGGACAGGGGTTACAGGATACTGGAGAAGGCCCCCGACAGGGCCAAGCTCCTCAGGACGGCGGCCCTCGAGCCCAAGCTCTTCAACGAGGTATGGCAGCACTACAAGTCGAGGGGTATTCCGAGCAACGACGTGCTCGAAAGGGACCTCATCTGGCAGAACAGCTTCGCCAACACGAGATTCACCAAAAACGGGGCGAAGATGTTCATTGCCAACCTGAAATCTACCATCAATTTTGCTAAAATTTTACCGGACAACGTCATGTACGGCGAGGACAACAGGTCAGAAGTGATAGACGTGATGATCCACGAGCAGAGCGGGACGGCCTCGACGGGGTCGTTCAGGAGGCTCGACCTTACCCTGGGCAGCGGGGAGGTCGCAACCTTACAGATACCCACCTCCATAACCATGAAGGAGATAAGATACCTTCAGGACGGAATAAATCTCATTCAAGGGGACCTGTTCCCCGAGACCAAGGACGACGGGAGCAAGTAAATACGGGCCTTCCCGCGCCTAAAAGCCCGCCCGGCGGGCGCTTCGGTAAATTTCTTGTAAAATCCGGCAGTACATAATCTGACAGAAAATACCCCATTCCGGAGACAGGACGGGCTAAAAAATTGCTCGTTCAAGGATATGTGCAGGTTGGGGTTGATAGTTAAAGTAATAAGCGGCGGGATGCCGGTTTTTACCGGGTTTCGGACAGGTGGGCCCCCCCGGACAGGGGGGGAAGCCGGACCTGGCGGGGGATTAGCGGGGGGCTCCTGCGCCAGGGGTGACGCTATTAAATTTGTAGGAGCGAGTTCCCGGATCGAGTCCGGGACAGGCCAGCCGCGAATGATTAGAGATAAAGAAAAGACAAAGGAAGGAGAAAGGCTGTTTTTTTATCCTTCTTTTCCTTGATGAAAAGAAGGGAAAGACTAAGCAAGAAAACGGCAAAAAATATATTCTCTTCTTTGTCTAGATACAAAGAAGCAAAAATCACACACGTAGTGTGGGCTATGAAAAGACTGTACATAATTTGCTAAAAATCTCATGTACTCGCTAAATCTTCCAATTCTACCCCACATGGTGATTTAGGTTAATGATGCGTGATTATACTTCCGAAGTTGCTGATAAGG
>JAHKKQ010000050.1 GCA_020027805.1 Candidatus Dadabacteria bacterium
AAAGCAAAGTAGACCGTGTTATACCCCTAAACCGCACTATGAAGCGTTTTTTACGTGAGAAAAAATTTAGGTTTAGGAATAGTCCTTTTGTTTTTCCAAGCCCGAAAACTAAGTCTCATATAAAGTTCCCTTGGAACAAATGGCAACAAGCCGTTCAAAGTAGTGGACTTAAAAATTTGGTTTTCCATGATATAAGACGTACCTCAGGTACAAGGTTGGTCGAATTAGGAGTTCCGCTCCATTCTGTTAGCAAGCTATTGGGCCATGCGAGTATTAAAACGACTGAACACACGTATAGCCACCCAGATGAGAGCATCAGGAAGGGTGTTGAGATGTTGGACAAGATAGATTCACAAGAAGCGCATGAAAGCGATTGACATTCTATTGACATAGTCGGCCAATATAGAGTTAACGAGCTTAGCAAATCCCTAAAATATCAAATGATTACAAGGGATACCATCACAACTCTCTTCTTATGGTGATAGATGGGAGACATCGTTCAGCAGCCTTACCTCTACATTCCCGTTCACGGAAACAATCAAATTCTTCGAGGCGGCCCGGAGATTGAAATTACGGAAGCCTCTGAGACCGACCCCTGTAATCTTGCAGAGGAGCGCCGTGATCGTGAGGTTATGACTGACGGCAACTACCGTCTCGCCCGCGTGGAGGCTGTTCAGTTTTTCAAATACGTTCCATGCCCTCTCCTGCACCTGCAGGAGCGATTCCCCTCCCGGGAGCATGAGGGTTTCCGGACTCTCTCTCCATTCCTTCAAGACGTCCGCGTACCTGTCTCTGATCTCTTCGAAGAGGAGTCCTTCGAGGTCCCCCTGATCCATTTCTCTCAGGTCCTTATCTATATTGACATCGAGGTCGTGATGGGACGCTATCTGCCTGGCCGTGCGGAATGCCCTCAGGAGGTCGCTCGAATATACGGCGCTGATATCGGCGTCTTTTAACGAATGGGCGAGCTCCTCTATCTGCCTCCGCCCGGTGTCGTTGAGGTCGATATCCGCCACACCCTGACACCTTCCGGTCCTGTTCCAATCGGTTTCGCCATGACGTATGAGGATAAGGTTCAATGTCGGACTCCCAAACGTAAGTCTAAAACATATTTATGCGGCTGAAACGACTTCGCCGCAGGTCAGTAGGTCTTGTTCTTGAACGGGACGAGCACTCCGCTTGTCTTCGCTTCCTCGGCGAACTCGGATGGCGGCGGGGGAAGGGGGGCGGATTTGCGTACAGCGCTGACACAGTACTCGTCGAACGCGGCGTTTCCGGAAGACTGGTTCACCCTGACGTCGAATACCCTTCCGCTCTGATCGACCTTAAAAAATACTATCGCCTGCATATTGCCATCGGTCGGCACGCCGGGCGGAATCCTCCAGTTCCTGCTTATCCTCTGATGGACTTTATCCGTATATAACTGCAGTAAGACCGGATTCACGGAAGACCCGCTGCCGGAACCCTCCATGCTTTCCGACGACCCCTCGGACGAATCGCCGGGACCGGACTCCGATTCCCCGGGCGTCTCCCCGGAATCAGCCATCGCGAGCTGCTGCTCCTCCCCCATCTCCTCCCCGGGCGCCGCGCTCTCTTCGGACCCGCTCTTCAATTCCTCGAGGACCCTCTGTCTCTTGATATCCTGAAGTACCTTGTTCTTTTCGCTCTCCAGATTTTTTTTGCTGCTCGCAGTGGTTTTCTTGGATTCCGTTTTCGGTTTTTCCGTCGGCTCGGGTTTTTCCGCTACTTCTTTTTTCGGCTCTGCCTTCTTTACTTCTTTCTTTACTTCCTTTTTTTTCTCCGTCTCAAGGGGTATGACTTCCTTTTTCTCGGGCTCCTCTTTCACAACCTCTTTGGGTTTCTCTTCCTTCTCAGGCTCTTTAGGGGGTTCCTTTTTCTCGGGCTCGGGAGGCGGAGCTTTGACTTCCTCCTTCTCTTCGACTTTCGGAGGCTCTTCCTTGGCGGGCTCCGCTTTCTTGGGCCCCTCTGGCTGCGCCTTCGGACGGGACGGTTGACTCGAGTCCTGTCCGCCTCCGGGTCCAATGCCGGAGAGCGATACCTGTATCGGTCCGCCCGAGCTCGAATGGTTTGAAGTGCCGCTGAATCCCCAGAACAGCACAAGTATCAGCACAGCCGCGTGCAGAGCGACCGAAAAAAACATTCCCCAAAAAGATGTACCCTTGGATGTATCTTTATCTTCCGGTTTCATTTCCCCGCTCACCTCTGGCCGTCATTCGGAACAGGCTCCGTGATGAGCCCGATCTTCTGTACCCCCGCATTTCTTATCTCCGACATGACTTCGACGACCGTGCCGTACGGAACGCTTGAATCGGCCCTCAGGAATACGTCCTCATCCGTTAAATTTTTGCCCCTCCCAACCATAGCCTTCCTTATCTCGATACGGAGCTCGTTCAATGTGTACTGCTGTTTCTCGATGAATATTTCCCCGTCTTTATTAAGCGTGACGACGACCTTCCTCTCCTGGTCGAGCGACGGCATGGGGCGGGACTCCGTATTCGGCAGGTCCACGTCCACCCCCTGATAGAGTATAGGGGTCGTGACCATGAAGATAACCAGGAGAACGAGCATCACGTCCACGAAAGGCGTGACGTTGATCTCGGACATCACAGTGCGTCCTTCTTTGCCTGTCTGCATTCCCATTTTTCTTATACCTTCTTGATGTATCTGTCCACGATGTTGAGAAATTCCGAGGAAAAGTTTTCCATTTCTATGTCTATCCTCTTCACCCTGCTGACGAAATAGTTATACGCGATAACTGCCGGTATAGCGGCCGCGAGACCTATAGCTGTGGCGACGAGGGCCTCGGCGATACCCGGGGCCACGGCCTGCAGCGTGGGCACGCCCTGGCTCCCCGCGAGTCCTATGAACGAGGTCATGATCCCCCAGACCGTGCCGAAGAGACCGATAAAAGGCGCCGCGCTCCCCGTGGTCGCGAGAAATATCAGAGAGCCTTCGAGCTTGGCGGTCTCGGACGCCATGGTCCTTTTGAGCGCCCTTTCGACGAGCTCGACCACACCGAGCTCGTTCACTATCACTTCCGAATTCGTCTTCGATTCGGCGCTCTGGGCCGCGCCGCTCGCCCGCCTCAGCTTCAAGATCTCCGTGTACCCGGCCCTGAACACCTCGGCGATCGGTCCCCCGATGTGTTTTGTCGAGGAGTATAGGTTCCCGAAGTTGCCGCTCGCGTTATAGAGCTCGAGGAATTTCTCCGATCTCTTGGCCGCCCTTTTCAGGACAAAGGCCTTCGAAAAAATTATCGCCCATGAAATCACGGACATAATTAAAAGGATGAGCAGTACGACCTTCACGACCGGTCCCGCATCGGTAATGAGGTTCGTGATTTTTATCTGGCCGGCTCCGTTATTCGCCTGCGCCTCTAAGAGTAGATATATCCAGTTTGTCATCTGTGTTGACCCGCTGATAAGTTGGATTTAGGGTTTGAATGAAAATCAATGCTTTTGATTGTTACATACGAATGAGCCGCATTTAAAATTCCATATTAAGTTTTCCATACTTAAAAACTAAAATCAAATAAAATTCATAATATAACACTCAATTCCGCGAGTTTGTCGGTTCATCCGCCCAAGGTGTATAATTGTCATTTTGGTAAAGAGGGGAAGAAATTCCCGAAATTCAAAGGGAGGCCGGGTAATAGAATGATCAGGGGAGCAAGGTTCACAGGTTTGACAGCGGCGCTGCTGATAATTACGGCTTCATTCGCCGGGGCCGTCGAGGACAGGTACAGGATAGTCATCGAGGAGAGCTTTTACGTGGTAAAGCCCGAGAACAGGGAAAAGTTCCTCGAGATTTACAGGGAGAAGCTCTACCCATTCTGGAGCGAGATGCAGAAGCGCGGGATCATAGTCGACGAGTACAAGCTCTTCACGCAGCGGGTGCATACGCTCGAGCCGCTCTGGACATATAAGACGGTCGTTAAATTCAAGAACTACGAGTCTATAGACAGGTGGCTCGATCTGAGGGACGAGGTCTATAACAAGCTCTTTTCAGAGGGCGGCGGGTATGAAAAGCCGAGGAAGGAACTCGACCTCATTACGGAAGACCACTGGGACGAATTCATAAAGGAAATCCCGCTTAACAAGAAGAATTAATCCCCGAAGAGGCCCTTCTGCACGCGGGGCACGGGCATGTTGAGGTGGGAATACGCAAGCTGGGTGACTACCCTTCCCCTGGGGGTCTTTGCAAGGAGCCCCTGTCTTATCAAAAAGGGCTCGTATACGTCTTCGATTGTGTCCCTGTCCTCGCTCACCGCAGCCGCTATCGAATCTATACCCACGGGTCCTCCGCCGAACTTCCCGATTATAGTCTCGAGAATCGCCCTGTCGAGGTTATCGAGTCCGAGCGGGTCCACCTCGAGCATCTCCAGGGCAGAGGCCGCGACTCCGGTATCTATCACGCCGTCCGCCCTGACCTCCGCGAAATCCCTCACCCTCTTCAAGAGCCTGTTCGCTATACGGGGCGTGCCGCGCGCGCGGCAGGCGAGCTCGACGACCCCGTCGGGAGTGATCTCCACCCCCAGTATGCCGGCTGACCTCTTCAGTATCTCCTCGATCTCCCCGGAAGTATAGTAATCGAGCCTGAGGTCCACGCCGAACCTCGACCTCAGCGGAGACGTCAGCAGGCCAGTCCTGGTGGTGGCCCCGATCAACGTAAACCGGTTCAACGAAACCTTCATCGACTTCGCGGTCGGCCCGTCGCCTATCATAATGTCTATCTTATAGTCCTCCATCGCCGAATAGAGGTACTCCTCCACTATACGGTTTAGACGGTGTATCTCGTCTATGAAGAGCACGTCCCTGTCTTCGAGGTTGGTAAGTATGGAAGCGAGGTCGCCCACCCTCTCTATAACGGGCCCGGAAGTGGCGTGGATCCTCACGCGAAGCTCGTTAGAGACGACGTGCGCGAGCGTGGTCTTGCCGAGACCGGGAGGGCCGTAGAGGAGCACGTGGTCGAGGGCCTCCCCCCGTCTCCTCGCGGCTTCGATGAAAATTCCTACCTTTTCCTTTACCTTGACCTGACCCAGATAGTCCTTAAGCCGGTCGGGCCTGAGGTTGATATCGAGGAGTGACTCGTCTTCCCCGTCTTTGGGGCTCAGCAGCCTTTCCGCCATTTCATGCTCCCTCTAATATGAGTAATTCTAATTATAAATGAATAGAACCCCGATAGAAATCCGCCTCCCGGAAAGAAGCTCACACCCTCCTCATCGCCTTGAGCGATTCCCTGAGAGCAGTCTCTATATCGCTCTCGCCGGCCGAGATCCGCTCGATCTCGGAAATATGCTCGTCGATCTCGGCCCTTTTATATCCGAGGTTAAGGAGCGCCGACACGACGTCCTCGAGGATGCCCGCTTTCTTTACCGCTTCTCCCGGCATGCTGAGTCCGGAGATCTTGTCCTTTAACTCCATAGTCAGTCTCGAAGCGAGCTTGGGTCCTATGCCAGGTATTTTCTTTTTGTCGAGGCCGCCCGACGACAGGGCGGATGCGAATTCGGCGGGAGATATGTAGGAAAGTATATTGGTCGCGAGCCTGGGACCGACACCCGCAACGCTTATAAGGAGCGTGAAAACCTCGCGCTCGTCCTCGGTGTGAAATCCGAAGAGCTCGATCGACGAGTCCTTCATGCTCGTATGTATTTTTAATTCGGTCTCGCCCCCCGTCTCGGGGAGTCTGTAATATGTGGAAAAGGGAACGGTGACTCCGTAGCCGACGCCGTTTACGTCGACTACCACCTTCCCGAGCGATTTATGTGCAACCTTACCCCTTAGAAGGGAGATCATTTAGAGTGAAGCGCCTCCTCCTCTTCCGCGGCTCGGTGAATTCCTTGCCCAGTCTCGACTCGATGCGGGAGAGATTTATGTGGCAGAGCGCAATCGCTACGGCGTCCGAAGCGTCTTCCGTTTCGAACCCGGATACCCCGAGTATTATCGAGAGCATCCGCTGAACATCGGACTTGCTCGCCCTCCCGCTCCCCGTGAGCGCGAGCTTGATCTTGGTAGGAGGGTATTCGAATACCGGGATACCCGAATTGGAGGCCGCCAGCAGAGCTACCCCTCTCGCTTCCCCGAGCTTTATCGCGCTCTTCGCGTTCTTGGCAAAGAATATATCCTCGACGGACATCGCCTCGGGCGAGTGTTCGCCGATCACTTTGATGAGAGACTCGTATATTATTTTTAACCTTTGATAGAGCGGAAGGCCCTGTCCCGGCGCGATGCTCCCGCTTGCCAGGTGCTCTACATCCCCGTTCCGGGACTCGAGGACCCCGTAACCGCAAACCCGGGAGCCGGGGTCTATTCCGATCACCTTCATTTCAGGACGCCAGGCTCAGCATGAGGTCCTCGGATACGTCGAAGTTCGAATAGACGTTCTGGACGTCGTCGCTGTCCTCGAGTGCCTCCATGAGCCGGATCATGTTCTCAGCTTCCCTGCCTTCGATCTTTATGCTGTTTTGAGGGATCATCGTGACCTCCGCATTCTCGTAGCCGAGACCCGCGCCCTGTATGGCGGACTTGACCGCTTCGAACGCCTCGGGCGGCGTGATCACGACGAGCTCGCTTTCTTCCGTAGTCACGTCGTCGGCCCCCGCGTCGAGAGCGATTTCGAAGACCTTGTCCTCGTCGACCTTGCTCTTCTCAAACGCGATTCTTCCCTTCATGTGGAACATCCAGGAGACGCATCCGGATTCCCCGAGGCTGCCGCCGAACTTGGTGAATATCCTTCTTATGTCGGACACGGTCCTGTTCTTGTTGTCGGTGAGCGTCTTGACCAGCACGGCGCTTCCGCCGGGCCCGTACCCCTCGTAGGACAGTTCATGATACTCTTCCCCGCCCATTTCTCCGGTACCCCGCTTTATCGCGCGGTCGATGGTATCGTTCGCCATGTTCTGGTTTTTCGCGGCCGCAATCGCAGTCCTGAGGCGCGGATTGGATTCCGGTTCGCCGCCGCCGTGTTTAGCCGCAACGGTCAGCTCCCGGATAAGCTTCGTGAAGGCCTTACCCCTCTTCGCGTCTACCGCCGCCTTTCTATGCTTGATATTAGCCCATTTCGAATGGCCTGACATGGTTATATCACCTCGCTTCCGAGTATTGAAACATACTATATAAGAATTCTAAGACATTAGAGAATGATTGGCAAGCCGTCTCGCTGCCCTTTATCTGACCCTCTTCACAGTAACCGTAAGGGGCTGAGCGCCCCCGATTTTGGTCGTTATCGTCGAGACCGGAGTCCCTTTATTGATCTCTCCGGCAGTCAATATCTTGGTAGACGGGCTTATAACCTGACCCGTCAGGGAGCTGAAATCGAACCTTATTTCGGCGTCGTCCGGGAGGCCGAAGACCTCGGCTGTAATAGGGGCGGGGGTATCGATATCCGTTTCGGATACGATGATGTTATAACCCCAGGCCTGAACATCGGAATTGATAAATGTGCCGCCCGGCTCCTTCAGGCTCACCCTCATCATCCCCTCTTTGTTGACTACCGTCGCCGGGAGGTCCTGGAACTCGACCGCAGCCTGATCGGGCTTCATCGCGACGATGCTCCCGTTTATGAACTTGTTATCCGCATTGTTAAGAACGCCCAGCTCGACCTTGCTCGGCTCGAAGATGTTCATGCCTGGAAACGAAAAAACTGTGCTCAGGTACCCGAACTCTATGACGAGCTTCCTGATTGATTTCAATACCCCTCCCGACGGCGCCGCCGTTTCGGCGGGTTTCGAGATCTTCAATATGCCCTCGTCTCCCGATACGATGACACCGTAAGCCCCCCCGGCAGCCTGAGGGAGGCTGAATTTCCGCCAGCCGTCTGTCATAATCCTGACCTCTATATCCACCTTCTTTCCTATGAGTCCGTTCTTGTCTATTGTTCTGACGGTAGAAACCTTTCCGGTATAGAGAGGGTTGATGAATATCTCTCCGTCAAGTGATGTTAGCTCCACTTCCGTGTACCTGGGCGGCGAGGAAGACGGGGTGTCCCGGCCGTCGCCGTCCCCCTGGGCGAGAAGCGTTTCGCCCTCTTCGCCGGAAGGCATTACAGACGTGCGGCCCGGGGCCGAAACAGCATCCGGATGAACGAAATACGCCGCAAACAGAGCCAGCGCCAATAATACTAAAAAACTAGGTACGCGTGTCATAACACCCTCGGTTTAAAACAATATTTGCTCGTCGCGCGGTATACGGCCCCGCCCCGTCAAAATTTGATTATAGCATAAAGAGCCGTGTTTGTTTACCATCCCCTGCCGCGCGAAGAAAACCGCGGGCTTTTATTATTACCGAAAAATCTCACTTGACAAATTACACGCTTTACATGCATAATAATGTTGTCTAAACTTTTATAGCAACTCAAAGAGAACTGACACTCATTTCCATAAATTCGTAAAGTGACAATTGCAGTAAATTCCAAAAAATAATGAATCAAGGACTTATAACACATGGCTAGAGCAACCAAATTACGGGAAAAACCCGAAGACAAGGAAGTTTTGTCGGAAGAATCTCATTTCCTCCACTTGAACGACATCAGAAACCAGAAGAGCGCAGAGCTCATGAAAATGGCGAGGGATCTCGAGATCGAAGAGACTTCGCGCATGACGAAGCAGGACATCATATACGCAATACTGAAGGCTCAGAGCGAGAAAGAAGGGGTAATTTACGCCGAAGGCGTGCTCGAAATACTATCGGAGGGATACGGATTCCTCAGGTCTCCTAAATACAGCTATCTGCCCGGGCCTGATGACATTTACGTTTCGAAATCACAGATCCGTTCATTCAATTTGAAAACCGGAGATACGGTAGGGGGGCAGGTAAGGCTGCCCAGAGAAGGCGAGAAGAACCTGGCTCTCCTGAAAATAGAAGAGGTGAATTTCGAATCCCCCGAAGTGTGCAGGGAGAGGGTGGCTTTCGAGAACCGCGTCCCTCTTCACCCGGACAAGAAATTACTGCTCGAATACGACCCGAACGATTTCTGCACCAGGGTGCTCGACTTATTCATCCCCATCGGTATGGGCCAGAGGGGATTGATCGTGGCTCAGCCGAGAACAGGTAAAACGATACTTCTCCAGAGAATTGCGAATGCGATAACCAGGAACCACCCCGATGTAGCCCTTATAGTGCTGCTGATCGATGAGCGCCCGGAGGAAGTGACGGATATGGAACGGTCGGTCAACGGGGAAGTGGTGAGCTCGACCTTCGATGAGCCGCCCCAGAGACACATCCAGGTAGCCGATATGGTGCTCGAAAAGGCGAAGAGGCTCGTAGAGCACGGCAAGGACGTCGTAATCCTTCTCGACAGTCTCACGAGGCTGGCCCGCGCAAGCAATACGGTTACGCCGGCGAGCGGAAGGGTGCTTTCGGGAGGTATGGAGGCAAACGCGCTACAGAGGCCGAAGAGGTTCTTCGGCGCGGCCAGGAACACGGAAGAGGGCGGAAGTCTGACCATAATCGCCACGGCGCTTATAGATACAGGCAGCAGGATGGACGAGGTTATTTTCGAAGAATTCAAGGGAACGGGCAACATGGAGGCCTACCTCGACAGGAGGCTCGCCGACAAGAGGGTATTCCCCGCGCTCGACCTGCAGCGTTCAGGCACGAGGAAGGAAGAACTCCTCCTTTCCCCGGAGGTACTCAACAAGGTGTGGCTCCTGAGAAAGGTGCTTAGCCCGATGAACACAGTTGAAGCGATGGAATTCCTCCTCGACAAGATGAGCGGAACGAAGTCGAACAAGGAATTCTTCAATATGATGAATTCCTGAACCGGACACGGCCCCGATAAGTTCTCAAATTCACCTTTAAAAATCCCGGCTAAATAAATCTACTGGACACACAATTGATCTGTCGTATTGTGCTGCCCGGATGTATTCCTTTATAATTAGGACCTAACTTGAATAGCCGCGTAATAATGAAGCCGTATTCATCCCGTCTCGCAATGAAGCTGGGACTTCTATTCCCGATATTACTTTTCCTGACCATCACGGCGGCAGAGGGGAAGGAACGTCCCGGGTTCGATCCCGAAGCCCGCTTTCATCCTGTATACGCAGAGCATGGGATGGTCGTGTCCGAGAGTGTATACGCGACCAGGGCCGGACTCGAGGTGCTGAGGGAAGGGGGGAACGCTGTAGACGCAGCCGTTACGGCCGGGTTTACGATGGCTGTCACTTATCCGCGGGCGGGGAGCCTCGGAGGGGGAGGCTTCATGCTGATTTACCTCCCGGGAACGAAGGAAGCGGCCGCGATAGATTACAGGGAGAAGGCGCCCGGGGCCGCGAGAAGCAGTATGTATCTAAACGAGAAAGGGGAAGCCAACGGGGAGAAGTCCCTTCACCATATAATAGCCGCGGGCGTGCCGGGCACAGTGGCGGGACTCGCGCTCGCGCTCGACAAGTACGGCACGATTACCCTCGAAAGGGCCCTCAGGCCCGCGATAGACCTCGCCGAGAACGGGTTTCCGGCGGATGAAGAATTAATAAGGTCGCTCTCCCGGGTCAAAGAAAGGATGAAAGTGTCCCCCGACAGCATGAAAATATTTTTTAAGGACGGCGGCGAGAGCTATGCCGCGGGGGAGCCGCTGATACAGAAGGACCTGGCGCGGACACTCAGGCAGATAGCGGAATCGGGCCCGGACGCGTTTTATAAAGGGGCGGTTTCGGAAAAGATAACCGGCTTCATGAAAGAAAAAGGCGGCCTTATAACAAAAGAGGACCTCGCGTCGTACGAGGCTATCGTCAGAAAACCAGTCCGCGGGAATTACAGGGGATACGACATTTATTCCATGCCGCCCCCGAGCTCGGGCGGGGTGCTTCTGATAGAAATGCTGAACATGCTCGAAAGGTTCCCTCTCGGCGCTTACGGGCACAACTCCGCCCGGACCATACACGTCATGGCGGAATGCATGAAGCTCGCCTACGCCGACCGCTCTATGTATCTGGGGGACCCCGACTTTGTCGACGTGCCGGTCTCGCGCCTTATATCGAAAGAATACGCACGGGGCCTGAGCGCCGGGATCGATCCAGAAAGAGCGACGCCGAGCGATATGATGCCCCCTGGCGGGAAGGCCCCCCGTGAGGGCGGAAACACCACACACTTCTCCGTAATAGACAAATGGGGGAACGCGGTCTCTAACACGTACACGCTCAACTTCAATTACGGCACGGGCCTCACGGTCCCGGGGACAGGGGTACTCCTCAATAACGAAATGGACGATTTCTCCATTACGCCGGGCGTCCCTAACGCGTACGGGCTCACGGGCGGGGAATATAACGCGCTCGCTCCCGGGAAAAGGATGTTGAGCTCGATGACGCCCACTATAGTGCTCAGGGACGGAAAGCCGTTTTTAATCACGGGGAGCGTTGGCGGGAGCCTCATCATATCAACAGTGCTCCAGGTCCTGACGAACGTAATCGATTTCGGGATGAACGTAGCCGAGGCGACCTTTGCCGTGAGGGTGCACCACCAGTGGCTCCCCGACGAGCTCCTGACTGAGAGGGGCCTAAGCGCCGATACGGTAAAGTTGCTTTCAGATATGGGTTACAGTGTAGTTACGGGCGATACGATGGGGAGCGCTCAGAGCATCGTAAAGATCGGGGATTACATATACGGAGCGACCGATCCGAGGAGGCCGGGCGGCCTTGCGGAGGGGTATTAAGCAGTGATCTCGAGCATCCTGTCTATGGATTTTTTTGCTTTTAAAGCGATGTGCTCGGGCACCTTCACTTCATAGACTTCTTCCCTGAGAGATTTCAGCACCTTTTCGAGGGTTATCATCTTCATGTACTTGCAGACCGCGTTCTCCCTTGCCGGGTAGAAGGTCTTATCCGGGTTGTCTTTCCTTAGCCTGTGCAGCATCCCCGTTTCGGTCGCGATGATGAACTCCTTCGCTTGAGACTCCCTCGCGAACTTGGTCATGCCGCCGGTCGATAAGAATTTGATGTGACCGTTTCCGTTGGCCGTCCCGCCGTTCAGGCCCTGATAGAGGAGGTTCGTCGTACAGCCGCATTCGGGATGGACGACGAGCTCTGCGTCCGGATGAGCGTGTTTCATTTCCTTTAAATCCTCAGTCCTGATCCCGGCATGAACGT
>JAHKKQ010000051.1 GCA_020027805.1 Candidatus Dadabacteria bacterium
TGAAATTGAACGCGATAAGGGAAGTGCTGAACGGAAAGAGGGTCGTCATCGTGGACGATTCGATTGTGAGGGGGACGACGTCGAGAAAGATTGTGAAGATGATACGCGCGGCGGGCGCAACGGAAGTGCACATGAGGATAAGCTCACCCCCGACCAAGTTCTCATGTTATTACGGCATAGACACACCGCTCAAGGAAGAGCTGATCGCTAATTCATTGGATATAGACGAGATAAGAAAGTATATAACCTCGGACTCTCTCGGTTATTTAACACTGGAAGGCGTAATGAAGGCTGTAGATGATACGAAGAAGCTTAACGGCGAGAGCTTCTGCAGCGCCTGCTTCACGGGCAAATATCCCGTCGAGCTCACAGACCTCAAGAAAACCAAGCAGAAACAACTGGGACTTTTCGGGGGATAATCCGTCCTTAGCCCGTTCCCGAACAAAATTACTAATATGAACTTACGTCTTAAATATCGGCCTGAATTCATGGAGGTCTATAGACACGAGCGTCGGCCAGAGCAGATACCTCGCCCCGTAGAGATGCGGCGTCACACGTCTCCTCACAGGTACTTTGAAGCCGTTGAATTCTTTATAATCCTCGCAGACATGAGTTGCATGCGCCCACCCGCCTACAACTTCAGCCGTATAATCGAGACGCCTGAGGAGTCTGTCTTCGTCGAAATAGAATATTTGGCTCTTGCAGTGAGTTGGAATATTGTCCGCGAAAGTCACTTCCAGAATCGTCCATGTGTCCGGGATGCCGTTCATACGCTCTCTGACTTTGAACCTGAAACCGTCCAGGAGGAAGATGAAAGGCGTGAGCAGGTAGTTCCATTCGGCGTAGCTTCCGAAATATACGAAGTCGAGCTCGTCCCAGTAAAATAATCGCCTTATATCCCCGAACGCAGCCCTCGGATTCGTGCGGCTCTCAGATACGTTCCCGTCGGAGTCGAATATCCTCACCTCTCTCCCACCCAGGAATTCCGTCCTATAACCGGGACTCGGAAAGTCGAAAGATTCGAACCGAGGCTCATCTGCGTATGCCCTGACGCGGACCCGGTTTTGCGGAGGCCGTCTTTTAGCGGTGAATAAGAATCCCGAAGCGGAGATAACAGCCTCAACGGCCTCAATAGAGTTCCAGAGACGGACGCCCCCGTGGGCTTCTATTATTTCATTAAGGATTTCTGGACGAGAGTTGCCGGACAAGACAATCCGCTCCCTTTATTCCCGGAGTAACCATATTATGTATTCTCCGGGGATCTGCCGTCAAATTCAAATTTAATGAGGAAGAAAATCGGACAGCTTACAGAATGCAGAAAAAACATTAAGCGATCTCTCTCAGCTTACTGAGCACGTCTTCCATCTTCTTTATCTGGAATGAGAGCTCCTCGAATATTTCGCGCTCTTTTTTGACGATCTCCTCGGGCGCGCGTTCGAGGAATTCCGGGTTGGACAGTTTCTTTTCGGTGCGTTCCAATTCCTTTGATATCTTGCCGATCTCTTTTTTTATCCTCTCGGTCTCTTTCCCGACATCTATGAGTCCTTCGACGGGGAGGAATATCTCGACCCCCGGGATTACGTGGGCGATCGCCTTTTTCGGCTTATCTTTCTTTGCGATCTCGAGTCCGGAAAGAGAGGCCAGGCTGAGGATAAAACCCTCGTTGTCCTCTATCTGCTTCCGGGCTTGTTTGGTTTCAGGGAGGAGTACGACGCTCACTTTTTCAGACGGGTGTAGCCCGATCACGGCCCGGAGGTTCCTTACGCCGACGACTATCTCTTTCATCAGCTCGACCTCATCATGCTCGTCCCGGTAAATCTCTTTCACGTCGTATTCGGGGAACGAGCTGACGACTATACTCTCCGCCAGGCCACCGTCGACAGCGCTCAATCCGATGCCGAACCCGCGGAGCCTCTGATAAAGCTCCTCCGATATGAAGGGTGCTATCGGATGAAGCAATTGGAGCGCGGTCTTGAGCACGCGTACGAGGACGCCCTTCGTCCTCTGCTTACCTTTCGGGTCGTCCCCGTAGAGGACGGGCTTTACGGACTCGATATACCAGTCGCAGTACTCGGACCAGAAGAACCTGTATATCACACCTGCCGCCTTGTCGAATTCGTAACGTTCGAAGGAATCGCCTACCTCTTTCACGGTCTCGCTCAGCTTCGTAAGTATCCATTTATCGTAGGTCGAGAGCCCGTCCTTCGTTGTCTCAGCCCCTGCGTCATAATCCCCGAGGTTCATAAAGAGAAACCGCGACGCGTTCCAGATTTTATTTATGAAATTCCTGTAGCCCTGAATGACGGGCATGGAGAGCTTTATGTCCCTCCCCTGTGTGGCGAGCGCTGTCAGGCTGAACCTGAGCGCGTCGGCCCCGTTTTCTTCTATGACGTCGAGAGGGTCTATGACATTCCCACTCGTCTTGCTCATCTTATGACCCTTCTCGTCCCTTATGAGCCCGTGTATGTAAACGTCCCTGAACGGGACCTCGTCCATGAACTTGAGCCCCTGCATTATCATGCGCGCGACCCAGAAAAAGATGATGTCGAACCCCGTGACTAAAACGCTCGTCGGATAGTACTTCTCAAGCTCTGGTGTCCGCTCGGGCCAGCCGAGGGTCGAAAACGGCCAGAGCCCGGATGAGAACCACGTATCGAGAACGTCGGGGTCCCGTCTAAGCTCAGTTTCTTTCCCATAATGTTTCTTAGCCGCGCCGTAGGCTTCTTCTTCCGTCATCGCGACGAATATCTCCCCGTCGGGCCCATACCATGCCGGAATCTGATGCCCCCACCATAGCTGGCGGGATATGCACCAGGGCTCTATATTCCTGAGCCATTCGAAGTAAGTGCTCTCCCAGTATTTCGGGACGAACCTGATCCGCCCTTCCTCGACGGCCTTAATTGCGGGCGTAGCGAGCGTCGCTGCGTCCACGTACCACTGGTCCGTGAGCCAGGGCTCGACCACGACGCCCGACCTGTCCCCGTAGGGGACCGTATGCCGCGTATCTTCTATCTTATCGAGGAGCCCCTGCGCTTCCATGTCCTCTATCACGAGCCTTCTCGCCTCGAACCTGTCGAGCCCCCTGTATTTCGGGGGGACGCTGTCATTCAGGTGAGCGGTTCCGTCGAATATGTTTATCATCGGGAGGCCGTGTCTCCGCCCGACCTCGAAGTCGTTGAAATCGTGGGCGGGCGTGATCTTGACCGCCCCCGTGCCCTTTTCGGGGTCGCTGTATTCGTCTGCGATTATCGGTATGGGGCGGTCCGCGAGGGGGAGCGCCGCATTCTTTCCGACGAGGTGTTTATACCGATGGTCTTCGGGGTGCACCGCGACGGCCGTGTCGCCGAGCATGGTTTCCGGCCTCGTTGTGGCGACGGTTATGAATTCGTCACTACTCCCCTCGATCGGGTATTTGAAGTGCCAGAAGTGCCCCGAGACCTCCCGCTGGTCGACTTCGAGATCGGAGATCGCCGTGCAAAGCTTGGGGTCCCAGTTGACGAGCCTCTTGTCCTTGTAGATGAGCTTCTCGCTGTAGAGGTCGACGAAGACCTTCCTCACCGCGTGGGACAACCCCTCGTCCATCGTGAAGCGCTCCATATCCCAATCGGGGAGCGCTCCCAGGCGCCTTAGCTGGCGTGTAATTGTATCGCCCGATTCCTGCTTCCACTGCCAGACCCGCTCGACGAACTTATCTCTCCCCATCCGCGCTCTCGACGCGCCTTCCTTCTCGAGCTCGCGCTCTACCATCATCTGCGTCGCGATACCCGCATGGTCGGTGCCCGGGACCCAGAGGGCGTCAAAACCCTTCATCCTCTTCCACCGGATGAGGATGTCCTGGAGCGTGTTGTTGAGCGCGTGTCCGATATGAAGGGACCCCGTAACGTTCGGAGGGGGGATTACGATTGAATAAGACGGCTTCTTGCCGGAAGGCGATGATTTATAATAGTCCTTTTCGATCCAATAGGCGTACCACTTCTCTTCAACCTTTTTTGGATCGTAGACCTTATCCATCTGGGTTTTATTATCGTCGGGCATGCTGAATTACTGATTGAAAGAATCGAGATCACGGGTTCGGGGGCCTCACAGTCCCCCGAACCCGGCTTATTTTCGCAATGTTTATTCTTCGTCCGCTGAAGCGGCCGCGGGTATGGGCACTTCGAGAACGGGCACTTCGACGTCTATGTTCCTGTAAATCGGGAGTCCGGTTCCTGCCGGTATCAGCCTTCCCATGATGACGTTTTCCTTTAGGCCCCTCAGGTGGTCTTCCTTGCCCTCGCAGGCAGCCTCCGTGAGAACCCTTGTCGTCTCCTGGAATGAAGCTGCGGAGAGCCAGCTGTCCGTGCTGAGCGAAGCCCTGGTTATTCCCAGGAGCAGCGGTTCCGCCGACGCGGGCCTTCCGCCCTGCGCGACTACCCTCTCGTTCTCCTCGAAGAATATGTGCTTCTCGATGGCCTCACCGACGAGCAGGATGGTGTCGCCCGGGTCTTTAATCCTTACCCGCTTAAGCATCTGCCTCACGATGGCCTCGATGTGCTTATCGTTTATCTTTACGCCCTGGAGCCTGTAGACCTCCTGGATCTCGTCGACCAGGTATCTGGTAAGCGCCCTCTCGCCGCGTATCCTCAGTATGTCGTGCGGGTTGACGGAGCCGTCTACCAGCTGGTCTCCCGAGGTGACCTGCTCGCCTTCCCTGACCAGTACGTGTTTTCCCCTCGGGACGAGGTATTCCTTGGGCTCGCCGATCTCGGGCGTTACGACCACCCTTCTCTTACCCTTGAGGTCCTTTCCGTAGCTGACGATACCGTCGATCTCCGTAACGACCGCAGGGTCCTTGGGCATTCTCGCTTCGAAGAGCTCGGCAACCCTGGGGAGCCCTCCCGTGATGTCTTTCGTTTTCGCGGTCGCTCTCGCTATCTTCGCGACTATTCCGCCCGCGCCGACTTCGTCGCCTTCGTTCACTTCGATAATCGCCCCGATCGGAAGCGAGTACTGGATGCTCTTGCCGTCCTCGGTCGTGATTACAAGACCGGGGTGGAGATCGAGGTTCTTGGATTCTATGACTACTTTCTTATAAATACCCGTAACTTCGTCTACCTGTTCTTTTAGTGTAATTCCCTGCTCGAGGTCTACAAAACCGACCTTGCCTTCGAATTCCGAGATGAACGGGGTCGTGTAAGGATCCCACTCCGCAAGGAGTCTCCCTTCCTTAACCTTCTCGCCGTCGTTTATCCTCACCCTGGCTCCGAGCGCGAGGGGATAACGCTCCCTCTCGTAGCCCTTATCGTCGACGATGACGAGCGTCCCGGTACGGTTGATCACTACCTGGCTTCCGTCCTTGCTCTTTACCGTCCTCACGGTGTTGAACTTGACCGTGCCTTCGTGCGTGGACTCGAGCGTGCTTTCCGCGGCCCTCTGGCTCGCGGCGCCGCCGATGTGGAACGTTCTCATCGTGAGCTGGGTTCCCGGCTCACCGATCGACTGGGCGGCTATGATCCCGACCGCCTCCCCTATATTGACGAGCTTACCCGTCGCAAGGTTCCTGCCGTAACAGAGTACGCACACGCCTATTCGTGTCTCGCAGGTCAGTACCGACCGTATTCTTGCCTCCGTGATGCTGCCGGTCTCGTCTATCTTGCCCGCAGCCTGTTCATCGATCTCTTTGTTAGCCGCAACAATTACTTCCCCGCTTACGGGGTCTATGATATCTTCGACGGTTACCCTTCCGAGCACCCTTTCGCCGACCCTTTCTATGATCTCTCCGCCCTCGACGAGGTCGCTGACCGTGATGCCTTCGACCGTAGAGCAGTCGAACTCTTTTATCATCACGTCCTGCGCGACGTCGATGAGCCTCCTCGTCAGGTAACCGGCGTTCGCGGTCTTAAGCGCGGTGTCGGCAAGACCCTTCCTCGCGCCGTGCGTCGAAATGAAGTATTGAAGGACCGTCAGCCCCTCGCGGAAGTTCGACGTGATCGGCGTCTCTATGATTTCCCCCGAGGGTTTCGCCATCAGTCCCCTCATGCCCGCGAGCTGGCGGACCTGTGTCTGGCTGCCCCTCGCTCCGGAATCTATCATCATGTATATGGGGTTGGAGCTCGTCCCTCTCTTTACGTTCCCTTCTTTGTCGGTAACCTCTTCGTACGAAATATCCCTCATCATTTCCTGGGCGACTTCGTCGCTCGTACGCGCCCAGATGTCTATAACCTTGTTGTACCTTTCCCCGTCGGTGATAAGACCCTGAGAATACTGGTTCTGAACCTTGACCACCTCGTCCTGCGCCTTCTGGAGAAGCTCTTTCTTTTTAAGAGGGATTTTCATGTCGTCGATCGATATGGAAATCCCCGCCTTGGTCGAATACTTGAACCCGAGCGTCCTCATCCTGTCGGCGAGTATCACAGTGTTTTTGCCGCCCGCCATCCTGAAGCAGGTGTCGACGAGCTCTTCTATGGCCCTTTTCGTCATAACCTTGTTCACAAGCTCGAAGGGTATGTCCTTGGGCATGATATCGTAGAGGAGCACGCGTCCGGCCGTGGTCTCGTAAATCTTTCCGCTTACGCGGACCTTTATTTTCGCGTGTATGCCGATTTCCCCGGAATCGTAAGCCATCTGGACTTCGTCGATGCTGGAGAAAATCTTGCCGTCCCCCTTGTCGTAAGCCATGTCCCTCGTCATGTAGTAGATGCCGAGCACGATGTCCTGCGTCGGCAGAATGATCGGTTTCCCGTGCGCCGGCGACAGGATGTTATTGGTCGACATGACGAGCGTCCTGCACTCGGTCTGTGCCTCGATTGACAGCGGGACATGAACGGCCATCTGGTCGCCGTCGAAGTCCGCGTTGTAGGCGGGGCAAACGAGCGGATGGATCTGAATGGCCTTATCCTCGATGAGTATGGGCTCGAACGCCTGGATGCTCAGGCGGTGGAGTGTAGGAGCGCGGTTGAGTAGAACCGGGTGCTCCTTGATCACCTCGTCGAGGGCGTCCCAAACTATCGGAGCCTCCTGCTCTACGAGTTTCTTGGCAATCTTTATCGTCGCGGCAGCTCCCCATTTTTCGAGCTTATGATAGATGAAGGGTCTGAACAGCTCGAGGCCCATCTGCTTTGGAATGCCGCACTGGTGGAGCTTCAGTTCCGGGCCGACCGTGATGACCGAACGGCCTGAATAATCCACACGCTTACCGAGGAGGTTCTGTCTGAACCTCCCCTGTTTGCCCTTGATTATATCGCTCAGGCTCTTGAGAGGCCTGTGGTTGTGTCCGAGCACCGGCCTTCCCCTCCGCCCGTTCTCAAGGAGGGCGTCGACGGACTCCTGGAGCATCCTCTTTTCATTTCTTACGATTATGTCCGGCGCACCCAGCTCGAGTAATTTCTTAAGCCTGTTATTCCTGTTTATTACGCGCCTGTAGAGGTCGTTCAGGTCAGACGTCGCAAACCTGCCGCCGTCGAGCGGCACAAGCGGCCTCAAGTCGGGGGGCAGAACCGGGATCCTCGTAAGGATCATCCATTCAGGACGGTTCTTCGATTTTCTGAACGCCTCGCAAATCCTTAACCTCTTCGCTATCCTCGCCCTCTTTATGGGAGAGGCCGTATTCTTCATTTCGTGTCTTAACTGGTCCGAGAGCTCGACTAGGTCTATCTTCTTCAGCATCTCCCTGATCGTTTCGGCTCCCATCCCGACCTTGAAGCTGTGGCCGTATTCCTCAACCGTCTTCCTGTATTTATCCTCGCTCAAGACTTCTCCGAATTTGAGGGTCGTACCTCCCGGATCGAGGACCACGTACGATTCGTAGTAAAGGGCTTTTTCCAGGTCCTTAAGCGTCATATCTAGCAGCATGCCGATCCTCGAAGGTATGCTCCTCAGAAACCAAATGTGCGCCACGGGGGAAGAAAGCTCGATGTGTGCCATCCTCTCCCTTCTGACCTTGGACGAGATGACCTCGACCCCGCACTTTTCACAGGTAATGCCCCTGTGCTTTAATCTCTTGTATTTTCCGCAAGTGCATTCGTAATCCTTGACGGGACCGAATATCTTTGCGCAAAAAAGACCGCTTCTTTCCGGTTTGAATGTTCTGTAATTGATAGTCTCGGGCTTTCTTACTTCTCCGTGAGACCATTCCTTGATCTTTTCGGGAGAAGCAATCGAGATCTTAACCGCCGAGTACTCCGATGGGTTCTTAGGTTTTTCAAAAAGGGTATCTACGTCCACGTTCATTCCCTCCCTAATCTTTTTTTCAATTCCTGCCGTGATCTTCTTCCTCGAGAAGGTCGACGTCCAGGGCGAGCGCCTGGAGCTCCTTTTGAAGGACCTTAAACGACTCCGGCAGGCCCGGCTCGAAATTCATATCGCCCTTGACGATCGAATCGAAGATCCTGGTTCTGCCTACTACGTCGTCCGATTTTACAGTCAGAAATTCCTGGAGCGTGTATGAAGCCCCGTACGCTTCGAGCGCCCAGACCTCCATTTCCCCGAGGCGCTGGCCTCCGAAATGGGCCTTTCCGCCGAGCGGCTGCTGTGTAACGAGCGAGTACGGCCCGATCGCCCTCGCGTGGATCTTCTCTTCCACGAGGTGATGGAGCTTGAGCATGTACATAACGCCCACTGTAACTTTCTGGTCGAACGGTTCTCCGCTCTGTCCGTCGAAGAGTATAGTCTTGCCGTCTGCCGGGAGACCCGCCGCAGCCAGCATGTTCTTTATCTCTTCTTCCGACGCCCCGTCGAATACCGGTGACTGGACCGGGATGCCCTTACGCAGCCTTCCGGCAACGATAACCACATCGTCGTCGTCCATTTTGTCTATAAGTTTTTCGGCTTTGGTAGATTTATATATATCCTTCAGCTTGGCCTTCAACGCCTGGGGGCTGAATTCCCTTTCCATTATAGCGTTAACCTGATTGCCGAGCTCCTTTGCGGCCCACCCGAGGTGAGTCTCCAATACCTGGCCGACGTTCATCCTTGAAGGTACGCCGAGCGGGTTGAGAATCATGTCGACCGGAGTTCCGTCCGGGAGGTACGGCATATCCTCTTCGGCTAATATTTTTGAGATTACACCTTTGTTTCCGTGCCTTCCGGCCATCTTATCCCCTACCTGAAGCTTCCTCTTTACGGCGATATTCACCTTCACCACCTTGAGAACCCCCGGCGGGAGCTCGTCGGGCTTGGTCAGCTTCGAAATTCTCTGATCGTAAACAACGTTCGTAAGATCGATCTGTTCGAGCGTCCGTTCGATTATCCGCTTGATTTCGGACTCCGCCTCGTCTCCCCTTTCGATAGTGATATCCGCAAACTTCTCAAACGGGATTGTCTTCAGCACCTCTTCCGTTACTTTATCCCCTTTCTTGAGGACGGTCTTCCTCGAAACGGTCAGCTTCGCGGATGAGGTCTTGCC
Organism: Candidatus Dadabacteria bacterium; assembly: GCA_020027805.1. Taxonomy (GTDB): domain Bacteria; phylum Desulfobacterota_D; class UBA1144; order Nemesobacterales; family UBA2774; genus 2-12-FULL-53-21. Next base: position 9,383 of record JAHKKQ010000051.1, read on the forward strand.
CGCGACGAGCGACTTGATACGCTCGAAAGCGTCGTCTTTCAATATCTTGATCTCGTCGTCCCTGTCCTGCTTGAGACGGGTTACTTCGAAATCCTCGATGCTCTTTGCCCGCTCGTCTTTATCGACGACCCTGGATATGAGCATCTTCACGTCTATGACGGTGCCGTAAATACCGGGTGAGGCTCTGAGAGAGGTGTCCTTCACGTCCCCGGCCTTATCTCCGAAAATAGCCCTCAGCAGGCGCTCCTCGGGAGAGAGCTGAGTCTCGCCCTTGGGGGAGATTTTTCCGACGATTATGTCCCCGGGCTTCACTTCGGCGCCTATCCTGATTATCCCGCTCTCATCGAGATTCCTGAGAGCGTCTTCGCTCACGTTCGGTATGTCTCGTGTTATCTCTTCTCTTCCGAGCTTTGTTTCACGGGCGATGCACTCTACCTCTTCAATGTGAATGGACGTAAAACTGTCTTCCTTGGCGAGCCTTTCGCTCATAAGGATGGCATCTTCAAAGTTGTATCCGCCCCAGGGCATGAATGCCACGAGCACGTTCTGTCCGAGCGCCAGCTCGCCGAAATCCGTGGAAGGGCCGTCAGCGATAACCTGGCCCGCCTTTATACCCTGGCCTTTGGAGACTATGGGTTTCTGGTTCCAGCAGGTGCTCTGGTTCGATTTCTGAAATTTTAAAAGACCGTACATATCGACGCCGGCTTCCGATTCGGAGGCGTCTCCCGTAGAGCTCACGACGACTCTCGACGAATCGACGTATTCGACAATCCCGTCCCTCTTCGCGATTACGGTCACCCCGGAATCCTTGGCGACCGTACTTTCGAAACCGGTGCCGACTATGGGGGCGCTGGTGAGAATGAGGGGCACGGCCTGGCGCTGCATGTTCGATCCCATGAGGGCCCTGTTCGCGTCGTCATGCTCGAGAAAAGGTATGAGCGACGCTGAGACGGAAACGAGCTGCGAAGGGGAAACGTCCATGAGCTCCACCTTCTCGCGCTCGACCATGAGGAACTCGCCGCTGTGTCTGGCCGAAATAAATTCCGATGTGAAATTGCCGTCCTTGTCGAGGGGCGCATTCGCCTGGGCGATAATGTATTTTTCCTCGGCAAGGGCGTTCATATATACGATCTCGTCGGTAACACGAGCGCCCTTTACCACCCTGTAGGGTGTTTGTATGAATCCGAATTCATTTATCTTTCCGTACGTGCTGAGACTCGAGATGAGACCGATGTTGGGCCCTTCGGGGGTCTCGATCGGACATATCCTTCCATAGTGGGAAGAATGCACGTCCCTGACCTCAAACCCGGCCCTTTCTCTGGTGAGACCTCCCGGACCGAGTGCGCTCAATCTCCTCTTATGCGTAATTTCGGAAAGAGGGTTGGTCTGGTCCATAAACTGGGAGAGCTGACCCGTTGCGAAGAATTCCTTTACGACCGCTATAACCGTCTTCGGTATGAGCAGCTCGCTGGGCATCAGGTTCTCGACCGCCTGATAGCCCATCTTCTCCTTAACGGAGCGTGCAAGCCTTTCGAGTCCGTGATAGAACCTGTCTTCAATAAGCTCCCCGACAGTCCGCACCCTCCTGTTCCCAAGGTGGTCGATGTCGTCGGTCGTCCCCCTGCCGCCTCTCAGCGCAAGAAGGTATCTGACCGTCTCCATTATGTCTTCCCTGGTAAGGGTCGAAACTTCGTCCGGGATGCCGTGATTCAATTTGTAGTTTATTTTGAGACGCCCGACCTGAGAGAGCCTGTAAGTATCCGGATTGAAAAACATGTTTTCGAAGAAAGACTCGGCCACGCTGAGCGTGGGCGGGTCGGTCGGACGGAATTTCTTGTAAATCTCGGTTATGGAGTCTTCGCGGGTTTTTATTTTATCCGCCAGAATAGTACTCCTGAGCGAAGCTACGACGGACACGTTGTCGATGTAAAATATCCTGAATTCCTTAACGTCGGCACTTTTAATCTGATCGAGCTTCGGTTCGGTAATAAGCTCGTTAAAATTAACAATTACCTCGCCCGTTCTCTTGTCGACTATATCCTCGGCTGCGAATTTGTCGGCGATCTCGGACGGATCGATCGGTATCCTTTCTACATTCGCCCGCTTCAGTTTCTCGATAATATTCCTTACGAACCTCCTGCCCTTCTTCACCAATACCTCTTTCGAGCCCGGGTCTATAATGTCCGCACTCGACCTCTGGTAGGGAAGAACTTCGTGATTAACATTTTTACTCATACCCTTGGGATCGACATGAATGGTCTCGATTGGGTAGAAATAATGCATTATCTCTCGTTCCCCGTATCCGAGGGCTTTTAAGAGCACGGTCACAAGAAACTTCTTCTTCCTGTCTATCCTGACGTGGAGAATGTCCTTCGAGTCGAACTCGAAATCTATCCACCTGCCGTCGTGGGGGACTATTCTGGCCGAAAACGAAGACCTGCCTACACCGCTGTCCTTGTTTTTTACCTGGTCGAAGAATACGCCCGGAGAACGGTGGAGCTGGTTCACGATCACCCTCTCGGTACCGTTCACTATAAACGAGCCGTTCGGAGTCATGAGAGGTATCTCGCCGAAATAAACCTCCTGCTCCTTAACATCCCTGATGGTGCGCTCGGCCCCGGATTCCGTATCCCATATGACCAGACGGAATGTCACATACAGGGGCGCGACGTACGTATATCCCTTCAGCCTGGATTCCTGAGCTTCGTACTTCG
>JAHKKQ010000052.1 GCA_020027805.1 Candidatus Dadabacteria bacterium
TGGGGACGACGTATATATAGTCTTTCGGCTCGATCTGTATTATCTCGACTTCCTCTTCCCCGTACCTCTCGCGTATCTCCCTGTGGAGCCTCCCGCATTCCCCCGCCGATTCCCTTATGTCGTGGTATGAGGGTTCCTTCTTCGCATGCTCCCCCATCCCTCCCGAGCAGCATATGCATCCGCCCCCCGAATCGCTCTCCCTCACTATGATAACGGTCGAATCGCTAATCGTGAGCCGCCTCCTTTTGTGGGAGCTGCCCCTCTTTCTTTACTGCAGGGAGCGCTTTAGTCCATACCCTGATGGAATCAATGATGATTATTATCGCACAGAGCATTATAACGGCCGTGAAAATTATATTCACGTACCCCTGGACCTCGAAGCCTTCCTTCCTGGTGAGCGGTATGTAGTTATCCGTAATATTTAACCACGCGGCCGTGAGCGTCGTCGCCATAACGAAGGTCATCGGCACGATTGTAACCCACGCGTATCTCGCCCTGCCGAGCTTGATGATGAACGTCGTCCCCACGCAGAGGGCTATGCCCGCGAGGAGCTGGTTCGCCGTTCCGAACATGGGCCAGATCGTGCTTATGCTCCCCGTGAAAACGAAATAACCCCACGCGCAGGAAATGAGCGCGCTGGATATCACGGCCGAGGGCAGGTGGTCGACCCTCTCGAACGGCTTGTAAAACCTCCCCCCGAATTCCTGTATCATGAACCTCGCTACCCTGGTCCCCGTATCTATCGTCGTGAGTATGAAGAGCGCCTCGAACATTATCGCGAAGTGGTACCAGTAGTCCATCAGGTGGCCCATTCCCGGAAGCGCCGTGAATATCTGCGCCATCCCCACGGCGAGCGAAACCGCCCCCCCCGTCCTTCCGTTGAGCGTCTCGCCGACCTGAGCCGAGAGGTGGTCGAGGTTCACGGTGCTGAGCCCGAGCGTCTCGAATATCGGCCCCGGGACGTTGATGGCGAAGTAATCTCCCGGGAAAAGCGCGGTCGCGGCGATGAGCGCGAGAATGGCGATGAAGCCTTCTATCAGCATCGCGACGAACCCTATCGTCTTGATGTCCGATTCCTTCGAGACCATCTTGGGAGAAGTGCCCGATGCGACGAGCGCGTGGAACCCGGAGATCGCGCCGCATGCGATTGTTATAAAGGTAAAGGGGAACAGCGCCCCCGGAATTATGGGCCCGCCGCCCTTGATAAATTCCGTAACAGCCGGCATCTTGAGCTCCGGGTCGACGATTATTATCCCGATTGCCAGGAAGGCTATAGTGCCGATTTTCATGAACGAGCTCAGGTAGTCCCTCGGGCAGAGGAGAAGCCAGACGGGCAGTATCGAGGCCGTAAAGCCGTAAATTAGAATGAACAGGGTGATCCTGGCCTTTGGCAGCGTGAAATAGGGAGCGAGCGGGGACTGGGCTATGTCCTTCCCGAAATAGACGGCCAGTAAAAGCAGTATAACGCCTATGACCGTGGCCTCCGCGATCCGTCCCTTCCTGAACCTGTACATGTAAAGCCCCATGAAGAACGCGATCGGGACCGTGCACCCTATGGTGAACACCCCCCACGAGCTTTCCGCGAGCGCGTTTACCACCGCGAGCCCGAGTCCGGCCAGTGCGACGACCAGTATGAACAGTACAGCTATCGAGGCTATTATCCCTGAGAGCGGGCTGATCTCCGTCTTCGCTATCTCCGCGAGAGATTTCCCGCCGTGCCTTACCGAGGCGAAGAATATTATGAAATCGTGCACCGCTCCGGCCAGCACCACCCCTATGAGTATCCACAGATAGCCCGGCAGCACGCCGAACTGCGCGGCGAGAACGGGTCCTATCAGGGGCCCCGCTCCGGTGATAGCGGCGAAGTGATGCCCGAAGAGCACCCATTTATTAGTCGGGAAGTAGTTCTGGCCGTCGTACATGGTGTAGGCAGGGGTTTTCCGTGAATCGTCGAGCACCGCGACCTTCGCGGCGATAAACCCGTGGTAATACCTGTAGAAAATCACCATGACGCAGAGTGCGCCCACGACGAGTGGCATGGCGTGTATGGTCATCCGGCCGACCTCGTCCCGGGGCTGATACAGGGGGAGAAAAACATAATCGCGGTATATGTTTGCATGCCGTGCTTTTTATCTTTACTTATCTGTCTTTAAGCATTAAAACGCGCCTCGCCGGGTAACAAGATACAGCAAATGAATTATAAACTCAAAATCACGGCCGGATTATAGACCGCGGGTATCTATTTACTCGCCCTCGCTCATTTCCCTTGACTTTATTGGGTATTCTGATATGTTTTCCGCATCTTTGGGAGGAATGAGGTTATAGATTGCTTCGATTGAGGTACGGAAACATTAGTAAGAGTACCTGCCGGGAATGTGTGTTCCGCTCATTTTTATTTTTCAATTCAGGCAGCTCCAGCATAGCTAGAAAGACCCCCGGTTTGCTTTCCGCCTCCCGCAAACAATAATCTGAAAATTATAAAATGTTATCAATAAAACAAAGGAGAATTTGATATGGAGATAAGCAGCCACACATTAATTTTGCTTGTTTTAGGCATAAGCGTGCTTTCTCTGGCTTTCGCGGGGTATCTTGCGAAGTTTGTGCTCAGTTCCGATATGGGCACTTCCGCGATGCAGGAGATAAGTAACGCGATTAAAGAAGGGGCCGAGGCGTTTCTCAAGAGACAGTACTCGACGATCATCATGATGAGTCTCGCTCTCGCGGCCCTTATGTTCCTGGTTTACTGGTTCCTTGCCGGCGATAAGGATACGGCCTGGCGTACTACTGTAGCGTTTCTTTTCGGAGCGGGCTGCTCGGCTCTTGCAGGATATATAGGTATGTGGATATCGATAAGGACTAACATACGTACTGCAAGCGCCGTAAGGTCGAGTCTCGACAGGGCGCTCAGGATTTCGTTCAGGGGCGGGGCGGTATCGGGGATAACGATCGTCGCTATGAGTCTTCTGGGAGTCGGGATACTATTCTTACTCTACGGCGGATATAGTGAGGATGCGGAAGTGCTGAAGAGGGTCCCGTATCTTATAGTCGGGTACGGGTTCGGAGCGAGCTTCGTCGCGCTTTTCGCCCAGCTGGGCGGCGGTATTTACACCAAGGCGGCCGACGTCGGGGCCGACCTCGTGGGTAAGGTCGAAGCAGGAATACCCGAAGACGACCCCAGGAACCCCGCCGTTATAGCGGACCTCGTGGGAGATAACGTCGGCGACTGCGCCGGCCGCGGAGCCGACCTCTTCGAGTCGACGGCAGCCGAGAACATAGGCGCCATGATTTTGGGCGTCGCTCTCTTCCCCCACTTCGGAATCAAGGGGATACTCTTCCCGCTAGTGGCCCGCGCCTTCGGTCTCATAGCGAGTATGATTGGAATAACATTGGTTAAGTTAAAGAATGAAAATGAAGACCCCATGGAGTCGCTCAACCGCGGATACTACATCACCTGCATCCTTGCGGCCGCGGGTTTTTTCGTTGCGACGTATCTCCTGCTTGACAACAACCTCTGGTTGTTCCTCTCGGGCGTGATAGGGATCGCGACCAGCATCGCGTTCGTGTACATCACGCAGTATTACACCGAATATAGGTACCGTCCGGTGCAGTTCATAGCCGAAGCGTCTCAAACGGGCCCCGCTACCAACATCATAGCCGGTCTCGCGGTAGGCCTCGAGTGTACCGCTCTTCCCGTGCTCGCGATTTCCGCGGCGCTTATAAGCTCATATTACTGCGGGATGTACGGACTGCAGGAGTTTGCCGATATTTCCCGGAACGCCGCGGGTTTATATGGTACGGCAATCGCAACGATGGGAATGCTTGGTACGGCGGCATACATCCTTGCCATGGATACCTTCGGGCCTATCACGGACAACGCTGGCGGCATAGTTGAAATGAGCAAACAGCCTGAAGAAATCAGGGCCAAGACGGACAGGCTCGACGCGGTCGGAAACACGACGAAGGCCCTCACGAAGGGATACGCTATAGGCTCTGCTGCTCTCGCGGCTTTCCTTCTATTCTCGGCTTACATGGACGAGGTTTCGCACCTGACCGGAAAGCTTTTCGATACCGTTGACATTGCCCAGGTCCAGGTCTTCGTAGGCGGACTCCTGGGCGCGATGCTGGTCTTCCTCTTCAGCTCGCTCGCGATAAGGGCCGTAGCCAGGGCGGCGTACTATGTAATCAGCGACGTACGCGCTCAGTTCAAGGAAAACCCCGGCATCCTCCAGGGCACTTCCAAGCCCGACTACGCGAGGTGCGTCGATATCGTCACGAAAGGCGCTCTCAAGGAAATGATCCCTCCCGGTCTTCTCGCTGTCTGCATGCCTATAGCGGTAGGACTCGTATTCAAGCAGTTCGGTCTCGGGGCCGAGGCTGTGGCCGCGTTCCTGATGGTGGGAACGATAGCCGGCATCCTGCTCGCGACGTTTATGAATAACGGCGGCGGCGCCTGGGACAACGCGAAGAAATTCGTGGAGATGGGGAATTACGGCGGTAAGAAGTCGGAGACGCATAAAGCTACGGTAGTGGGCGACACGGTCGGCGATCCGTTCAAGGACACGGCAGGCCCGTCTATACACGTGCTCATTAAGCTACTCTCGACGATTACGCTCGTGCTTGCGCCGTTGTTTATCTAATTATTAGCGAGTAATATTCAGGAGGCCCTGTTGATGTTGAAACAACTCCTGAAACGAAAAAATATAAGCCAGATAATGCTTGAAGCGGACGACGAGCAACACGGTCTAAAACGTGTGCTCGGTCCGCTCGATCTGGTGAGCCTCGGCATCGGGGTAATTATCGGCGCCGGGATTTTTGTCGTCACGGGCCAGGCGGCTGCCCAGTACGCGGGACCCGCAATATCCCTCTCTTTCGTTCTCTCGGGCTTCGGATGCGCTTTGGCGGGATTGTGTTATGCCGAAATGGCATCGATGATCCCCGTCTCGGGAAGCGCATATACATACTCATACGCTACGCTCGGACAATTTATTGCGTGGATCATAGGATGGGATCTCGTTCTCGAGTACCTCTTCGCAAGCTCGACTGTCGCCGTAGGCTGGTCGGGTTACGTCGTCTCTTTCTTTAATGACTTTGGGCTCGCTATTCCCGAAATGGTATCGAAAGCGCCTTTATCTTACCACTCTCTTACGGGGTGGGCATTTACCGGCTCGGTGATCAACCTCCCGGCCATACTTATCGTACTCGCTGCGATGACTCTCTTATCCCTTGGCATCTGGGTATCGGCCACGGCAAACACCTTTATCGTTATCATTAAGCTCACCGTGCTTCTGGTCTTTATCGGAGTCGGCTTTTTTTATATCAACCGGGAAAACTGGGAGCCGTTCATCCCTCCCAACGAGGGGATGTTCGGCCATTTCGGCTGGAGCGGGGTGCTTCGGGGCGCGGGCGTGATATTCTTCGCGTACATAGGCTTCGACGCAGTTTCCACCGCCGCGCAGGAAACGCGCAACCCTCAGCGAAACGTCCCTATCGGCATTCTCGGCTCTCTCGTGGTCGCGACTGTTTTGTATATCGTGGTAGCGCTGGTTTTAACAGGCGTAGTGAAGTATCCCATGCTGAACGTGCCCGATCCGATCGCCGTGGCCGTCGATTTTATGGGAGACAAGCTTTACTGGCTCCGCCCGTTGATAAAGATAGGAGCGATCGCTGGTCTCACGTCCGTAATCATCGTGCTCCTCTTCGGACAGACCAGGATATTCTATTCGATGGCGCGCGACAAAATGCTGCCCGGACGGTTCGCCGTCCTCCATCCCGTATACAGGACGCCGATATTTACAACGATTCTGACGGGGCTCGCGGCGGCGTTTTTTGCGGGGATATTCCCCATGGGAATTCTAGGCGAGCTGGTATCGATCGGGACCCTTCTCGCATTCGTGATCGTCTGTTCAGGCGTGCTCGTGCTCCGCTATACGGACCCCGGGCTTCCTAGGCCCTTTAAAGTCCCGTTTTTCCCCCTTCTGCCGATACTGGGCGCCTGTGTGAGCTTCCTTCAGATGGCGGCGCTTCCTATGGATACGTGGCTCAGGTTGATCGTCTGGATGCTGTTAGGGTTCGTGATCTATTTCCTATATTCCCGCAAACGGGCTGTGAGCTGATTTGGGGCGGTAGAAGGGCCTGGACGAGATGCTGGACGGCTAAGAGCCAAATTATCAGTTGGAAAAAAGAGTTTTACGGGTAAATCTATTCAAGTGATGGATTACGTCCTACTTGCCTTCTACATCCTGGTTTCGCTCGCGGGTCTGGTTTCCCTCGTATTCGGCCTCCCGGGCACTTTCATCATTCTAGGGGCCTCCGTCCTCTACGGCTGGTACGGCGGTTTCAGCGAAATAACTGTCAGGGTAATAATCATATTGGTCGTTCTCGCCCTCGCCGGGGAGCTGATAGAGTTCCTTCTCGGCATACTGGGGTCGAAAAAGTACGAGTCCAGTAACAGGGCCATTGTGGGCTCCATAATCTTCGGCATTATCGGCGCCGTGATGGGCGCGCCGTTCTTTTTCGGAATAGGGGCTGTCATCGGCGCGTTCGCGGGGGCGTTTGCCGGGGCTATACTGATGGAGCTCTTACAGGGAAAAAAGATGGACGAGGCCATAAAATCGGGCTGGGGGGCGTTCTTAGGCAGGGTCGCCGGTACTATTTCGAAGGCCGCCGTCGGAATAGCTATGATCGCGATAACCGTTCTGGCCGTGCTCAACAATTAAAATCTTTCCCGATAGCCCGTAAACGGTGTATTTCACCCCTTTCGCCGCTCCCCCTGACTTTTCGTAATTCATGCGCGGGAGTAGATGTAAATTCTCGTTATGGTAGATTATTGTCCGGATTTCGATGATTTTGCCGGAGTGAATCGATGATAGACGTGCTCGAAGACGTTAAAAAACAGGCGGAGGCCGAGCTCGGCTCCGTAGACGACGAGGTGTCCCTCCAGAACCTCAAGGCGAAGTTCGTCGGCAGGAAAGGTGTTATCACCGAGATATTAAAGGGCATGAAGGATATCCCTGACTCCGACCGGCCTCGCATGGGCAAGCTCATAAACGAGACCAAGACCTTCGTCGAGGACCTCATCGACAACAGGCTTAACGAGATCAGGGACGAGAAGAAGAGGCGCTCCCTCTATGAAGAGAAGATAGACGTCACCCTTCCGGGAAGGGGTATGCCCGTAGGCGCGAGACACCCCATCACGCAGGTTATGGAAGAGGTAACGGCAATCTTCGAGAGAATGGGTTTCGAAGTCGCCGAGGGTCCAGAAGTCGAGACCGACTACTATAACTTCGAGGCGCTCAATATCCCCAAGAACCACCCGGCGAGGGATATGCAGGATACGTTCTACGTCTCCGACGAAATAGTCCTCAGGACCCATACGTCCCCCGTTCAGATACGCGTCATGGAAAAGCGGAAGCCCCCGGTCAAAGTTATCGCCCCCGGGAAGGTTTACAGGTGCGACAGCGATATATCCCACACCCCGATGTTCCACCAGATAGAGGGGCTCCTAGTCGACGAGGGCGTAACTTTCGGGGACCTGAAGGGGGTGCTGACCGAGTTCGTCAGGCTTGTTTTCGGAGAGGGCGTGGGGGTCAGGTTCAGGCCGAGCTTCTTCCCGTTCACCGAGCCGAGCGCCGAAGTCGACATAGCGTGCATGATCTGCGGGGGGAAGGGGTGCAGGGTGTGCAAGAACACGGGCTGGCTCGAGATACTTGGGTGCGGCATGGTCGACCCCGAGGTCTTCAGGAGCGTGGGTTACGACCCCGATAAATACTCGGGCTTCGCTTTTGGCATGGGTATCGAGAGGATAACCATGCTCAAATTCGGCATAAACGACATAAGGCTCTTCTTCGAGAACGACATCCGCTTCCTCAGGCAATTCACCTGATCGGTTTTTTAGCATCTTGGAATCTGTCATTTCGAGGCAAAGACGAGAAATCTATATTTTTTCTTCCCGACATTACAAAATTTGCGTTAAGAAAATAGATTATAAAGGCGTGAAAATCTTTCAGGGCTGCGGGCGGAATTGAAAGATTTTAGCCTTAATATGATATTTTTAGCAAATTATGTACAGTCGGTTGATTTTTGCTTCTTTTCATCAAGGAAAAGAAGAACGAACATTTGCTTTTCTTTGCTTTTTCATAAACCACACTACGTGTATGCTTCTTTGTATCAAGACAAAGACGAAAAATATATTTGCCTTTTCTGTTTATTAGTCTTTTTGACAAGTGCAAAGCCAAACGCGGCAACCTCATCCCTCACTTCCCCCCGATTGAGTAAAATCCGAGTCTGTGGTAGTATGCTTTTCCCTAAGCGGCATAACCCAAATCACCAGGAGTAAAGACAATGGGAGTTAAACCCGACCACTGGATCAGAAAGATGGCCATAGAGCATAAAATGATAGACCCTTTCGTAGACGGACAAGTGAGAGAAGGCGCTATATCATACGGACTTTCCGCTTACGGCTACGACATCAGGGTGAGCGACGAATTCAAGGTATTCACGAACGTATATAACACGGTAGTCGACCCCAAGGGGTTCGATGAAAGATCGTTCGTCGAAATTAATTCCGACGTATGCATGATCCCGCCCAATTCCTTCGCGCTTGCAAGGACGGTAGAGTACTTCAGGATACCCAGGAGCACTATCACCCTGTGTGTCGGCAAGTCCACATACGCCAGGTGCGGGATAATAGTCAACGTCACCCCGTTCGAGCCCGAGTGGGAGGGGTTTGTTACTCTCGAGATATCAAATACGACCCCGCTCCCGGCGAAAATATACGCAAACGAGGGCATAGCGCAGGTACTATTCTTCGAGGCTGACGAGATGTGCGAGATCTCCTACGCCGACAAGAAGGGCAAATATCAGAAGCAGGTGGGGATCACCCCCCCGAAGGTATGAAACCGGAGGCCGGAATCCCCCGTCCTGACTGGAAAAATTAGCATTCGCGGTCCTCTCGTCCGCGCTTCAGGAATTACTTCGATAAATGTATTAAAACCCCTTGATTTTATTTCCATTTTTTGCCCGTCATGGTATAATATTATCTCAGTAATTTCCCCCCTGCATGCATGTTCGGAGGTAGTGCATTTTGGATGTAAAAACAGACCTGGATAAAGAGACTCAGACCAAAGAAGACAGCTCGTATACAGCAGAAAAAATTAAGGTCCTGCCCGGCCTGGAAGCCGTCAGGAAGCGCCCTGATATGTACATCGGGGACACGAGCACCCGCGGATTCCACCACCTGGTGTTCGAGGTGCTGGATAACAGCGTGGACGAAGCCCTCGCCGGCTATTGCGACAGGATAAGCGTCACGATTCATGTGGACGAGAGCGTCACGATAGAGGACAACGGCAGGGGCATACCCGTCGACAAGCACGAGGAGACAGGCAAGTCAGCGGCTGAAGTGGTCATGACTATGCTCCATGCCGGCGGCAAGTTCGAAGGGAAGGTTTACCAGGTCTCGGGAGGACTTCACGGGGTCGGCGTCACCGTCGTCAACGCCCTTTCGGAGTACCTGAACCTCGAGATCAGGAGGGACGGCAAGGTCTGGTTCCAGCAATACGAGCGCGGCAACGCCGTTTCCGAGCTCAAGGAGACCGGAAAGACCGACAGGAGGGGCACCAAGATAAGGTTCAAGCCCGACCCCCAGATCTTCGAGATTTACGAGTTCAGCTACGATACGCTCGCGCACAGGATAAGGGAGCTCGCCTTCCTCAACAGGGGCCTCGTCATCCAGCTCACTGACGAGAGGACCGGGAAGGGCCAGGAATTCTACTATAAGGGCGGTATCGTCGCCTTCGTCGAAGAGCTCAATAAGAACAAGAAGCCGCTCCATCCCGACCCGATATACGTATCGGGGGAGAAGGACGACATCATCGTGGAAGTGGCCCTCCAGTATAACGACGGCTACACCGAGACGGTTTTCTGTTACGCGAATAACATCAACAACATCGAGGGCGGCACCCACCTCACCGGGTTCAGGGGCGCGCTTACGAGGACGGTTAACAAGTACGCGGAAGATAAAGGCCTGCTGAAAAATGCTAAAGTCACTCTCAGCGGCGACGACACGAGGGAAGGGCTTACGGGCGTAATAAGCGTAAAGCTCCCCGACCCCAAGTTCGAGGGACAGACCAAGACCAAGCTCGGCAATACGGACGTAAAGGGCATCGTAGAGACGCTCCTCAACGACAAGCTCGGGACATTTTTCGAGGAAAACCCGTCCGTCGCGAGAAAGATAATTGAAAAAACCGTCGATGCCGCACGGGCGAGGGAGGCCGCGAGGAAGGCGAGGGAGCTGACGAGGCGGAAGAGCGCGCTCGAATCGGGCTCTCTCCCCGGGAAGCTCGCCGACTGCCAGGAGCGCGACCCCGGGCTGTGCGAGCTGTTCATAGTCGAGGGCGAGTCCGCCGGAGGCTCCGCGAAGCAGGCGAGGTCCCGGTACAATCAGGCCGTCCTGCCGCTCCGCGGAAAGATACTGAACGTGGAGAAAGCCAGGTTCGACAAGATGCTCGGCAACGAGGAGATACGGACCCTCATCACTGTCCTCGGCACGGGCATAGGGAGCGATGACTTCGATATCACGAAGCTCAGGTACCACAAGGTCATACTTATGACAGACGCCGACGTGGACGGCTCTCATATCAGGACACTCCTTCTCACTTTCTTCTTCAGGCAGTTCGCCGAGGTTATAGACAGAGGCCACCTCTACGTCGCCCAGCCCCCGCTCTACAGGGTGAAGCGCGGAAAGGAAGAGAAATATTTGAAAGACGACCATGTGTACGAAGATTATTTCCTCGAGCACGGCACCAACGGAATAGTATTGAACGTCTCCGCGAACGGGAACGGCACGAAGGAGATAAAAGGGGCGAGGCTCTTCGATATCATAAAGAAATCGATCTCCTACGCCAAAGCCCTTGAGAGGATAGGGAAATGGGGCAGGGACATGAGGATCGTGGACGCATTCGCCAGCAGGGAAGGGATCAAAAAAGGGCATCTCAAGACGGACAAGTCGGTCGAGCTCGACGCTCATCTCCTGGAGATAAAGGACTGGATCGAGGCGAGGCACCCGGAAATTACGGGTCTGGACTGGCAGATTCACGACGACCCCGAGCACGAGGCGTCTAAAATTTCATATAGCTTCAAGGAAAGCGGCAGGCAGAGAACCACGTTGATCGATTTCGACTTCCTCAGCTCGCCCGAGTTTGGCGAGATAAGGAACCTCCGCGAGTCGATAAAGGCGGTCGGTGACCCTCCCTACGGCATACTCGACGACGAGACCGCCGTCGAGCTCCCGAGTCTCCCGGCCGTGACGGAGCACATTCTCACGCGCGGCAAGAAGGGCATGACGATTCAGAGGTATAAGGGTCTCGGCGAGATGAACCCGGAGCAGCTTTGGGAGACCACGATGAATCCCGAAACCCGCGTGCTCAAGAAAGTAATGATAGAGGACGTAGTGGGGTCGGACGAGATATTCACGATCCTGATGGGTGACGAGGTGGAGCCGAGGAAGGAGTTCATCGAGACTAACGCCTTAAACGTCGTCAACCTCGACGTGTGAACTTTAAATCCGCCGGTCTGGAACAAATAAGATGCCCGAGTCCGTAAAGCACGTAAATCAAATCCCCGTAGAAAAGGTAAGCGCCGGGAGCCATACATACCGCCAGGTGCTGATAGGGCCCGACGAAGGGCCCAACTTCGCGATGAGGCGCTTTATTATGGAGCCGGGCGGAGGCATCCCCGCCCACACCAACACCGTCGAGCACGAGCAGTATGTGCTCCGCGGCCGCGCGAGGATAGGGATAGGAGATAGAGTGTACGAGGTGAAAGCCGAGGACGTCCTATACATCCCCGTAGGTGTACCCCACTGGTACGAGGTCCTGGGCGGCGAGAATTTCGAGTTCCTCTGCATGGTCCCCAACCGCGACGATCAGATAAAGCTAGTCGGAAGCGACTAATCTTCTCATCGATTCCGTAATAATTCATGGGGCTGTCCTAGATAACTAGCCCAAATAACGTTTAACCCACTGTTTGAGTTGCTTTAATTGCGAATTGGGATC
>JAHKKQ010000200.1 GCA_020027805.1 Candidatus Dadabacteria bacterium
AAGATAAACTTTCTGGCTACGAGCTCGCTCTGGGCGGGCCAGGGACTCACCATCGTGGTTGGACTGCCCAAAGGCTCGATCGAGGAACCCTCGCCGATGACTAAAGCACTATGGTTCCTTACCGACAACTGGTATTTCGGGCTGCCGTTTCTCACCTTTTTCGTTATAACGTACATATGGAGCAGCCGGGGGAGAGACCCGGAGGGAAAAGGGGTAATCACTGTCCGATATCAGCCGCCAAAGGACCTGACCCCCGCCGAAGCGGGTACGCTCGTCGATGAAAGGGCCGACATCCTCGACATCACATCCACCATAATCGACCTTGCCGTAAGGGGCTATCTCAGGATCGAAGAAACCGAGAGCACGAAATTCTATTTCTTCACCGACAGGGATTACAAGCTTATAAAAACCAGGGAGCCGGCTCAGGGTGAATTAAAGCCTCACGAAGAGAAGATCTTTTCGGGAATCTTCAAAGGCAGGGAAAAAGTTCTGGTTTCCGATCTCAAGGACAAATTCTACACCGAGCTGCCGCCTATAAAAAAAGCGCTCTACGGAGAGCTCGTAGGCAAGAAATATTTCCCGGCCGACCCGGAGAAGGTGAAGGGCATTTATAAGTGGATTGGAATAATAATACTTATATTGGCTTTCGTGCTTTTCAGCAACTTCCTTCTGAAAATCTCAATCGCGCTTTCGGGGCTGATAATACTCATATCGTCGAGATACATGCCGAGAAAAACCAGGGAGGGAGCACTCCTCAACGAAGAGCTGCTGGGGTTCAGGGAATTCATCGACAGGGCGGAAAAGGACAGGATCGAAGCCCTGGCAAAGGACGACCCGACGCTCTTCGACAGGATCCTTCCGTTCGCGCTCGTATTCGGACTCGAGGACAAGTGGGCCGACGCATTCCGGGACCTGTACAGGGAGCCGCCGTCCTGGTATTCCTCACCCAGCTACAGAAACTCGTTTTCACCGAATACGTTCGTTTCCGACCTGGGAAGAAGCCTGGGCGTGATGAGCAGCTCTCTGTCGTCGACACCGAGAAAATCAGGCGGAAGCGGTTTAGGCGGAGGCGGGTCGAGCGGAGGCGGGTTCGGCGGGGGGGGAGGCGGGTCGTGGTGATCGCCAGCCTGCGGAGCAAGATTTTCCCATCCAAATATGACCCAGTTAACCCCGCCGAAGAGCCTTCCGGCGTAGTGACAATCAACCGCCAATAATAACAATATGCACCTGCAAAGATAATCCCATTTTTGGCCGGAACGGGGTTATAATATGTTCATGGTTATTCGGTCTTTATTTCCGGGCGGCTGTGAAAAGGCGCAATGGGGCGCGGAGTCTCGTGCGAGGTCCGGTACAGCCCTTAAAAGTACCATTGAGGAAAGATGAGAACGCAGGGAAAATCCGAATCAAAAAACGGGAATAAAGAGAAACCGAAAGACGGAAGAAAACCGTCGGGCGGGCCCGGCGGCGTCTCCCGCCATTCACAGAAGAATTCCGGTCCGTGGCCCGACCAGGAATCTCTATACAAATCATTTTATGAGTTCAGCCCGCTCATGAACGTCACGATCGACAGGGAAGGTATAGTCAAAGCAGTGAATTCAATCGGCGCGGAGCACCTCGGTTACTCAACAGAAGAGCTTGTCGGGCATCCGGTCCTTAATGTCTTTCATCCCGAGGATAGAAAAAGCGTTCTCGCCCAGCTGAAAAAATGCCTGAATAATCCGCAACAGGTACATACGTGGGAAATCCGCAAGGTGAAAAAAGACGGCAGCTTGATCTGGGTTCGCGAAAACGCCGTGGTGACATTAATCGGCAATAGAAAAACCTTCATAAATATAGTATGCGAAGACATAACGGATCAAAAGAACGCGGCGTTTTTGCTGAATACGGAAAACAAAGTGCTCGAAATGATCGCACGGAACGTGTCATTGAGACGGACCCTCGATTACCTGTGCCGGCAAATCGAGAGTCAGGCACCCGGCATGCTCTGCTCTTTCCTCCTACTGGACGAAAAAGGGAAACATCTCAGGCACGGCGCCGCGCCGAGCCTGCCCAGGGGTTATATAAAATCGACAAACGGCCTGCCAATAGGGCCCTGTGTCGGTTCCTGCGGCACCGCGGCATACATGAAAAAGCCCGTAATCGCAACAGACATCGAAACAGATCCCCTGTGGGCGGATTACAAAGACCTGGCATTAAAGCACGGTCTCAGAGCCTGCTGGTCCACCCCCATAATATCAACCGACAAGAATGTCCTCGGCACCTTCGCAATGTACTACGATCACCCCAATTCCCCGAACTCTCACGAAAAAAAGCTCATAGAGACGGCAACGCAGCTTGCCCGCATAGCGATTGAGCGGATAACAGCACAGGAATTAGCAGCGCGTTTCGGTGAAATCCTCGAGGAATCGATCAACGAGGTTTATATTTTCGACGCGGAAACATATAAGCTCCAGCATGTAAATAAGGGCGCCAGAAACAATCTCGGATATACGTTCGAAGAATTACTCGATATTAATCCCCTCGATATAAGCCCGGACTTCACTCAGGGCTTCTTCGGCAAAGCCGAACCTCTAATTGCAGGCAACCGTAAAGAAATGAGGATTGAAGGCGTGCACCGTCGAAAGGACGGAACACACTATCCGGTCGAAACGTACCTGCAGCTATCGAGCTTCAAAGGCAAGAAGGTCATCATCGCCGATGTCATCGATATGACCGAGTCCAGGAAAAGGGAAGAAGAGCTGAGAGGGCACTTCGAGCAGCTGTCCAAAAAGAACAGATACGAATCCATCGTCCAAGCTGTAACGGAAAGTGTGCACCAATCGCTCGACTTGCAGGAAGTATTCGAAAACGCGGTGGATGCGCTGAACAAAAATGTCGAAGGGGCCAGTAACGTCGTTATTTTCATGGTCGAGGGGAATGAGGCCGTACTGAAAGCCAACAGAGGACACACGGACTGGTACATAGAGCGCGTAAGAAAAATTCCCTATCCTAAAGGCGCGACATGGAAAACGATCCTGGATGGAAAACCCAGATATGTTCCCGATACCGATGAGGACGACGTGTTAGGCCCCGCCGGAAAAGAGTTCGGGACGAAGAGCTATTTGTCCATGCCTATCCAGTCCGATGGCAAATCCGTCGGCTGCATACACATTCATTCCCAGGAAAAGAACGGGATCAGCAAAGAAGACCTCAACATGCTCCGCATTGTCGCAAGGCAGCTGGAATCGGCGATCAAGAACGCGAGACAAGCCGAGGCACTGAAAAAGTCCGAGGAAGAAATTAAGCTAAGATTGGAGGAGTTATCCAAGAAAAAAAGATACGAAGAAATTATCGGCACCATCACGAGGAGCGTTCACAGCTCGATAGACCTGCAGGAAGTCCTCGAGAACGCCATGGACGCCATGAACAAGAATATAGACGGGACAGACAACGTCTCGATTTATTTCGTCGAAGGCATAGAAGCGGTAATGAAAGCCCACCGGGGCTATCCCGAATGGTTCATCAATAAAGTGAAGCGGATACCTTATCCAAAAGGCTTCACATGGAAAACAATAATAGACGGAAAGCTGATCTACAGTCCGGATATAGAATGCGATACGGTCATTGGACAGGCCGGAAGAGACGTGGGAACGAGGAGCTATGCATCCGTGCCTATAAAGCATGAAGGGGAGATTATCGGATGCATAAACATCAATTCATTCAGAAAAAACGCGTTCAACAAAGAGGAGCTCAACCTCCTCGAGATGATCGCGGCCCAGATTGAGATCGCTGTCAATAACGCACGGCAGGCAGAGGCTCTCAAGGAATCGGAAGAGAGATACAGAACTTTGTTCGAGCAGACGCCCGT